>DASZBM010000010.1:639322-958984 GCA_035944135.1 Acidobacteriaceae bacterium
GAACTGGAGAATTTGCCAGGCGCGCAGTCTCCATACGATCGTCACCGACACCGGCGCGACGGATGCGATGGTTGCTCCCTTTCGCAATATGGGAATAGAGATCATCCGCGCCTAAAGCGTTGGCGATTTAGCCTACCTGAGCGATCGAGAGGCGTCGCGCAATGGTGGTCCTGGCTCTCATCGGGGCTAGGCGTCCTCTTTCCCGCCCGCTCAAGTGCGCCACTGCGAATGGCCGTCGATCTGCAGCGCAGCCACACGGTTTGATGGTAGTTTTGTGTGCGATGAAATTGATCGTCTCCTTCGGAATACTCTGCCTTTCCGGAACCGCCCTCGCACAGATCCCGGATTTCGGTCCGAATGTGAATGTCTTTTCGCCGGATACGCCGGTGAGTCTGATGCAACAAGAGATCGACAAGGTGTATGCGATTGAGCAGCACAGCGAATTCGGCAGCGACAGACATGCGTTTCTTTTCTTGCCCGGCGATTACCACGTAGACATTCCGATTGGTTTCTATACAGAGGTCGCAGGCCTCGGACAGACGCCGGACGCTACCCATCTGATCGGCAACATTCATGTTGATGCTGCGGCACGCAACAATAATGCGACGACGACCTTCTGGCGCTCAGCCGAGAACTTCGCGGTCACGCCGGAAGGAGGGACGATGCGCTGGGCGGTGTCACAGGCGGTGCCGATGCGACGCCTGCACGTGCTCGGAAATCTGGTACTGCACCAGAATGGGTGGGCTTCTGGCGGATGGATGTCCGACACATTGGTGGATGGCACTGTGGACAGCGGCCCGCAGCAGCAGTGGATCTCGCGCAATAGCGAGTGGAAGAACTGGACCGGTTCAAACTGGAACATGGTCTTTGTGGGCGTTCCTCAAGCGCCGGCGGGTGAGTGGCCGGAGCGTACATTCACAAAGGTGGAGAAGACTCCACTTGAGCTTGAAAAGCCCTACATTGTTGCTCCGGATGCGCAGCACTGGAGCATTGTCGTTCCACAGCTGCAGCGCGATACTTCCGGGACGAGCTGGAGCCATAACGTTCGAGCTCCCGCAAGAACGATCCCGTTTCGCAATGTGTATCTGGCTCATCCGGGCAGAGATACAGCAGAGACGCTGAACACGCAACTCGCCAAAGGGATGAATATTCTGTTCGTCCCGGGGCTTTACGAACTGGACGAACCAGTGCGCGTCAGTCGCCCAAATACTGTTCTGATGGGTCTGGGATTCGCGACGCTCAAACCAGTACACGGAACGGCTGCGATAGAAACCTCAGATGCGGATGGGATCGTACTGACTGGCCTCCTAATCGACGCGGGCGAGAAACAGTCAACGGTGTTGGTACAAGTTGGACCTCGAGGCAGTACGCGCGATCATCATGAGCATCCGATTGCAATCCAGGACGTTTTCTTCCGCGTCGGCGGAGCAGGTGTAGGTAAAACCAGAATTAATCTTGAGATCAACAGCAGTGGAACAATCGTCGACCATACGTGGATCTGGCGCGCGGACCATGGCAACGGAGTTGGCTGGGACAAGAACCTGAGTGACAACGGCATTGTCGTCAACGGCAATGATGTGACGATCTATGGGCTATTCGTAGAGCATCACGAGCAGTTCCAAGTGTTGTGGAACGGCGACGGCGGGAGGACCTATTTTTATCAATCGGAGATTCCCTACGATCCTCCGAACCAAGCCGCTTACACGAGTGTACGGGATGTCGACGGATGGGCATCCTACAAGGTCGCTGACACCGTAAAGAAGCATGAGGCGTGGGGCCTCGGTGTCTATAGCGTGTTCACGTATCCCGACGTCTTTATCTCGCATGCGATTGAAGTGCCGCAAACACCGCAGGTACGGCTTCATCACATGATTACGGTCTGCCTGCTCACACATGGTGGAATACGCCACATCGTCGACGATGCCGGCGATGCAACCCAATGTGCGCCGCACAGAGTCGATCCAAAACTGACAGAATTTCCGATGCCCCAGACGTCTAAGTGACGGCCAATCCAAGCTACAAAGGCCGATCGAAGATGTTCTACGGTTCTTCCACGAATGTCGCGTGTTCGGTGGCGGTCGAGGAATCACCTACCCACATATCAAAGGTTCCCGACCCCTCTTCCCATTTTCGTGTTTCGGCGCTCCAGTAGCGGAGATCTTCTGCGTGCAAGGGAATCGTGACCATGCGGCTTTGTCCCGCCTTAATGCTGACGCGCTGGAACCCCTTGAGCTCGCGCACAGGCCGCGCTGAACTTCCCGCACGCTGGTGCACATAGAGCTCCACCACCTGGTCGCCGTCGCGATGGCTGGTATTTGCCATGGTTACAGTGGCCGATAGTATCCCTCCAGGCTGCAGCCTGTCGCTCGAGAGATTGAGGTCGTTGATCGAAATTCGGGAATAGCTCAAACCATAACCGAAGGGATAGAGCGGCGCATTGGAGCCATCCCAATACATGGTGTCGCGATCGGTTGGAATCTGACTCAATGTGGGATTGTAGTAGAGCGGTTCCTGCCCCACGCTGCGCGGCCAGGTGATTGGCAGCTTGCCACCTGGATCCGCATCCCCAAAAAGCAAATCGGCGACTGCGTTGCCCCCTTCAGTGCCGGGGTACCACATGTCGAGAATCGCAGGAACATGTGTGGCGGCCCAGTCGATGGTGAGAGGCCGGCCACTCAGCAGCACCAAG
The DNA here is from genome assembly GCA_035944135.1 of Acidobacteriaceae bacterium. Taxonomy (NCBI): domain Bacteria; kingdom Pseudomonadati; phylum Acidobacteriota; class Terriglobia; order Terriglobales; family Acidobacteriaceae; species Acidobacteriaceae bacterium. The sequence goes on from DASZBM010000010.1 coordinate 642,012, forward strand.
ACAACAGGTTTGCCGGTCGCCACTGCAGCTTCGAGCAACCATTCCTGATCACCTGGCAGATCGAGCGACTGACGGGAGGCGCGCTCTCCATTCATGCTTTGCAACTCACCCATAACCAGCACGGCAGCGTCGCTGTGCTTGATGGTGTCTATGGCTTGAGCGAACGCGGCATCTCTTTGCTGTTGCGTAAGCAGCCTTGGTTTCGGGCTGGCGAACTGCGGATCAAAGATGGATTCACTACCGCGATCGAGCTCGACACCGCGTGCGAATCGCACATCGACCGAACGGCCCAGTTTGGCGCGGATGCCTTCGAGGATGGTGACTGTGTCGTCGTAGTGACCCGCAAGGCTCCAGGAACCCATCGTGTCTGCTTTCGAGTCTGCCAGCGCACCGACGACTGCGAGTGAGTGAAGCGAGGATCGATTCAGCGGAAGCAGATCGTTGTCGTTTCTCAGGAGAACAGCGGCCCGCTCTGCAGCGCGTCGGGCTGCTTGGCGCTGCTCCGCCGAGATCAACTCATGTTCTGCGGCGCCTTCGGGCGCGTACGGGTTAGTGAAGAGACCGAGTTTGTACTTTGCTTCAAGAATGCGCCGCACCGAATCATCAATCGTAGAGCTGGGCACTTTACCGGCTCTAACATCTGCAGCGAGATTCTGCAGATAAAGATGGGAGGTCATCTCCATGTCAACACCGGCATTTACGGCACGCGCAGCGGCGTCTGCATCGTTGGCGGCGAAACCGTGCGTCGTGAGGTTTGCGATGGTCTCCCAGTCGCTGACCACAAGTCCCTGGAAGCCCCAGTCCTGACGCAGAACATCATGCAGCAGAAAGCCGTTTGCGCTGGCGGGCACTCCGTTGAAATTCATGTAAGCCGCCATAAATGTTGCCGCGTGAGCCTTTTCTGCAGCGTGAAATGGAGGCAGATAGAGATTCCAGAGCAGATTGTCGCTGACGTCCACCTCGTCATAATCCCTGCCACCTGCCGCTGCACCATAGCCGGCAAAATGCTTTACACACGCGAGTATGCTGTCCGGAGCACCGAGTGTGGATCCTTGAAAGCCACGCACCTGAGCTTCCGCCATTCGCTCACCAAGGTAAGGATCCTCACCCGCTCCTTCCATGATGCGACCCCACCGAGCGTCACGGGCAATGTCCACCATAGGCGCAAAGGTCCAGCGGATGCCAACGGAAGCAGCTTCACCCGCCGCCATGTGTTGCACCGATTCCACCAGCGATGGGTCCCATGAAGCCGCCAACGCAAGAGGAACGGGATAGATCGTGCGGTATCCGTGGACGACATCGAACCCAAATAGCAGCGGGATGTGCAGTCGTGTCTCATCTACTGCAATGTGCTGGAGCCGATTGATCTCGTTCGCATCGCGCACGAATAAGAAGGAGCCGACCTGCTCGCGCCGAATGCTCTCCTCATGCGGAATGAGGGGGGGTACGTGCTGCGCGATCTGTGACATTTGCCCGATTTTTTCCTCGAGCGTCATCCGCGCCATCAAGCCGCTCACGAAACGATGCATCTCAGCGTCTGAACCGTCGCCCTTCTGGGCGATGGCCCCCCAGGTAATCAGGTTCAGCAATGCAGCAATGAGTAGATAGTCACATCGGATTCTTGCGGTGATCATCTCTTTCTCTCCAGCGATTACTCAAAGGTTGGCGCCGTCGCAGGACCTCGCTTCGGTTTATGACAGATGGTCACCACGCGTACGTCGCGACCCCGCCGGCGGGGAGCTTCACTTCGGAGAACTTTTGCTTGTACCCAATCCAGAATTGCTCGTCGACGGCACCCGTATTGCTAACGACGAGTACATGTCTACCATGAGGCGTACGGAATGCGACCTGCGGCAGATCCAGACCTTCGGAGTCCGACCTGACACGAACGCTGCCGGGAGGCACAAACTGCGTAAAGTGCGCAGTCACGTAGTACGCCAGATTCCGGGTGACCTTGTCCCCGTCCAGAGTGATCGCGCCGGAACACACGGGACATCCTCCATCGTTGGTGTGTGGACCGTTCTCCGGGTCGGCGGCAAGGTTCCACAGCAGCACGTTTCGCGCCCAGTTTGTCGTGGCACCAATCATGACGCGGGCCGCTGGTTCCGCGATGCCGAAGTTCGTTGCATTGCGATGAGGGATCACCAATTGTTCCGTGAAGAAGATGTCCTTATTCGGAAATGCATTGTGGACGACGGAGAGCGCTGTGATATTCCCCAGATATAAGTGGAACCCCGAGCCGCCCGTGAACTTGCCGGCATCGCTGTCGCTCAGGACGGTGATCGGGTACTGCGGATGGTCGCAGTTGTGATCGAACGCAACAATCTCCGTGTGTAGATTGGCTCGCACCATCGCGGGACCGAGATACTTCCCGATAAAACGCGCTTCCTGCTCCGCAGTGAGCACCATGCTGGGCGTGTTCTTCGGGTTCTCCGGCTCATTCTGGACAGTAAGCGTCGTAATTGGAATGCCGAGAAGCTTCATTTCCTGGAGATACTTCACGAGGTACGAAGCGTAGACTTCGTAGTCTTCCTGCAGCAGCGTACCGCCCTTCGGTTTGCCGTTGTCCTTCATCCAGCTCGGCGGTGTCCATGGAGAGGCGAGAATGCGAATGCCAGGATGGATCGCAATAATCTCTTTGACTACGGGGATGACGTACGTCTCGTCTGGCGCAAGCGAGAAGTGGGAGAGAGTCGGATCGGTTGATCCATCGGGAAGATCGTCGTAGGTGTAGACAGACTCATTCATGTCGGAAGCACCTATGCTGACCCGGATGTAGCTCATGTTGCGCTGCCCTGGCCCGTGCCCGAACAGGTCCTCGAGAAGTGCATGCCGCGCGTCGTGCGACATCTTGATCATGAGCTGCGCTGTGCCTCCGGTGACTGCATGCCCGAACCCGTCGATGCTCTGGTAGCTGATCGAGTCGTCCACTCGGATCACATTCTTCGGTGTACCGGCGCGATGGAAGTGGCTTATCGGCTGCGGGGCGACCAGGCTGGTGCGATCGGCCGTTGACAACCACGTTTCCAGTTTTTGGGCAGGCAGAACACCTCGCCCCACCAACGCCAGGAGAGCGACCGAGATCCACAGCGGCGAGGGCCGATGCTTGAAAAGTGAGATCGGATGGAGACGAAGCACGTTAAACTCCCGAATCGATCGCCTGATTCTCAATCCTGTTTAGCGGCTAGTCAATCGCTTGTCTAGCTATTTTTCCATTTGCACATAAAACAAGCGCCTGCTGGCTGGTACCTGCCGAGGCACGGGTGCCGAAACTTGTCAGACCGCATCTCTCGCCCTTAAGACAAACCTTTGTCTTCCAACTCGTGGGCCGACCGTTCTGCGGGCGACTCTGGAAAAATCGCGCTTGACATTTGCTCCACTCTTCAATTCGAATGCGGAACGTCAAGAAAGACGAACGTTTGTCTTCGTGCAAACCGGGACATTTTCCTGGGATCTACGATGCGAACAAACGAAACAGCTGCAGTTCTGAGGAGGTTACATGAGGCGGACACTACCTGCGACCGCGTGCGCGCTGCTCGCGCTGCTATGCACGGGAGTTACATCTCCAGCAGACGCACAGAACACTAACTCCGGCGATATTCGCGGAACAGTAACGGACACGACTGGGGCAGTCATTCCCGGAACCACCGTCACCGTCACCGACGTCGATAAGGACGTAACGAAGACCTATACAACGGATAGCGCCGGCCTGTACGACACCGGATCCATCGTTCCCGATCATTACAAGATCACCTTCACCAAACAGGGCTTCGACGTCCTGGTCCGTGGCCCGATCACCGTCGAGGTGGGCGTTCAGGGCATCAATGCGCAAATGAAGGTGGGCACGACCAACGAACGGGTCGAGGTCACCACCGACGTGCCGTTGCTGAACACAGAGGAGGGCGCGCAGGAGCAGACCTTGACGGCGCAAACGATGTCGGAGCTGCCGCAGGTCGGTGCGGACTGGGAGAACTTCATCTGGCTGCAGCCGGGTGCAACAGGAACGCCGGAGAACAGCAGCACGGCCGTCCAACCAAATGGAGGGCAGACCTCCATCAACGGCAACCTGCCATTTGAAACCTACCTGTCTGATGGCGCGACAACAACGTTGCCCATGAGCACAAACTCCGACGTTACGATCTTCGAAACGACGGCCGAGGTAAAGATCAGCGACAGCGGCTTCTCCGCACAGTACGGTGTCGGAAACGTTGTCTACAACCAGATCACCAAAGGCGGCACGGATCGCTTCCACGGCGCCGGCTACGAATACTTCCAGAACAATGCGCTGAATGCGGCTCCTTACGCCTTCGGCCAGAAGGGATCGGTGCCGTTCCTTCGCTACAACAACTTCGGTTTCAACGTCGGGGGCTTTGTGTGGCCCCATAAGGTATTTTTCTTCTTCGATTTTGATAAGACCATCGATCATGGTGGAGCGTCGAACGGTTTTGAAACTGTGCCTGATCCGACTGTGCAATCAGGAAACTTCAGCGCAACCGGCATTCCAACCCTCTACGACCCCACGACGCAGACAATTCAGCAGACCGGCACCTACACCTACGTGACCCCAGACGGGAATTACACGCAAAACTGCCCGTGCGTGATTCGCAAGACCTTCCTGTCGGAGTATGGGGTGAACGCGATCCCTGCTGCTCTGATCGACCCTGTGTCCGCAAAAGTTCAGGCTTACTATCCCAAGGCCAACGTCAGCAATCCAACGATCAGCAATGGTGTGGCCATCAACAACTTCTTCTACAACGTTCCGAGCTCAAATCCGTTCACGAAGTTCTTCGGACGTTTGGACTATGACATTTCTACGTCGAACCGGTTGACGATCTCCGAGACGGAGAGCGACAACCCGGCCACCTATCTCAACCAAGGCATTTGTCCGATTCAATGCCAGAATGGCGATGTTGGCCGCAACAATGCGCAGATCTCAGATGTGCATACGTTCAGTGCCCACTTCCAGAATGAGGCGCGTTTTGGCTTCACCGATCAGCTCAACTTTTTCACGCCATACACGATCGGACAAGGCTATCCCAGCAAACTGGCCTGGCAATTCGCGAAGGCCGATAACTTCCCCAACACCACGATTTCGAGCTACTACACGCTTGGATCGCAGAGCAACTCGGTCTATAAGGAGTTCGTCTTCGATCCCTCGGACGTAGTTACGCTCATCCACGGCAAGCATATTTTGCACTTCGGAGGGGAGTTCCTGATCAGCCGTGCCGACTCCACAGCCTGGGGAAATATCAACGCCGGTTCCTTATCCTTTAACGGCCACTACACCTCCATCAACGGTCAGACGTCACTGAAACCGTGTACCGGTTGTACGCCCTACGCCTCCGGCTTTGGCTATGCGGACTTCCTGCTCGGCCAATCCCAGAGCTGGAGTGCGGGCGTAACGCCGGAGTTTGGCGCGCGACAGAAGAGCCCACAGCTCTTCGTCCAGGACGACATCAAGGTGACTCCGAAGCTCACCGTAAACGCTGGTCTGCGCTGGGAGGGGAATACGGGATGGTCTGAGGTCAAGGGCAACGAATCTACGTGGGACCCCACCGTCCTTAATCCAGGCACGAACACTCTGGGCGCGATCTGGTACGGGACAACTAAAGCAAATGGGCGTACTCAACTCGTCGCGCCGCAGTACAACATCTGGCTTCCGCGCGTTGGTTTTAGCTGGCAGGCGATGTCGAACACCGTACTTCGCGGCGCCTTCGGTATCTACTCGGCCCAACTCAGCGAGGACACCTACGGCGGCGGCATGGGCGGCGAGTTCGGCAGCAGCGGCAACGTCAACGATTCCACCAACGGTATCTGCCCGGTCGTGCAGTTCAGCGGCACCGGAAGCACGCCTGACACAACCGATCCTGGATGCGGCACAGGCACGTTCAACAGCGTCAGCGTCAACTCGCAGTATCTCAACTCACCCACCGCACCGGATGCCAGAAATGCCGGCCATCAGAACGTTGGTTACACCCAGTACCACACGCCGGTACCTACGAACTATCAGTGGACTCTTTCGCTCGAGCGGCAGTTTGGCAACAGCTGGGCCACGAGTCTTGCGTATGTCGGAAATCACGGAACGAACCTGAATACCTCAGGGATCGATATCAACCAGGTGCCTCAGAGCAAGCTCGCTCCGAATGACCAGACATCAGAGCCTTATCCCATTTACGGCACCATCACCGGCAGCACCAATAACGCAATTTCGAACTACAACGCTATGCAGGCTGTCTTGAAGAAGAGGATGAGCCATGGCCTTGACTTCCAGGTCAACTACGTGTGGTCTCACTTCCTGAGTGATATGGATTCGTCTGGATGGGGCAGCCGCGAAGGCTACCAGAATTACCAGAACGCATATGATATCCACCAGAACTACAGCAATTCGAACTTCGACGTAAGAAACGCCTTCAAAGGCAATGTCATCTACACGCTTCCCTTCGGCAAAGGGCAGCAGTTCCTAAACAACAATTGGGTCTTGGACGAGGTTCTCGGGGGTTGGCGCGTTTCCAGTTCCTTCGTTATTCAAGACGGCAATCCTATGGGTGTAACGACAGGAAATTACAACAACTCGTATAACCAGTCCGGTAGTTATACGCAGTTTGCGAATCTGGTCGGGGACTGGCATAAGGGTGGAAGCGTGTACTCTCGCTTGAAGGAGTGGTACAACACGGACGCGCTGACACTTCCCGCCCCGGCAACCTACGGTAACTTCCGCAGGAACATCATCACGGGACCGCCTCTCCAAGTCATGAATGCCTCACTCGGAAAGACGTTCGATCTGTATCCGGACCGGGGCGTTAAGTTGGAGATCCGTGCGGATGCCTTCAACGTGCTGAACCATCCTAGCTTCGGGCAGACTGGTAACAATCAGATCTCGGGCGTTCCGGCCACTGACGAGACTCAAGCGGCCGTAATCAACAGCGTCACCATCGGCGGCAGAGCAATGCAGTTGTACGGGAAGATCACGTTCTGATAAACAACTGGGGATGGCGACCGGAGGATCGGCGCTGTCCCCATTTCTTTTCCGGCGATCCCCTCTTTACGACCGGATGGAGCATCCGGCAATGCGTTCGCAAACTAAGTTTCTATTGGCCCCGCTTCTTTTGGCAGTCGTTGCGACGCGTTCTGGCGCCCTCCAGCAGCCCTCCACCTCTACCGCCTCCGAACAAACGCGTGTGCATCAGCAGAAGGCCGACGCATATCTCCGCGACAAAAGGCCTGACTTGGCGATCCCTGAGTTCTCCGCGGTTCTGGAGGCTGACCCGCAAAATCTCGATGCTCAGGCCAACCTGGGCGTCCTGCTTTTTTTCGCGGGTAAGCCAGATGAGGCCGAGCCTCACTTGCGCGCCGCGCTCACCATCGATCCTACCCTCGCGAAACTACGCATGCTGCTCGGCACATCCGAGCACCGCCAGGGCCATCTCGAAGATGCGCGCCACGACCTTGTCGCTGCGCTTCCTCAGATCACCGATCCCAAGGTCCGTCAGCAAGCAGGTCTCGAGATCATCGAGATTGATACCGCGCTAAATGATCTGCCGGCCGCTGCAGATGTGGCCGCGCAGATGAAGAAGGATTTCCCACAAGACCCCGAGGTTCTCTTCGCTGCGTGGAGCGTCTATTCGGACCTCGCCGATGAAGCCGTGCTCGACCTCTCTATTGCAGCTCCGCATTCCGCACAGATGCATCAGGCCATGGCCCACGTCCTCATTCGCGAGCGTGACAACAAGGCCGCCGTCGAAAACTTGCGCGAGGCGCTCAAGATCAACCCGGCGCTTCCCGGCGCACATTACGAACTCGCGGAGTTGCTACGCCTTTCCACGGTTCCCGCCGACAAAGCGGAGGCCGCCGAGCAATACAAGCTCGCTATCCAGTACCAGCCCAACGACGCCGCATCGCTCACAAGGCTTGGCGACATCGCAGGCGAGACGGAGGATCATACAACGGCCATCGCACGTTACAAGCAGGCACTTGCGGCGCAACCTAACTACACAGACGCAGAAGTCGGCCTCGCCTATGAGCTCAGCGAGACTGGCCATTCGGACGAGGCGGTTCCACTGCTCCAGCAGGCAATCAATAATGACCCCATGAGCATGCTTGCCCACTTCCGGCTCAGTGTCGTGTATCGTCGGCTGCATCGGCCTGATGATGCCAAGCGCGAGCTCGCACAGTATCAAAGCCTGAAGACAATGAAAGACAATCTCCGCAATGTCTACGACACCATGCGGCTCGACTCTCCACAAGGTAAGGATGTCAGTAGATAGGTCTCTTTCGGTGTTTATAGCCGCACTTTTGATCTGTGTCCCGTATGGTTGCGCGCAGAACGGGAAAGCGCCCGCCGAGAAGATGGAGACGGCTCACATCGTCGACATCACCGCCGCAACGGGCATTCATTTCAACCACCTTTCCAGCCCCGAGGCCCGGTACATCGTTGAATCGATGAGCGGCGGCGTTGCCATCATCGACTACGACAACGACGGCTATCCTGACCTCTACTTCACAAATGCACCGAGTGTCGCCATGCACAAGGCAGGCACACCCGCGCGCAGCGCTCTCTATCACAACAACCACGATGGCACATTCACTGACGTGACCGACAAGGCAGGCGTCGGCTATCCCTGTTGGGCCATGGGCGTTGCCGTTGGTGACTTCGACAATGACGGATGGCCTGACCTCGCTGTCAGTTGCTTCAACGGTGTAGTTCTCTATCACAACAATCACGACGGTACCTTTACCAACGTGACAAAGAAATCCGGTCTCGACCGAGATCATGGTTGGGCCACCGGCCTTACCTTCGGCGATTACGACAACGACGGTTTCGTCGACCTCTTCGTGCCACACTATGTCGATCTCGACCTGAACAATCTTCCCGTCTTCGGCAAGGATCGTACCTGCACCTATCACGCGATAGCCGTGCAGTGCGGCCCACGTGGTCTCAAGGGATCATCTGATTCCTTATATCGCAACAACGGCGACGGCACCTTCACGGATGTTAGTGCGAAAGCAGGAGTTGATGACCCGCAGAAGTACTTTGGACTACAAGGCGTTTGGTCCGATTTTGACGGAGACGGCAAGCTCGATCTTTTTGTAGCTAACGATGGTGAACCGAACTACCTCTATCACAACGAAGGAAATGGTCACTTCAAAGATATCGCTGAAGACGCCGGCGTTGCGCTGAGCGAAGACGGCAACGAACAAGCCAATATGGGGGTTGCGCTCGGAGATTACACGCGCACCGGTCGGCAGAGCATCGCGATTACCCACTTCAGTGAGGAGTACACAATTCTCTTTCGCAACGATGGCGCGCTGAATTTCACCGACGTCGCCCACATTGCCCACATTGCGCAACCGACAGGACTCTACGTGGGTTGGGGCGACGCGTTTCTCGATACCGATAATCGAGGGTTGCTCGACTTCATCATGGTCAATGGCCACGTTTACCCGCAACTGGATGAGGGCAAGCTGGGCATCACCTACCGGGAGCCTAAACTGCTCTTCTGGAACAACGGCGACGGAACGTTCCGTGATATCAGCCCAGAAGCTGGCAAGGCCCTGAGCATCCCTCAAGTTAGCCGTGGTCTTGCGGTCGGTGATCTCTTCAATGACGGACGGCTCGACGTCGTCATCGAAAACTTGACCGGGGGACCGATGATCCTCGAAACGAGACCGAATCCCGCGAATCACTGGGTTAGCTTCCAGCTCGAGGGATCGCCCTCGAACCGCCTCGCTCTGAATGCGAGAGTATGGGTGACTTCGAATGGAGTGACGCAAATGAGTGAGGTGCTCAGCGGCAGCAGCTACCTATCGCAAAGCGATCTTCGCCTGCATTTCGGCCTGGGTTCGGCCGCCAGAATGACGGAAGTAAAGGTGCATTGGCCGGACGGGACCACACAGACGTTCCACGATCTACCCGCTGATACTTTCTACCGGCTACACGAGGGAAGCACTCCTGTTGTAGACCAAAGAATCAGCCGACCTGCTGGCAGATAAGACCCGATTCAGAAACTGGTCCGGCGGGAACGGAAGACCTTGTTCCCATACTTGTTGAAGAGAAGTGGTTGGGTTGATCAGATTCGAACCAACGATCTCACCGACGATTCTTAGAGCTTTCAATCCCTCACGAACCGGTCTCCATCCGACATCGAACAGTCTCAGAAATGTCACTCGACACCTATCTGTTCTCAATATCCGCTCGAAACAGATTGCCCACGGTCAGGCGGGCGCGCAGCAATGGAACGTCGCCGGGAGCAAGGCCCGCGAAACGAAAGTCGGCAAACTCCATTGAATGCATGTCGCCGACGAATGCGACAATCTCCGTGCGGCCATCCAGTGCATTCGCGCGATAGATGGCCTGCGTGTTACTTGCAAAATCGTGGAAATAAATCCATTGGCTGTCGGCTGACCAAACTGGATCTGCAGCCGGAATATTGGCGAGTGTGCGCCATCGTTGCGTTTGACGATCGAACACGGTCAGCGATCGCTGGCCAAGTGGAAGTGCCGCGATGAATCGTCCGTCGGGGGAACTGCGAGGGCTGAACAGACCTTCCGAGCCGGGGATAGGTTCTATCCGCCGCGTGGCCGCATGCCATTGATAGATCATCTTCGGTTGCGCGCGCTCAGCCATAACATCGGGCGGACGGCCAAAGACGATATCGCCCGCACCGGAGACCCACGAGGGGTCAGCCTCGTTGTGATCCTCGCCTGGGAGCAGCGGTGTGAGGTTCGCGCTATCGGCCGCGACCGTATAAATTCGCCACAGCTTTCCGGGCTCTCGTGCCATCAGCACCAGCCTCTGGCCGTCAGGTGACCAATCGAACATGTAAACGTCCATGCCCGTGGGGCTGAGTTGTAGCTGTTGCGTGCCGTCTGCTCGACTCCGCCAGAGCACGCCATGAGCGTCGAGCCACGCGACCCAGGCTGCGTCCCGTGTGTAACGAACATACTGCGCAGTTTGCAATCGCGTGGACGGCTGGAAAGAATTCGTCGAGGCGTCAAAGCGCAGAAGCTCGGAGTGTTGGTTCAGACCGAGAAAGATGATGCTGTCGCTTTGCGGTATAGGAACAGGCGAACGGTAAGCAAGTGGTCCGTCGGTGACTGCGAAGGGCATGTACGGAAGCCATCTGCCGCGAAAGGGGCCTTCGCGCGTTGCCCAGATATCCGTCTGCCCATCGTGTGTCGCTTGGAAGACGAAGTAGCGCCCGTCGGCGGTCCAGTTGCCGCAGCATTCTGTGACGTTGGGATTCTGGCGGAAGTTCATCGCGTGGGCGTGTGAGCCATCGGCGTTTATCTCCCATAGGGCTGTCCTGTGATCGAGCGGGCGCAACAGAGTGAATCGCAACCGAGTGCTGTCCGTGGACCATCGCATCCAGAAAGCGCGCCCGGGAACCGTGGCGAAGTGACGGATGTCGCTGCCATCTTCGTTCGCAGTAAACATCTCATCCCCGTTCGCGTACAGGATGCGCTTGCCATCGGGCATCCAACTCGCATCATGCGCGAGAATGTCGCCAACCTGTTGTGCGCGACCGCCAATGGCGGAGATGATCCAGATTGGGCCTTCGGTTTCACGCGCCATCTGGTTCTTGATCAGCAACCGTTCGCCATCGGGCGAGATGTTTTCAAGAACGGGCGAGGCGCCCGAGACGGGGAAGGGAAGCGTCGTTGTCTCGCCATCGCCCACGGATGCGACTGACAGCACGGTGCGGCCGTTCTGAATCTGTGAGAAGAACAGGCGCGTGCCGTCGGTCGCCGTCTGCCCGAGGCTCTCCTGCAACGGCAAGCCTGGGAAGACTCGGCCGGAGTCAGTAATTTCGCGGATATGTGCGGGCTTCAACTGAGGCTGCCGCAGCGTGACAACGGCGAGCCCCGCCAGTGCGGCAACGGCAACAATCCAACCCGCAGCGAGTGGGAGCCGTCCGCCACCTCGCACAACATTATGGATCGCCTCTGTATGGGTAGTTGGTCCGATTGCTGTCGGCAACCCCGCAACAACTGGCTCGATGCTCCCAATGAATCGATAGCCACGGCGCGCGAGCGTCTCAACGTATCGCGGATCGCTGACAGTATCGCCCAGGATCTCGCGGACCTTATTGATGGCAACGTCGAGGCCGTGATCGAAGTCGACTACAGTGCCATCTCCCCACACGCCGAGGCGAAGCTCTTCGCGGTTGACCACCTCGCCTGCCCGCTCGACCAGGATCGAGAGAACTCGCAGCGGCTGGCCCTGCAGACGGAGCGAAACCCCGGACTTACGCAATTCACCGCTAGCCGTATTAAGAACGAACGGGCCGAAGCGAAACTCCGTAGTTCGGGTGGCTGGACCGGGTTTACTTGGTGTTGCCGTTTCCACGACACTCAAGACGTTACTCCGGCGCTTCCAACTCGTACAGGTCCGCACTCGTGCGCGGAACGCTGACAGCGGGCGCGTCCCCCGCAAGCAACCCGACAAAGTACGGATTATCAAGGCTCGGTTCGGTGCGCAGGCCCTCAGCATACGATGAGGTCTGATGTGTTAATAGATCCAGCTTCATCAGATCGAGTCCCGGAACCGAGAAGTTGCGGTATATGAGCGCATGGCCGCCACCGAGGAAAACGGGGTCGTCAAAATGCCCAATCGCTGCGGTGCGCCAATCTCCAGTGTCGAGATTTAGCTGGCGAAGTACTGTTTGATCAACACTTAAGGCCACGAGGGTGCGGCCGTCACCGGAAACGCGTGGACTGAACAGACCATCGGAGCCGCTGAGTTTGACCATCCGGCGTGTTGCGAGATCGACTCGAAAGAGTGCGCGCGCCAGTGCGGGTTCTGCGAGCCTCGGCGGCAGACGGCCGAAAATGATAGAAGAGCCACCGGCAGCCCATTGCGGGTCGGCCTCGTTGTGAGGATCGTCACGCAGCAACTCCTCGATGTGGCTTGACTGCACGTCAGCGATGAGGATTCTCCATGGAGCGCCTGGGTGGCGGGCCATGATCGCGAGCCGGGCGGCATCCGGAGACCATGCCATGCTGGAAACCCTGTAGGGCGCGCCGATCACGCGTACACGGTCGGTTCCATCAGCGCGGCTGCGCCACAACGTGCCATCGTCGCGCCGGACCCAGGCAACACGTTGGCCGTCGGGCGAAAACTCTACTTGCGCAGCATCGCTGAGATAGGCCGGCGCAGGGATCAGACGATGGTCCTTTGCGCTCCAGGTGAGTAGACGAAAAGAGCGGTCAAAGCCAGTGAAGATGACCCGGCGGCCGTTGTGCGTCGCCGCAGGAGACGTATACGCAAGTGGACCCTCTGCAAGCCGGAAAGGTTCCTGGCTTCGCTCCCACCAACCCCGGCGCACAGGCATGGCCCACAGACTGCCATCCCGTTCGTCTCCGGCTTGAAAGACATAGAGATCGCCGCTGCTGAGGAAGGTGCCGCAGCACAGAGGCGTCCCGGAGTGCCACCCGCCAAGGATCTGATGCGCCGCTGAACCGTCGGCCTTAATCTCCCACAACGTGGTATCAAGCGTCCGGTCGTCCCGCAACGTCAGCCGGAGGATGCTGCCATCCGGCGACCAGCGCATATAGTACGGACGGCCCGGCAGGGAAGCGAATCTTGCATTCCCCGAGCCATTCTCGTGGATCGTGTACAAAACGTTGCCATTCGCATAAAGAATAGAGTCGCCATCGGGCATCCAGGCGCTGGCATGGGCCAGGACGCCGGGAACCTGGTGTGCGGTTTGGCCTTCCGGTGAGGCGATCCAAAGAGCTTGCTCGGCGGAGGTGGACAGTCGATTCCTCAACAGGAGACGGAGACCATCAGGTGAAATATCATCCGCGACAGGTTTCCCAAGCTCTTCCGGCAGAGAAATCGTGGTCGTGTCGCCGCCATTGAGCATCACGACCCCGAGTTCACCTAGATCGTCTTCGCTCCGAGCGAAGTACACGCGGGCATTGTCCGTGACAGTCACAGGAAAGCCCTGCGTCATCCCGCCCGGAAGAGTGATCGACGCGTTGTGGGTAAGGGCGTGGACAGCAGCAGAGCCCCGGGTGGGAGAACGAAAGGCCAGTGCGCAACACAACAGGGCAGCCAGACCGATGACCGCCAGCCAGAGTAGGACAAGGGGACCACCAAACAGCCACAATCGGCCCGATTTCGCGGCCGTTGGTGGTGGTGGAGTTGATGCGGCCGCATTGATATCGCCAGATAGCTCGGCCGCCCGCTCCGATCGAAAATGCCGCCCGGGCGATAGGAGCGGATCCTCGGCAGGGCTGTCCGGATGGATTTCCATCACTGGAGCGATAAAGCGGTACCCGGAACGCGACAGAGTCTCTATGAAACGGGGACTCGTCACGGAATCGTCCAAACACTCCCGTATCTTGTAAATCGCCGCTGCCAGGCTGCGTTCGAGATCGACGGCAGTGTCGGGCTTCCAGAAAGTGCGGTGAAGCTCCTCTCGGCTAACGATTGTGCCGGCGCGCTGCGCGAGATAGAGCAGAATGCGTAGCGGCTGACTCTGGATGCGTACGGGGACGCCCGCCTTCCGCAGCTCCTGAGCCACCGGGTCGAGCTCGAACAGCCCGAAGCGCAGCCGCTCGGTAGAGACGGGTTCAAGGATCGTGGGCATGGGGGCAGGTCCCTGTATATCGAAATCCGATGATGAGGGTCAAATCCAATTAATAAAACGAGGAAGTCAAAGAAGTAGTCCGGTACACCACCAATTAAATCATCAACTTATCAGGTAATAAATTTTTGCGGAAAAAGAGAGGGCAAGATCATTGCCAGTTCACAGATCCGCTCTGTCTAGTGCATCCAGTGTGTTCGCGAACCTGCGCCGTTGCGCCTGCGAACCCCCTGCAATCTGTGGAGGCTTCGAAATATGTTCTCTATTAATAGATGCCAGCGAATGACTGGCACGCTCTGGTTCGCATCCCTGATGGTCCTGTCCGTGATCATCGTCCCACGTTCTGCCCCAGCGCAAACCGATACTGCTCAGGTGGAAGGGCTTATCGAGGACTCTACGGGTGCGGCCGTGCCCAGCGCGACGGTCACCATCGAAAATCTCGATACCGGCGCCAAGCGAACCATTAAGACCGACGACCACGGCCATTTCAGTGTCACGAGCCTAGTTCGAGGACATTACCGTGCGCAGGTGGTCGATAGTGGATTCAGGACCGAGATCCAAAACTTTACTTTGGACGTCTCGCAATCGCAGGCCCTCAACTTCCATCTGAAACTCGGAAGCGACACCCAGGAGGTGACCGTAACCGATGCGGCGCCGCTGGTTAACACGGTGACGTCGTCCACGAGCGCGGTGGTGGAAGGCCGGCAGGTTACGGAACTGCCGCTGAACGGGCGAAACTTTACCGAGCTTGCAATGCTGGTACCAGGTGTCACCCGCGGTGCCTATGGTTCGGACGCGGCCGGCCTAAACGCCAATGCGGAGACCTGGCGCAACAGTGAGACCGGCGGCGGGGCGCTTTCGGTGAACGGTCTGCGGCCC
The DNA here is from genome assembly GCA_035944135.1 of Acidobacteriaceae bacterium. Taxonomy (NCBI): domain Bacteria; kingdom Pseudomonadati; phylum Acidobacteriota; class Terriglobia; order Terriglobales; family Acidobacteriaceae; species Acidobacteriaceae bacterium. The sequence goes on from DASZBM010000010.1 coordinate 657,482, forward strand.
CAGGCGAATAACTTCGAGCTCGACGGTCTGGACAACAATGATGCGCTGGTGAACACGATCATCTTCTTCCCGCCCGTCGAGGCCACCGCGCAGTTCCGCGTGACCACATCGGTGGCCCCGGCTGAATTCGGCCGCGCCGGCGGAGCGATCATTCAGACCTCCATTAAGTCCGGTACGAACCAGTATCACGGGTCCGCGTTCATCTTCGATCGCGATCAGATCTTCGACGCCAGCCCGAACTACTTCTCGCCGACCAAGGCGAACCCGACCTTCCACCGCGTGCAGTATGGCGGAACGCTCGGTGGCTACATTTGGAAGAATCATCTGTTCGGGTTCGGCGACTACCAGGGGCTTCGGATGGAGCAGCCGAGTGGCGGAACATTTCAAACTGTGCCTACGGCGCTAGAGCGTACAGGAAATTTCTCCGAACTGCTGGCGTCGACGAGCACGATAAACACCAGCACGCCTTACAGCAAGGCGACCGGCTGCAACACCAAGTCGGGACCGCATGGCACCATCTACGACCCCGTCACCTGCCTCCCGTTCCAAGGCAACATTATCCCCACAACGCGTGCGACCCTGGCGGGTCTCAACTACCTGAACGCCTTTCCGTTGCCCAACTACGGGCCCGCCCAGGGCAACCTCACCAACGTCAACAACTACTACACCAACCCCGAGCAGACGCAGCGCATGGACGATTTCGACGTGCGTCTGGACTGGACGGCAACTCAACGCGATACTCTGTTCGCCCGCTATAGCTACGGGCAGGACGTACTGACCAAGGCCAGCTATTTTCCGAACCTTCCAGCCGGCTCGGGTTCGGGCGTGAATCCACAGCACCCGCGCGGTGAGGCGGCGGGTTGGACACACGTTTTCACCCCGCATTTGGTGAATGAGTTGCGCTATGGCCACATCTACGATTTCTACGGGTACATCAACCCGTTCAACAATATTCCGCTGTCGGCGAACCTCGGTATTCAAAACGCGAACAGGAACGCGGAGCTTGGTGGTGGCGCGGCCATCAATGGCGGAACCCTGGCATACACGGGCGACGGCGGCCAGTACACCGTTCCGCAGGCTAGCCACGAGTTCGTGGACGAAGTCTCGTGGATTCACGGACGCCACACTTTCAAGTTCGGGGGCTCGATCGAGCGCCGCCAGGTGGGCTTCTTCCATGGCAGCGACGACAAGGGTCTATTTGACTTCAGCGGCAACCACTTCACCGGCCTGGGCATGGCGGACATGCTGGCCGGCTTTGTGGGTACGTACACCATCGGCGTAGCTGACCGCTACTTTACGACGGTCAACTGGCAGTCAGGTGCGTTCGCGCAGGACGATTGGCGCGTTACGCCGCGGCTGACGCTCAACCTCGGCCTCCGCTATGACCTGTTCACATATCCGTATGAGGTCAACAACAACCAATCGAACTTCGACCTGAACACGCTCACATTGCAGGTCGCGGGCCAGAACTCTAACTCACGCTCGCTGATCAACACAAACTTCAACAACTTCGCTCCGCGTGTCGGTTTCGCATACGACACAAATGGACAGGGGCAGACAGTTCTTCGCGGCGGATTCGGTGTCTTCTACTTCCTCGACCGTGGCGGTGTAGGCAAGCAACTTGCGCAAAATCCCGACTTCGCCGGCGCGACCGCGTACTCGGACGTGTTGACAAACGGTGGCTTCCGCAACAACTTTGCCGGGCAGGCGAACTCTGGCGACAATAACAATCTTGACGCCACGCAGCCTTTGCCTCTGCCGACGTTCGGTCAGGCTGTGAATCGCGCGGATCCGATCAACGCCAGCCTGATCTCGTGGGATCCGAACCTGCCCACGCCGCAAATCATGCAGTGGAACGTGCAGGTACAGCAGTTGCTGACCAGGAATTCCACGGTAAACATCGCTTATGTCGGAACGGCCTCAAACCATCTGCTGAGCTGGTTCAACCTGAACAGCCAGGAAATCGGCCAGCCCGTGAACGTCAAGCTGTACCCGCAATTCAATTCCATTACGCGTGCCGAATCCAATGGCATCAGCCGCTACAACGGTCTGCAGGTTTTCGTGAACAGCCAGATGTCGCACGGCCTGCACTACACCGCAGCGTACACCTGGTCGCACTCCCTCGATAACTCCAACGGCGCCTTCAATACAGGTACCAACACGCCGGATAACCGTCTGTTCATCACGCCAAACGGACCGGACTACAAAGACAACTACGGCTCGTCCGACCAGGACCAGCGCCATGTGTTCGTCTTCAGCCTGCTCGCTGAGCTACCCTTCGGCCACGGACACGAGTTCCTCTCGCACGCGAATCGCTTCGTGGACGCAGTGGCCGGTGGCTGGCAGTTGAACACCGTCACCATTCTCGGCTCTGGCACGCCGTTTGACGTGACGACCAGCGACTACTACTGCGCAAGTTGCAGCTCGCACCTGCTCAGCGCCACTCTGAATAATCGTGCGGATATTGCCGGTAACATCAGCTATCCGAAGAGCATCTACCAGTGGTTCAACGTCGGGGCGTTCAGCCACCCCGCGGCGATCCCCAACAACAACCAGACCAGCGTATTCATCGCACCGGGAACACTCGCACGCAACGCTATGGTTGGTCCTGCGCATGAGGTTGTCGATGCATCCCTCTTCAAGAACTTCCCGATCGTGGAGCGCGTCGAAGGCCAGTTCCGCGTGGAAGCCTACAACCTGACCAACACACCCCAGTTCAACAACCCTAACGGCAATCTCGATAGCTGCATCAACACGTCGACCGCAACGTGTTCCGCAACCAACTACAGCTCCATTACAGGATCGTTTGGCCAGATCAATGGCACACACGTTCATTCGGAGCGCCAGTTGCAGCTAGCGTTCCGCTTGCAATTCTAAGGCGTCACCATCTGTAACCCCATCATCGCGTCCTGCGCTCGCTCCATCGAGCGGGTGCGGACGCGAAGAAAGCCTCTCTGCATCATGTGTACGTCCTTGAAATCTGCGGCTCTTGCCTGCGCATTGCTCACACTGCCTTTGGTTGGACACGGGGCGCGCACGCCGCTCGCTGATTGCAGTCGCGCGACCGTACCGTGCGTGGATCAGATCGACCCACCGGATTGGTGGGCCGGCCTGCCCTCACCGATGCTGCTGCTTCATGGCGTGCATCTGCGCGATGTGCGCCTTGGTGTGCAGGGAAACGGAGTCACCTTGGCAAAGGCACAGGTCTCGGCCAACGGACACTACGCCTTCCTGTGGTTGCAAACTGACAAGGCCGGACCACAGCAACTGCGTGTGCTGCTTAGCGACGGCACAACGAATCTGGCTTTGCCGTTCACTCTGGCTGCGCGCACGCCGGCGAAGAATGCCGGATTTTCATCCGCAGACGCAATGTATTTGATCTTCACGGACCGTTTCGCCGACGGCGATACCTCCAATGACGGATGGCCTTCCGATCCTTTCAGCCAGGTGGACCGGGCCAATCCGACCGCGTGGCACGGTGGCGACTATCGCGGAATCATCGAGCATGAAGACTATCTGCAGCAGCTTGGCGTCGATACCATCTGGATTACGCCGGCGTACGAAAACGCACACGAGCCACACGCATATCACGGTTACGACGCGACAGACATGTACGCCGTCGATCCTCACTTCGGCACTCTCGAGGACTACAGAAACCTGTCGGATACGCTCCATGCTCGCGGCATGAAGCTTGTCCTCGATCTGGTCCCGAACCATGTGGGTGCTGCCCACATTTGGGCAAATGATCCGCCCACTCCCTCATGGTTCCACGGCACACCCGCCGAGCATCTTCGCGCGCAAAGCAATTTCAAGACGATCGTCGACCCCCAGGAGGGCTCATCTGCCGCAGTGACAGAGGGTTGGTTTGCAAACTCCAAACCCGATCTGAACCAGGACGATCCGCTAGTCTCGCAATACCTGATCCAGAACGCCATCTGGTGGATTGAGAAAGGCGGCTTGGATGGATTCCGCCTGGATACCTTCCCTTACGTCCAGAGAACGTTCTGGCACGACTTTCACAAGACGATCCACGAACTCTACCCACATTTCACCACCGTCGGAGAGATATTCAACCACGACCCAGAAATCACTTCGTTCTTCGCCGGCGGAGCCGCCCATCGCGGAGTCGATACAGGGCTGGACACTCCTTTCGATTTCCCAATGTTCACGACGCTGCGCAACACGCTGATCAAAGGCGCTCCCATGAGCGACATCTCTGCGCTGCTGAAGGAAGATAAGCTGTACCCCCATCCGGAGCGGCTTGTGCCGTTTCTCGGCAACCACGACACCGGTCGTTTTTTGTCTGAGCCCGGAGCGACGATCGACGAACTGAAGATGGGTTACGCCCTGTTAGTCACAATGCGTGGCATGCCCGAACTCTACGCAGGCGACGAGATCGCAATGCGCGGCGGCAAGGATCCGGACAATCGGCATGACTTTCCTGGCGGCTTCCCCGGTGATGCCCAGGATGCCTTTACGCTCACCCGACGCACCGCGGAGCAGCAGGATATGTATGCGACGGTCTCATCTCTTCTGCATTTCAGGGCCGAGCATCCTGCGATCCTTCACGGCGGACTCAGCGTCGTATCGGCGGACAAAGACACCCTCGTTTATCTCCGCGCGGCGAATCCGAATACTGGTTGCGCGTCTGGCGATGAACGATTGTTGATCGTGGCGAATCGCTCTAACGCGCCCACGACGATAGGCGTTCCGCTGACATCGGCGCTACGTGGATGCACGAGCTTCAAAGCCGACCTCGGCGAAGGCAGTAGTGTAGTCACGGCGGATCGCGTCACGCTGCACGTGCCTGCGATGACGGTGGGCGTTTTCACGGTTCGGTAAGGGAAAAATATGTGGCAGCTTTCGCCAAGGCAGACGCCTGCGCTCCGCGTAGCCGTCTTCGCGTCCATCGTGTTGTCTGCGCTCGCCTCCGTTGCGCAGGACGCCGTCACCGTATTGCACGGTCCCGCTGTCCCCACTCCACTGGCAAACGGGATTCAGGTTCGCACCAGTGATGCGTTGATGCAGGTCGAGGCCCTCTCCGACAGTGTTCTTCGCGTCCGAATCGCGCGTGGCAGCACGCTGCCGGAGGATGCATCGTGGGCTGTGCTGCCGAATGCGCGCCACGGTATGGCGAAGGTACAACAGCAGGTCACGAGCGGCACAGCAGGCTTCACAACCTCGGCCGTGTGCGTGACCGTGGATCTCTCAACGCTGCAGATGAAGGTGACAAATCTCGCGGGTAATGTGTTGCAGCAGGATGACCCGGCATGGCCAGTGGAGTTCCACGGCAGTTCGTTTCGCATCTACAAGGCCATGCCCTCAGACGAGCATTACTTTGGACTGGGCGACAAGCCGGGCCCTCTTGATCGTCGCGGTCACAGCTTCTCTATGTGGAACACCGACTCCTACGCCTTCCAGGAATCAACCGACGAGATCTACAAAACAATCCCGTTTTTCATGACGTTCCGAGAAGGACGCGCTGCCGGGACGCTCTTCGACAACACCTTTCGCAGCTCCTTCGACTTCGGTCAATCTAATCCTGCACTCTATTCATTCGGTGCGGCGGACGGCCCCATCGACTACTACGTCTTAGCTGGCCCCACACCCAAGGACGTGTTGCGCGAATACGCGTGGCTTACAGGCCTTCCCCCGCTTCCGCCTCGTTGGGCCTTCGGCTATCAGCAATCACGTTCCAGCTACTTTCCGCAGGCGCGTGTCGAGCAGATTGCCACTAAACTTCGAGCGGACCACATCCCCGCAGACGTGTTGTATCTCGATATCGACTACCAGAAAGACCTTCGCCCCTTCACGGTCGATCAGGAGAGGTTCCCGGACTTCGCAAAGATGATCGCTGACCTGAAACATCAGGAGTTCCACGTCGTAGCGATCACAGATCCCCATGTCGCTGCTGTGTCAGACGGCTCCTACAAGCCTTATCAGAGTGGTGTGGCAGGCGATCATTTCATCCGCAATGCTGATGGATCTCTCTACGTCGGCAATGTCTGGCCGGGTCCTAGCGTGTTTCCGGAATTCACGCGCGCCAGCACGCGGCAATGGTGGGGAACGCTCTACGAAAATCTTGTTCACGATGGCGTGGCCGGCTTCTGGAATGACATGAATGAACCGGCTGTCTTCGTCCCCGGTAAAACAATGCCGCCCGCCGTACAGCATCGAATCGACGAACCGGGCTTTGCCTCGCGCACAGCAACCCATGCCGAGATCCACAACGTCTACGGCATGCTCAACTCGCGTGCCACCTTTGAAGGTCTTCTAACGCTGCGGCCAGACGAGCGCCCTTTCGTCCTCACGCGTGCGACCTACGCCGGTGGCCAGCGTTATGCGTGGACCTGGACCGGGGACAACACCAGCACGTGGAATCATCTGCGGATGACCACGCCGATGCTGCTCAATCTTGGCCTGAGCGGCTTCTCGCTGAGCGGCGCCGACGTAGGTGGTTTCGACGGAGTCCCTGGACCCGCGCTGCTGACAAAGTGGTTCGAAATCGGTGCCTTTCAGCCGCTCTTTCGCGAACACTCATCGCGGCAATCCGGCAATCGCGAGCCCTGGATGGATGGTCCTGTCGAGGAGGCTGCGCGACGCCACTCCATCGAAGAACGCTATCGGCTCATGCCCTATCTATACACCGCCGCGGAGGAACTCTCACGGACGGGAGTGCCGATCATGCGTCCTTTATTCGTCGAATTTCCGCATGCGAATGCCGACGGACATCCCATCGATCTCGATGCTGGCGGCGAGTTTCTCTTTGGGCCGCAGTTGTTGGTTGCGCCCCCGCCATATCCCGAGCAAATGGCCTCCTATGATGTAACGCTGCCTCCAGGCCGTTGGTTCGACTATTGGACGGGACGCCCCGTGAAGTTCAGCGCCAGCACGCGAGTGGCAAAACCTGGAACCAAACCAAAGCCTGCAAAGGTGCTAACCGTTCAGCCGGCTGACAGTCTACTTCCGGTATATGTGCGTGCAGGCGCAGTGATACCCATTGCGCCCCTGACGGAGAGCACCATGGAAAGGCCGGCCGGCTCGCTCACGCTGCGTGTCTATCCCGGACAGGATTGTCACGGATCCGTCTACGTAGACGATGGAACAAGCCTTTCGTATCGCAACGGGGACTTCGCGCGCGAGGAGTTTCACTGCGATGTCACTGCTCATTCCGTAGTGCTTTACATCGGCAAACGAGAAGGGACGTACCCGGTGTGGTGGTCACGCATGGCCGTGGAAATCTATGGAATGGAACGCGCACCGCAATCGGTGCGTGTCAACGGAGCCACTGCGGCAACCAAGGTCACGTTTGATAGCGCGACGCAGAGCGTACACGCTGAGTTTGCCGACGACGGCAGCGAACAGAAGATCGAGTTTTCGCGCTAACGGTGCGCGAAGAAGCCTTGAGAGGAAGGTTGTTGATGTCGATATCGAATCTTAATTGGAGACTGGTTTTACCGTTCTTGCTCGCCGTTCCGCCGTGTGCGCTAGGACAAAAATCAGGAGCACGAACCGCACACAACTCGGCGATCGACTGCAGCCTGAGCGCAGACGGCAGCTATGTTGTGCGGTATTCCGCAACCGGATGGAAGTTGGATGGTCAGCTCCCCGAGCCCGTGGGCAAGGTAAAGAGCACTTCGGGTGAAGACAAAGTGGGGCGCTTCCATAGTCTCGCGATTAGTTTTTCCAGTGGCGCCCGTCGTGCGGAAATCCGAGTATACGATAGCCGCCCCACCGTTGAGTTTCGCGATGAGTGGGTTTCCGCCGGCGATAACACGACTCCGTTCCCGACCTTTGCGCATGTTCCGGTCGAGCAGGAACAGCTGTCCTTCCAGTCGATCAACTTCGGCTTCTATCAGTTTGGCAAGCTGAATCCCGAGGGTCCGTGGGTCTTCTTCGACAAGTCCGCGCACGCGCTGATCGTGTCACCCGCCGATCACTTCCTCGTCTCGAAAATGGCTGCTGATGAAACTGGAGGAGCGACGATCGGAATCGATCCAGAGATTAAGAGCATGCCTGCCGGTTTCGTTCACACCACGCTCCTCTCTACCGGTGATGGCGTAAACGATGCATTCAGTTCGTGGGGTTCCGCGCTCCTGGCAATCGGCGGCAAACACGCCGCGCCGAACAATGCCGACGCGCTACTGAACAAGCTTGGCTATTGGACGGACAACAAGACCGTCTACTACTACAAGTTCGACGAATCGAAAGGATACGCCGGAACACTGCTTGCCGTGCGCGACGAGCTCAAGCGACTCAACGTTCCGATCGGTTACATGCAGATCGATAGCTGGTTCTACCCAAAGGGGCCGCAGTCGCGCTGGGAAACGAAGGGCAACACGCCGGAATTTGGTGAGACGGAATATCGTGCCGACAAGACACTATTCCCAGATGGCATGAAGAAGTTCCAGCAGAATTTGGGACTCCCTCTTGTAACACACGCTCGCTGGATCGCTCCGCAAAGCCCATACCACCAGCAGTACAAAATGTCCGGTAACGTCGCGATCGATCCGAGGTTCTGGCAATCGACCGCGGACTACCTCCATGATGCCGGCGTGATCACGTATGAGCAGGATTGGTTGGACAAGAATGCACACGCCGAGACGAACCTTACGGATCCTGGTGCGTTTCTGCGCGAGATGAACGATGCCATGCAGGCTCAGAACATGAGCATTCAGTACTGCATGACGCTGCCGAGCGACTACATGGCAAGCACGCAGTATCCCGCAGTACGAACCACGCGCACCAGTGGCGACGGCTTTGAGCGTCGCAAATGGGACCGGTTTCTGTACGACTCGGAACTCGCCAAGGCTGTGGGGCTATGGCCGTGGACTGACGCCTTTTTCAGCAAGGACCTCGGCAATCTCGTGATCTCGACGCTCTCGGCCGGTCCGGTCGGTGTAGGCGACGCGATCGGCGATTTCAACGTGAAGAATCTTATGTCCGTCATCCGCACCGATGCCACCATCATCAAACCAGACACACCACTCGTGCCCATCGATGACAGTTATCTTCGCGACAGCGAATCACAAAACTCTCCGATGGTAGCCGAGGCCACCACTGCAACCGCCAATGGCGACGTGCGATACGTCTTCGCCTATCCCAGGCAAGCAGCGGAAACGAGTGTCACGATTCCGTTGACCAAGCTTGGTGTGCGCAATCCGGTCTTCGCCTACGACTGGAGAGATCACACCGGAAGCGTCCTGAATCCGCAGGACAGTCTCACGATAGGGTTTGATTCCGGCTGGGGCTACGTTGTCCTAACGCCAGTAAACGCAGGCGGCGTTGCCTTGTTGGGAGACACGGAAAAAATTACCCCGATGGGAAGAACCCGTATCAGCGTGGAAGCTTCACATGGTGGTGAGTTGCTTGCCACAGTTCACTTCGCCGCCGGCGAAGGCCCCCGAGTCATCTCTGGATACGCCGCAAATCAGCCTGAAGTGAAAGCAACGGTCGGTTCCGTGACCGGGATTCACTTCGATCCCGCAACCCACATCTTCAGCATCGCCGTCTCCGCCGGAACCGAGAACCGAGCCGTTCTAAGCATCCGTCCGCCGAAAAGCTAGATTCCGCCGGCGGCGCGCGCTGCCGACAAGACTTTGCATACGTCAACCGATCTTAGTTTGGGTCTCCTCGTGGGCCACCCGTATTGGGCGGCCCTTTTTTTTGCTTTGCTCGCGTCTGGCTACTCGCGAGCAGCGCACCCCATCGTGCGAGTCACAAGAATAATCCCTCGGGACGACTAGAAACCGTCACTGTTATGGCGACGGTTCAAAGGTTTGCGGCTGCGTCCTGATCTAGGTAGAGCGTCGCGTCCGAATGGCGACGTAGTATCGTCGCAGGGCAATTCGTAGAGATCGGCCCTTCAATCAAGCGCTCTACCGCCGTCGCTTTGCGGGAGCCCACCACCGTCAGCACGAGTTTGGGCACACGGAACAACGCAGGAATCGTTACAGTGACGGCTACTTCGGGTACCTCCTCCAGTGAATCAAACCATCCCTCGGAGGCCTGTTGCTGTCTGCAGACAGGGTCAAGACGGACGATTCTCACATCTTGCGGATCATTGAAGTTGGCTTCGTCGGGGTCATTGAACGCAAGATGACCGTTCTCGCCGACGCCAAGCAGGCAAAGCTGCGGCGCCGTTTTTTGCAAATTCAAAGCATATTGCCGGCAGATCTCGTCGATATTCGGCGCCGTGCCATCGATTTCGTTGAACTCTTTCAACGTAACCTTTCTAAGGAGATGACGCTGAAGATAGCCTCGAAAGGATGCAGGATGGTCAGCCGGCATGCCGATGTATTCATCCAAGTGGAATCCAATCACCTTATTCCACGGCAAGCCCGGGATAGCCGTAAGAGCCTCAAGCGTCTCGATCTGTGAGGACCCGGTCGCAAAGATCACGCCAAACGCGCTGCAAGCCTTATCGAGGTTGACTAAAGCTTGCGCTGCCTCACGAGCCGCAGCATCGCTGGCGGATTTGAGATCTGCATAAATTTCGATATTCAAGGAATCGGCCTTGAGCCGTTGAAGCGCAGTAGTGGTCGCCAAGCGTGTTTTCTCCGGGCAAAGTTTTTTGATGTATCACCCCGCGTTTACTCGCCGCGAAGTCGAAAGTGGGTACTGGACACGGGAATGTCTTATCCCCGAATCAGGCGGTTCACCGCGTTAAGATTGTTGTGCTATTCGCCACCGCGCCGATCTCCTGAAGCGATTGTGGCTCGCTGGGTGCACTGCACGAATCTCGCTTCACAAACTCAGTCGGCATGGTGAGACGTCGTGGCTCGATGTCGGGCTTCGCGATGCGCTCCAGAAGCAGCTCCGCCATGTGCCGCCCCACCTGCTCAGGAAACTCGCGGATCGTAGTCAGCCCAGGGTTTAGCGAGCCGCCCACGGTGTCATTGCATCCGGCCACGCTGATGTCCTCGGGAATGCGCAGGCCGCGTTCGCGAAGTCCTCTATACACTCCACATGCCGTGGCATCGTTGCCAGCAAAGATCGCCGTTACCGGCTCACCCGTAGAGAGCAGATACTTCGTTCCGAGATATCCGATCTCCATCTCGTCGCTTGAATCGATGCTGCTCAATCGCGGCTGCAGTCGAACTTCCTCCATGCATCGCCGATAGCCTTCGTAATATCGCGCAAACCACGGCAGACGAGTATTGCCCACAAACCAGATCTGTTGATGCCCTAGGTCGACCAGGTAGCGAGTCATCTCCTCGCCACCCCTCGTTTCTCCGGAAAACACAACGTCATTCTTCAGCTCGGATACTTCGCCAAGGATGTTGTTCCCCAGCACCACATAGCCGATGTCCTTCTGTTCCAGCAGCTCCAACAGATTCGGAGACGTATTGCCCGCCAAAATCACTCCCCGAACCGCATCCCGCCGATGCAGCACCCTCGGCAAATGCAACTCCTTGGCGGCGATGTTCAGTGGAGCGTTGAAGGAGCAATAGAGCAGGTCCCATCCGTGCGCGGTGCAATACGTCTCTGCTCCCACAAGAATGCTGGCGTGAAACGGCGGAAGCGTCGACCGGTTGCTCAAAATGAAGGCCAGCGATCCCGGCCGGTTACGCTGCACTGGGTCAATCTTCAACTTCGCAGCCGTGTCCAGCACCAGCCGGCGCATCGCAGGATCCACGCGGCTGCTCCCGCTCAACACGCGCGACACAGTGGCCACGCTCACATTCGCCGCAGATGCGATGTCCTTCAGCCCCAGGCTTCCTTTGCGGACCGTGCGTGTTTCTTTCATCTGGACGACTCGCTTCGCATGCGACTTGTGTCTTCCTCACCAAAGAAGATCGAAGTGGGACTGGAGAAAACTTACCATCTATGAAAGAAAAAGAAAACAGAATTGACTGCTTCCCGTGCGAACTTCTAGAGCGCAACCACACTCCACCACAGAACACGCCTTCCCCTTTTCGATTAACCTGCCTGCTATCATATGGATAATCGCCCCTAGCGTCACGGTTAGTGGCATACTCCTCTGGGAAACTTTCCGTGGTAGCTGTGTAAATTTGCTGTTGACAGCTGCAAAGCAGGCCGATAGGTTATTGTCACATTCTTTTCCAGCTGAGCTGAAGGGACGGGAAGCTCTTCGGCCTTTCACCTGATTCAAGGAGTTGTGATTTGCCGCAACCACGATTCGTTCTCTCTAGGGCTCTCTCGCGTCGTCACATCGCTGGCACCTTTGCAGTTCTGGGATTAGCTACCTCGGCCGCCATGGCGCAGGGATTCGGCAGCATTCAGGGTACGGTCGTCGATCCAAGCGGCGCACTCATATCCGGCGCGAGTGTCGTTGCAACACAGATGAGCACGGGCGAGTCGCTGACCGTGCCCAGCAACAGCAGTGGGCGGTTCATCTTCCCGCAGTTGCTCCCGATGGAATACTCGGTCCGGGTCACATCTCCAGGCTTCTCCACCTACACGCAGAAGGGGATCACACTGCAGGCGGACCAGTCGCTGGTGCTGAATATCCAGCTGAGGCTAGGTTCGGAGAGCAGTAACGTCACCGTCGACGCCGATGCCGACCAGGTGAATACGACGAACGGTACGCTATCGCAGGTCATCAATCGCGCTCAGGTTGAAGAGCTTCCGCTGAACGGCCGCAACGCTGCTCAGCTCACAACGCTTGTCGCCGGAGCGGTGACCGGGCCAAATGACGGCGCTGACCAGGGTGTTACGAAGACATTTCCCGTCGTCGCCTCCACCTCTATTAACGGCTCGCAGATATTCGAGACCAATTACATGCTGGATGGCGGTAACAACGTCGACGAATACACCGACGTGAACGGCCCGTTCCCATTCCCGGATGCTCTTCAGGAGTTCAGCATTCAGACGAGCAACTACAACGCAGAGTACGGCCAGAACGCCGGCGGCGTAGTGAACATCGTCGTCAAGTCCGGCCAGGAGAAGTACCACGGCCTGCTCTTTGAGTACGTTCGCAACGGCATCTTTAATGCCGCATCACCCTTCGGCTATGTACAGTCTTCGCAGTACGGCCTCCCCGTGAAGACGGTGGACCCGCTCAAGAGAAATCAGTTTGGTGGCACCTTCTCCGGGCCGCTGGCGATCCCGCACCTGTTCAACGCCCGCAAGACATTCTTCATGTTTGGCTATCAGAAGAGCTTGATCCGCGATGAGACGCCGAATAACTCCTTTGTCCCCACGGATGCAGAGCGGAGCGGCGATTTCTCCGCGCTCCTCACCGTCAACCCGGACAACCCCATCGGTTCGGCTGAAAAGATAAAGAATCCGACAACTGGCGCAAAGTATTCCGGCAACCAGGTTAACCCGAGCACGTTCGATCCCGCTGCTGTGGCATTGGAGCAGGATCTTCCGCACGCCACCGGCGACGGTCAGGTCTTCTACCAGGTGCCCCTCAAAGAAAACTTCGGTGAATATATCGCTCGCGTAGATCACACGTTCAGCGACAAAGATCAAATGTTTGCGCATTTCTTCTCCGACTCATTTCTCTACGGGGGCTATCTCAACCCTCAAAACCTGCTGACTTACACAGATCAGTCGACCATCGTCTACCGCAGCTCGCTCCTCTCCGAAACGCATATCTTCACCGCTCACCTGATGAACAACATCACGGTGAACTACATGCAGGAACTCGCCCAGCGTTATGCGCCGGACAACGCCCCTGACCTCGCCGACTATGGTGTCAACATCTGGCAGCCGGCTCTCAAGGCGATTGAGCGCCTGAAGGTGAAGGGCTATTTCAGCTTCGGCGCAAACCCCTACGCTCAATTCCAGCGCAACAGTTACAACCTGTCGGACGACATGCACTGGGTGCACGGCAACCATGACTTTGCGTTCGGCGGACGCATCGAGCTCAGCAAGATAGACAACGGCGGCCCGTATCAGGAGCCCGGTTTGTTCACCTTCAGCAAGCTCGCCGGCGACGGAGCAGCCAGCTTCCTGCTCGGCGCGGTCTCAACGTTCGTTCAGGGCGCTGGAACGTATACCTCGCTCCGCAACACATTCCCCGGCCTATACGCGCAGGATTCCTGGAAGGTCTCACGACGTCTCTCGCTCAACTATGGCCTCCGTTACGAGCCATATCTGCCCTGGGCGGAGGCGGATCATCGCGTCGAGATGTTCGATCCCCAGGCCTATGCAGCAGGCATTACTTCATCGGTCTATGTCAATGCTCCTCCGGGCCTCCTGTTCCCGGGCGACAAAGGCGTTCCGGAGCAGGGCTATCGCGCGATCTACACAGACTTTGAACCGCGCCTTGGCTTCGCACTGGATCTCTTCGGCAACGGCAAGACATCCTTGCGTGGTGGCGCCGGCGTCTTTTACGACACCCGCACCCAGGCCATCAACGCGTCCAATGCGTCGGGCGTGACACCGTTCGGCGTCTCCTTGCAGCTTACGAATCCCCAGGGACCCTTCTCGAATCCCTACAAGGGCATCACCAACCCATTCCCGACCGCAACCCAGCTGCCTTACGACGGCGCATTTCCGGTGCCGGTTCAGGTCTACACCTATAACCCGGTTGGATCTTTACCTCCCCCGACCACCTATCAGTGGAACCTGAGCGTGGAGCAGTCCCTCACGCAGAATCTATTTGCTCGCCTCGCGTATGTAGGATCGCGCACCACCCATCTGACCACCTTCCTGGAAGAGAACCCCGGTCAGGCCAATGCCTCCGGCACCGATGGCCCTCGTCGTTATTCGCAGTACGCGACCATCACCAATCTGAACGACGGCGCCAATGGAAGCTATAACTCGCTGCAGGCCACGTTGCAGCAACGGCTCTCGCATGGGCTCACATTTATGGCCAACTACACCTGGTCGAAAGCGCTGGATGATGGCCCCTACGATTACGGCGACTCGTTGAGCTATGTTTACCCCATCTATTATCCAAACTTCCGCAGTCTGGATCGCGGCCGTTCCAACTTTGACCGTCGCCACGTCTTTTCAGGCTCGTATGTCTGGAAGCTGCCCAGGCTGAACTCTCAAGCAGCCGCGCTTCGTGCCGTTGTCAACGGATGGGAAACTACAGGCATTGTGCAGATTCAGTCCGGCGATCCCCTCACGGTGATCTCTTCGGCCGACAGCTCGGATACAGCGATCGGCAGCGATCGCGCTCAATATAACGGCACCGCTCCCTATGCAGGCGGCTCCTGCTCCTACTCTGCTGGGCCGTGCCGAGCTTTCCTTAACATCTCCGCATTTTCTGTTCCCGCTTACGGAACCTTCGGCAACGTCAGTAAAGGTGAGTTCACGGGACCACGTTATGCAAATTGGGACGCCGGTCTTTATCGCGTCTTCCCACTTCACGAGCGAGCAACATTGCAGTTCCGCGCTGAATACTTCAACCTTCTCAACCACACCAACCTGGCCGACCCGGTCAATGATGTGAATGCATCGGGATTTGGCAACGTCATCAGCAACGGCAGCTACACGCCGCGCATCGCTCAGTTCTCCCTCAAGCTGGGCTTCTGACAGGCCCGTTGATGTGTCGAGGAATATGGTCAACATCAAGCGATACCGCCGTTCCGCAGCAACGCTCGCCCTGCTGCTTGCGGCTTTCTACGGAGCCATCCGGTCTGCGGGGGCGCAGAACGGGTCGGTGACCGGCGCGGAGAGATCGCTTCCCAGCGATCTCTCCGTCGCCGTCGTACAACAGACGATCAAGAACCATCCAACGCCAGCCTCGCTGGGACCGTGGGGCTACACGCGTGGCCTCACCCTCTATGCCATCGAGAAGGTGTATCAGAGAACGCGTGATCCGCAGTATCTCCATTACATCCAGGCTTGGGCAGATGCTCATGTCAACGCGCAGGGAGAGATCGATCACCCGATCGATGCTCTCGACGACATCCAGCCCGGTATGTTGATGCTCTCGCTGTATCGTGACACTCACGAGCCACGCTACAAGCTGGCGGCCGAGAGACTTCGCAAACGATTCGACTCCTACCCGCGCACTCGCGATGGTGGGCTCTGGCACGGCGCGGTCACCGATCACACCGATCAGCTATGGCTCGATGGCACCTATATGTCGCTGCCATTCCTGGTTCAATATGGGGAGCTCTTCGGAGGCCGCAACGCCGCGTGCGACGAAGCCGCTAAGCAGTTGTTGATTTACGCCAGTCATCTCAATGATCCCAGGACAGGATTGCTCTTCCATGCCTACGACGAATCCGGCACTCAGCCGTGGGCTCAGCCCGGCACGCATCATTCGTCCTTCTTCTGGGGCCGCTCCATGGGCTGGTACGGTATGGCGCTCATTGAGGTGCTCGACGTAATGCCGAGAAACAATCCTTACCGGCCGAAGCTGATTGCGCTGGTCAACCAATTTGTGGAGGCGTTTGACCGCTTCCAGGATCCGCAGACCGGTCTCTGGTACAACGTGGTCGACAAGCGCGATCAACCGGGCAACTGGCTCGAATCCTCCGCTTCGTCGATGTACATCTACGTCATCTCCAGGGCGGTTCAGCGAGGATATGTTCCGGGCACGTACGAAGCGGTAGCGTGCAAGGGGTATCGCGGCATGCTGACGCAGTTAATCGCTCACGCCGACCACGACGTCAGCGTAACGAATATCTGTGCCGGCACTGTCGTAGGAGACCTCTCATACTATCTGGCCCGTCCGCGGAACACCGACGACCTTCATGGTATCGGTGCATTTCTCTTAATGAACGAACAGATGCGGAATGCATCGTGCGTCCGGCGCATGCGGGCGCACTGACCGTATCGCACACAATAAGTATCGAGGGGCCGTATGTCGAGGAAACAGATTGCACTGTTGTCGGGCATCGTCCTGCTATGTCTTGCGAAGACAGGGAACGCACAGGTTCCGAAGGCCGATCGTAATCACGAAGCAGACATTCGCTCCGACATGGTCAAGTTCAATCCTCACTACCGTGAGTTCGTCGTGCCGCGGCGAAACGAGCTCAACGCACTGACCGCGCAGATCGAATCGCGCGAGGCTGCCGGAGAGAAGGTCACGTGCTCGCACCAAATCGCCATCGAGACTCGATGGCTGCTGGGCTACACGGCAGACTTCCCACGCATCGACCAGCGCCTCAGCGACCTGAAGGAAAGCTTGGCCCATCCGGAGAGGGAATCGAGAGCGGAGCAGGAAGATCCTCATGACGGCAGTTGGGGCGGCTGCTACACGGAGTGGTTCGAGCGCCTCGACGCATCCTATGACGTTCTCCAGATGGAAAAGGCCCGAGGCATTGCTCCGAAGTACCGCTTCAGTCTTCTCGACCGCGTCAATTCGCCTGAAAAGCTCCGTGCCTACTTCGCGTCCATCACCACCTCCGACGTCGCGCGCACCGGCGTCGATCACCGCAAGGAGCTCAACGCAGCCTTCGTTGATCTCATCCGTCTCATCGTCGCAGGCGATCCTGCAGAATACCCTTGGGACCCGCGATTAAAGCAGGAACTGCTGAACCTCACGTTCAATCAATACCGCAATCAGCAGACAGGGTGGTGGGGTGAGAGCTACATCCACGACAGCCGGCGCGAGTACGTCGACGATCTCAGCATCACCTTTCACATCGTCGTCGCTCTGGACGACGATGTGCCACTGAAGCGCAAAGTGGCGAGAACTCTGTTCGCTCTTCAGGACATGAAGTACCCCGCAGGCTGGAGCGAAAATCAGAGCAATCATGACAACATGGATGTCATCGTGCTCATGCGGGCGACCTGGAACGAGATGACCCCTGAACAGCGCGAGCGCGGAGCCGAAATCATCAACCGCATGCTGCATTGGTGTCTCACCGAATCGCTGCAGCCGGACGGATCATTCAGGCCCGGCCCCGGCGGCGACGATTCCATCGAAGAAGGCGAGCACTTCGGTGTCGCCTTCCTCAGCCGCATCGGCTACTTCGACAAATCGAAACGCTTCTGGACCAGCCAGGACTTCCCGGAGGCCGAGACCAACCGCCAGCACATCATCCAGTTCATCAAGGCTCATCAGAACACTGGCGCCGCCGGCGGCGCTTATTACTCCAGCGCTCTGCACGAAATCACGCAATAGTTCATCAACTAATCTTCCAGGCGCACAAGACCACAATGCCACAGTCCGCAGCCACAGCAGGTGAACTCGAGGACTTCGGTCTGCACAAGCGGCCGTCCTCCCGTTCACATTCCCTTCGCTGGTGGATCTGTGCGCTTCTCTTTGCCTCAACAGTCATCAACTATCTCGACCGTCAATCTCTGGCGCTGCTCGCTCCCAACCTCAAGACCATCTTTCATTGGGACAACACTGACTACGCCGATCTCGTGATCGGCTTTCGCATCGCCTACACGCTCGGCCAACTCTTCTGCGGACGATTCCTGGATCGCGTCGGAACTCGCAAAGGCACATCCATCACCGTCGCATTTTATTCGGCAGCTTCGCTCCTGACGCCTCTCGCCAACGGCTTTGGCGCATTCCTCGGCTTTCGATCCCTGCTCGGACTCGGGGAGTCTGCCAACTGGCCAGCCGCTACAAAGGCCGTCTCCGAGTGGTTCCCCGCTCAAGAACGCGCTCTTGCCACCGCATTCTTTGACAGTGGCTCCTCGCTCGGGGGCGCCATCGCTCCCTTTCTGATCTTCTCGATCTACGATCACTGGGGATGGAGACCTGCATTCGTCGTGCCCGGCTTGCTGGGCGTCGTTTGGCTGTTTCTCTGGCGCCGTTTCTACTACAGCCCAGAGCAGCACCCGCACATTTCACCTGAAGAACTCTCTCTGCTCGAAAACGAGAGGCGGACCAGCGGAACGCACGACTCCAGCGAGCGAATCCCACTCAGGGTTCTTCTGCGCCTCAGGCAGACCTGGGGCACCGTTGCGGCGCGCGCTCTCACCGATCCTGTCTGGTTTTTCATTACCGACTGGTTTCCCATTTACCTGGTCTCGAAAGGGTTCACGCTCAGCAACAGCCTCCTCGCAGTCTGGGTTCCGTTTCTCGCCGCTGACGCCGGAGCCTATGTCAGCGGAATCCTTTCCGGATGGCTCATTCGCCGCGGATGGCCTGTGTTGCGGGCACGCAAGGTAATCGTCCTGGTTGGCGGCCTCGGAACGCTCAGCCTGATCTTCACCATCTTTACTCACAATCTGCTGGTGATCACTCTGCTCTTCGCCATCGCGACGTTTACCTACCAGGGCTTCTCAGTCGTAGCCAACGTCCTGCCCTCCGACCTCTATCAACCCGGAGGAGTGGCCAGCGTCAGCGGCCTCTCAGGCGCCGCCGCCGGCCTCGGCACTATTGTCGGATTTAAGGCTATCGGCTACTTCACCGATTCCAGAACTGCCGTCGGCACGCACGCGTTTGACCCGATCATGATCGTTTGCGGATTGATCCCGTTCATTGGAGCGATGGTGGTAATAGTGCTGATCCGCAGTCAACGGACGGCTTCCTCCGCGCTCAAATCTGTCTAATGTGGAAGGCGTAGCAATCATAATTCGGTTCTGAGAACTCTCTGCAGCGTTGTGTAGTTTCGATAAACGCTGCAGCTCTCGGAATCGCAACAATTCGATGAGTATTAGCCCTTATGGCTAAAGAAAGAGAATTGGTCGGGACGACTAAATTCGAACTAGCGACCTCACCCACCAATTGTGCGGATCGCGAAAGATAAATGGTCGGCCCTACTAGACGATTTCAGAACTTTGGACTTCTCAGAGACTGATGAGTGAGGCTGCTGGAGATCAGGTGGGGCGTGCGACGAGTGTGGCGGGCCTGTACCGGAGGAATCGACTAACTGATCCAATTTGATTGGTCGGCAAAGCAATTCAAGAAGCGCGTTCTCGTACCAGTCGTGGACGATCTCGTACCACAGCTCAATGAGTGCTAAGCCCTGTTCGCAATTGCTCACACTCAAGTTCCGGTCTGCGCGTTATCCGGGAGCGACTCGGATCCCCCCATAAGACCAGAATGTCGAGATGGTATTCGCGAGCCGTCCGCCAAATGGCGCAGGCGGCTCCACGTGGCGTTGGGCGTCAAGACTTGGAACCGCAGCGTTAGAGCTTCGAGTTATGATCGGGCGAGCCTCGCCTGCAGACAATTCGAACAGCTTGCAGTGAAGCCTCCGGCTATCCGAACTGATGTGACCAACCTCGACTGGCGGAGCCATATTTTACGACACATCGGGAGCCAATTGGTGCCGGGAACGCCAGAGACAAATAGACGTCGCCCTTCTTTCCATGCGTCCCGCAGACGTGCGAAGGCGAACATCTAGCCGTTCGCTAGATCGATTGTATAGGTTTCCCGTCGCCCTTCTTCAGCGCTGGCGCGCGAGTATGAGCTGTAGTTCCTCATTCAGTGCACGGCTGATTTCCTGAGCGCCGGCGGGCGTCAGGTGCGCGTCGTCGATGTAGTTATCCGGATTTTTTCGGAACTCGTCATATTTGTTGCTGTTGAAATCGATAAGAGCCTCTCCCGGGCGGATAGGGTTTACTCGCAACCTGTAACTCTGGAGAAAACCGCGTCGGGCCTCGAGGATGTTCGCACGGACGGGCGGTACCACAAAAACTATCTTGATTTCATGCGAGCGAAGCTCGCTCAGCAAAGCGTCATAATCACGTATCCCTTCGGGATCCACCGGCCACACAGGAGGGAGCCAGTCCGCAAGCATTTTTTTAGCTTCAATCACCCTGTCGCCGTTCGGAAAATACTCAGGCCCTTCACGAGAAAGCAGATCAAATTCCTTGCGAAATTCCTCACGCAGAATCGTCACCGAGCCTAGCGCCTCCGCCTTGCTTGGCGTGCCCATGCCTTTCTCCTTGATGTCGTGATCGATAGTCATTTCAGGGGCGAAGACACATAATGCAATGAGAAAATGCCCCGCAGGGAGAGCCTGGTCTATAAGTAGCTTTTCTTCGGTTGCGTTGCCGCCCGCGATTGATTCGTTATAGATTCGAAAATTTTGAATCGCACTTACGTCCCAATTTGCCGACATTGAAGAACCTATCAGCAATCCATTAAAGTTCTCGGGCACATACCGCTCGTTAAGCAGGTATTTTGCGGTGCGTTCGTTGTTATACACCCTCAACTGCCTACCCTGAGGGTTGCGAAACACACCAAATATATCGATGGCGAAGCTACTCGCACCGACGACCAGAATCAACGTAACGGTAAAAAACAATGTCAGGTAGAACCAGTGGCGGTAGGTCATAGGGAAATCCTAGAACCGAAAATAGATGAAGCTTTGTGAGATATGGGAATTCATAAAAATGAGAGCTACAAGAAATATTCCGGCGACAGAAAGGGCATCACGGTAGCCGGGCTTGAGTTCGCGGGCGATTTGATCAGATCCGCGACCGTAGAACGCCACGATTACACCTAGCAGCAGCGGGACGCCGAAGGTTGTCATACTGAAGCTCCTTCGGGTCATCGCAAGGTGCTCCAATGCGAGGGGTTGATGATAGTTGAACAGCGCGTTAATGAAGTTGGCCGCATCCGGGATGGTATTTGATCGGAAGAAGATGAACGCGATATCGACAAAAACAAGAGTTAAGCCCCAGGAAAGAGCCCAGTGGAGTTTTGGCAATTTCTTCTTGCGCCAGTATTGATTGATTGCGAGCGCCACCCCATGTAGGGCGCCAAATACTATGAATGTCCAGTTCGGACCGTGCCACAAGCCCGCTATTGTCATGGCAAGTATAGTTGCCACCGCAGCAGTGCGGAGAGTGATCCGACTGAATGATTTGAGGATCGGTGTATACATGTAGGAGGTGATGAAGTTCGATAGTGTGATGTGCCAGCGCTCCCAGAATTCGATGATCGACTTCGATCGCAGTGGCGCGTCGAAGTTTCGCGGGATTTCGATCCCGAGCATCATTGCCGAACCCCTAGCCATGTCGGTGTATCCGCTAAAGTCGAAGTAAATCTGTAAGGTGAAGGCGAGGCTGTAGGTCCATGCTTCAATCCCGGACAATCTCCCGGTTACATTGAAGCCGGAGTCGGCGATAGCTCCAAAGCAAAAAGCGAAGACTGTCTTCTTGAATGCTCCCATTGCGAAGAGGTAAAGGCCGCGCGAGAGTAGCTCGTAATAGTCGCCGGGCGGGTGACCGAAGTTCCCAAATTGACCCACCATTCGCTTTGCCTTCGCGATTGGACCGGAGATCACGTAGGGAAAGAACGAGACGAAGGTGGCATGATCGAGCAGATTAAGCGCAGGGACCAATTCGTCAGAGCAATCGACAAGGTACATGATTTGCGCGAGCGTGAAGAAGCTGATTCCAAGCGGGAATGCAAGATTAGGAAGGACGTGATGCGATCCGAAGTAAGGGATAACTCCGAGAAAGAAATTGAAATACTTGAAGGAACAGAGAAATGCCACGTTTAGGATGATTCCAAGTCGTAGCCAATACCCGCGAACGTGCTGCGGTGCCCTTCTCATGAAATTCGCCACTGCCCAGTTCGCCAGGATCGACGCTGCAAGGAAGATCAGATTGCTAGGCTTCCCCCAAGCGTAGAACAGCAAGGATGCGGCTAATATACATAGCTGCGCAGCGAGAGGGCCGAAGGCTCTGCGAAGGAAGACGCATAGCAACACCGTGGCGGGCAGGAAGCTCGCGATATAGACAAATGAATTGAAGAGCACTTATCGAACCTTTCCGCAAACCATTGGGCTAACAACGCAATCTGGCTTTCGGACCTCCGCGCGCGGAGTGATTGTCAAGATAAGCAAGGATCGCGATAGCCCAGATAGGCCGGGATGATCTCCACTTCCAGATACCTACGCATGCCATTCTTAGACGACCGGCGAGGCAGTCTCAATGTCACTTCGGGTACTGCTGAAGGTAATGCAGACAGTGGCACAAGGGTAACGTGCAGCGTCATTTTGCCGAGAGCTTTGTTTTGATAAGGTCGATCATGTCGCCCACATTCTTCAGTTCCTGTAGCTCGCCCAAAGCAAATTTTATACCGTAACGCCGCTCGATCGCCATCACAAGGTTGATATGCGATAGCGAATCCCAATCCTCGACGTTGCTCGCGTTCGACTCACGTGTCAGTACGAGATTGGGCTGATCGAGGATGTCACGAAAAATCGATTGCAGTTCTTCAAGAATGCTATCCACGTACGGTCTCCAGAACTTTGATGTGTCGGTTGCGCGGGGTGTAGTCAGAAATGTCGAGGCTCCAAATGGAGGCTTTGGTTTCGGGGTCGACGGAGACCGGACGAAATCCCAGCTTCTCATAGTGGTCCGCGACCATGCCATTTTTCTTTGTCGGAAGATAATACCCTTGAATCACGCGAACGCCCGCTTCGAAAGCATTTTGCACGATCGCATCAAGCATAGCGAGTTCCATATCACGCTTCAGGACGCGGCAGCTCATCAGCCAAAGATCGAGATGAAGCAGGTGGTACTCCCGCCGGCCGAGGATCACCGAGACCAGGCCATTGTCGCCAAAGCGATCGCTTAACTTGCCATAAATACCGATGTATTCGCCGTTGCGGGAAATGCCTTCCATCTCGGCTACGGTATATCGACGGGTTGTCAGGTTGAACTGATTTGCCTTATTCGTGAGTTGAACAATGCGATCGAGGTAGAGCGAGTTGAAACGCTCGATCTCGGCAGTCATCTCGAGGGAGTCGAGATATTCGCCGTAGTTGGCAAACTTTGATTCCATCTGGCTGCGGGCGGCGTTGGCCTGATATAGAGCGGCGCGTGAGAGGTCCTCCTGTGACATCGAAACCGGTTCGAAGTAGCGGCCTTCGTCGAGGAGAGTCGCAAACCGGGTAACGTCGCTGCCAACATCGGGCACGGCAATCTCCGGGATTTGGGCTTCGACGATGGCGCGTTCGGCCGGATTATCATCCACGAAAACGAAGCTATCCACGCCGAGATTCAATTCCTTCGCGATCGCGAGGATGTTTTCGGATTTCGGTTCCCAATTTGCCTTGAAGCTGGAGAAGTGCTCGAGCTTCAGCACCGAATCGGGATGCTCGAACCCTTGCTTAGCGATCTTCTCGTCATTCTTTGAGCAGACTGCGAGCAGAATACCTCGCCGCTGCAGCGATAAGCAGTACTCCTGAAAAGCGGTGTAGGCTTCTGCCACTGGAGTTTCGCGGCCGATTTGTAAGTTGTCTATGCCATCGTCGCCAATCACACCGCCCCACAAGGTGTTGTCAAGGTCGAGTACGAGCACTTTCCGGCTTTTTCCGTAGATTCCTCGAACCATCGATGCAATGGAACGCGCCATAGCCAGACTGGCTTCGCTGGTAACAAGAATTTTGTAGCTGAAGTAACGGGTCCAATCAAACCATTGATTCAGCCCAATTCTTGATGAGAGCCTATGGATATCGTGCAGAAGCAAACGCGGATCAGCTTCTGCAGCCCGCGCAAATGCGGCGTTCATCTCTAGAAAAAACCGGGTCGCACCCCCGTTCGAAGAAGAATCCATGTTCCCGAAGGTTGCATAGGGCGGTAGCTCGAAGTTGTTCTGGATGATCTGAGCGGAGACGTTCTGCTCGATCGATTGCCAAATCTGCTGATAGCGCCAAAGTTCAGCATCGACGCAGGCCTGTCGGTCGGCTGCGGTAGAGTTCGCAGGGGGTACCGTTCGAACATTCAGGTAAGAAGTGTGAAGGTAAACGATGTCAGGCGCAAATGAGATTAGGTCCGCTGGATCCACCACTGTGTCTTCGTAAAACCTGCCGTACTCGGACTGGTGGAACTCGGGCTTGAATCCAGAAGCCAAGAGTAGAATTTCCAGAAGGTCAACAACCTCGTTGGTTGTAGAGCCGCCGAGTACGGCAATCCGAACTGGCTGGAGGTTCGCCGCTGCACCAAATTGGCGGCGCAGGCTCTTACGCTTGAGCAGAAGATCGACGGCGCTGAGTTGATCAATACCCATGAACAGACGATAGACCGCCTCTTTCCGAAAATACGATACCACCTATTGGCAAGGCCATGCTTCTCCACACGTCTTGCGCTGAGGACGGATCGTTTCAGGTCGGCAGAATCGACAGGCGCTGTATCTTGGGACCAGTTTACAGAATCCCTCCCGCTCTAAGCCTGAGACGCTGACGTGGAGGTGGTGGGTACCCACCCATGCATTTGTCCGATCATGCCCCGCCGTGTTTCTCTTAGCATCTCCAGTAAACAACTAAAGTTCGACCGTAGTATGGTTACCTACCGATGTCTTTCGCGCGCCTGGGCACCGACTTTCCTTGCTGTCTCGCGGACATTCTCTTTCACCGGCAAACCTTGCCCACGCCGCGTTTTCGGTTTGCTTGCCCTCGGTGATGTCCTGGCTCACTCCAAGCGCGAAGGAGAGCCGCTAAGTTGTGAGGGAATTTGGTGGCGCTGAACCCTGTCGAACGAGTTCATGTATGCATATAAGAGGAGATTCTGATGGCTGAACGAATTGCGAGTTGCATGAACACCCTCGCGTTCAACTTGGCTCTCAATCTCTTAACCCGAGCGGGAATGGCGAGGTTTCGACTTGGAAAGCTCCGCAAAGAACAATCCGGACAGCTACCGCCGCGGTGTTCAGCACCGCGAGGATGAGAGCGAGGTTAGGCGAGGCCAGGTGGGCAGAGGTCACCCTCGCTGCTGCGTTCGACAAGTTCGATCGGCAGTAGATCATCGCCAATCAGCCAGCAGATCCTGCGGCCGGCGAATGCCAATCCTGGCTTTGGTTCCGAAATCAGGCGCATTCCGGCCTCCTCAAGCTGGGAAATAGCTTCTTCGAGTGGCCCTGCGATGAAGCAAAGATGGTTGAGGCCGCTTCCGCGCTTGACCGCATTGGCGAGCTTGCTCTCGGGACCGTCGGGCGCGACCAATTCAAGGTAGGAGCAGTCTCCGCGCAGCTTCAAGAACTGAACCAAGGCTGTCTGCAGCGGGTCGTGGATGATAGGGGTCACGAGTTCGTAGCCGTAGCGGCTGACATAGCTTGCTGCGATGGGACCGATGCTGGCCGCGGCATAGCCGATGTGGTGAAGTTGTAGCGCGGTACCTGAGCTCATGGGCCATCCAAATGATTCGAGAAGTCTACCAGCTCGTTGTAATCTGTGACCTGGTCCAACAAGTTTGTGCAATGGACGGCGTTGCCCTTTTTCTTCGCGTGAAATAGGACGCTATCTAGACACAGGGCTTAGTAGTTCACCGTTCTGGTGGAAGGGATTCCTGAAAAGACATGATGTGTGTGTCGCGGGGCTGGAAGAGCACCGTGAATTTCGGGGCATTTTTATCCACAATAAATGGTGTTGCTCCGGAGCGCTGTCCTAGATATAGCGGCACTCATTCCGTATGTTACTAGCTCATTTCAAAGAGACAGAGATTGCAACAGCGCGGCACACCGTCAGAGTGCAGAGCGTCTATCGTCAAAATCTCGATGACCTCATCCTGCCTCAGTGGGACGGGAATTCGTTTGCAGGAAGTGACGGCGGTTGGATCCCTACAGTTAAATGGTCGGGACGACTAGATTCGAACTAGCGACCTCACCCACCCCAAGGGTGCGCTCTACCAGGCTGAGCCACGTCCCGACCGTCACTGCATGCGCCGGCTCTTCAGCCCGCGCGGGGTACGTCCAGTCTACCACTGGACAGAAAAGTTAATTCGCCCCGAAGCCTTAATGCGTCGGCGCCACATACTCCTTCGGCAGCTCGCCGCCGCTCCCAAAGAAGAACTCATTCATCTGTTCCACCAGGAACTCCTGCGCCTCACGTGTCCACGGCTGCAGACGGTATTCGTTCAGCAGCATCTTCTGCCGCTCCACCCACTCGCCCCAAGCCTTCTTTGACACATTCTTATAAATCTTTTGCCCAAAATCCGAGTCAAACGGAGGCTCGTCCAGCCCTTCCATCTCCTGCTTATACTTCGCGCAGAACACCATATGCGCCATCGCCAAAAATCTCCTTATCGCTACATTCTACTGACTCGCTGGCACACTCGCCGACTGGCGCACTGAAATGCCCTCCCGTCCTTCACCGAGGCGCCTGCATCCCTATAATTTCCCCGTATGACGAAAGCCGCCGAGCTCACACCCGACCAGCAGATCGAATCCCTCCGCGAGCTCCTCCGCCACCACGAGCACCTCTATTACGTCCTTGACGCGCCCGAGTGGACCGACGCCCAGTACGACGCAGCCATGAACCGTCTCAAGGCGCTCGAGGCCCAGCACCCCGACCTCATCACGGTCGACTCGCCCACGCAGCGCGTCGGCGGCAAACCTAAAGAAGGCTTCCCCAAGGTCGCGCACTCGCGGCCCATGCTCTCGCTCGATAACGCCTACAACGCCGATGAGCTGCAGGCTTGGGCTGAGCGGGTCCAGTCCGGCCTCGGCTCGAAAGAGAAACCGCGCTTCGTCTGCGAGCTCAAGCTCGACGGCCTCTCGCTCGCCCTCCAATACATCGCAGGCCGCAACGGCGAAGCCACACTCTCCACCGGTGTCACGCGCGGCGACGGCACCACGGGCGAAGACGTTACCACCAACGTCCGCACCATTCGCAGCATCCCGCTGCAGATCAGCGCTGCCAAATTAAAGTCCGCGCATCTCCCGCAGAACCTCGAAGTCCGCGGCGAGGTCATCCTCCCGCAAAAAGCATTCGAGCAGATGAATGAAGAGCGTGTCGCCTCTGGCATGTCTCCCGCCGCGAACCCGCGCAACGCCGCCGCCGGCACCATCCGCACTCTCGAGCCCAACATCGTCGCGCAGCGCCGGCTTGAATTCTTCGCCTACACCCTGCTTAGCAACGGCGAGGAGATTTTGCCAACACAGTCTGCAGCGCTTGATGCCCTCCGCACGATTAATCTCCGCGTGAACCAATACGCGCACACGGTCTCCTCAATTGAAGAAGCGCTCGCCTTTATAGATAAAGCCGAACAACTCCGCGACAAACTCGCCTACGAGATCGACGGCGTCGTCCTCAAGGTTGACTCCGTCGCACAGCAGCGCCGTCTCGGCTTCACCGGCAAGGCGCCACGCTGGGCCATTGCCTACAAGTTCGCCGCGCGTGCCGGCGTCACCAGGCTCGAAGACGTTCTTTTCCAGGTCGGGCGCACAGGCAAAATCACACCAGTCGCCGCACTCTCGCCCATCTTTATCGGCGGGACCACCGTCACTCGCGCCACACTCCACAACGCCGACGAGATCGCTCGCCTCGGCGTCAAGATCGGCGATTTCGTCTCCGTGGAGCGCGGTGGCGACGTCATCCCCAAAATTACAGAAGTCGTCCCGCCTCCAAAGCAGCAAGCCAAAGACCACACGCGCGGCACGAAAGAAATCATCTTTCCCAAATGCTGCCCCGTCTGCGGCACCGATCTCGTCCGCGCCGAAGGCGAGGTCGACTGGCGCTGCATCAATACCGCCTGCCCCGCACGCGTCGCCGGCGAACTCCTCCACTGGGCCTCACGAGGCGTCATGAACATCGAAGGTCTCGGCGATGCCATGGTCGCCCAACTCCTCGGCCAGGCACCCACACCCGAAGGCGACGCCGAAGAATCCGTCAGCGAAACAGGCGAACCCATCACCACCCGCGAGCCGCTCATCCACTCCATCGCCGACCTCTATCGCCTCAAGCGCGAGCAGCTCCTCTCACTCGAGCGCGTCGGCGAAAAGACCGCCGACACTCTTCTCGAACAAGTCCGCAACAGCAAAGACCGCGGTCTCGCGCGCGTCCTCCTCGGCCTCGGCATCCGCTTCGTCGGTGAGCGCACCGCTCAACTACTCGCCGAGCACTTCGGCTCGATCGACGAGCTCCGCTCCGCCACCGCCGAACAACTCGAAGCCGTCAATGAAGTCGGCCCAAAGGTCGCGCAAGCCATCGTCGAATTCTTCTCCAACAAAAAGAACCAGCAACTGGTCGATGACCTCAAAGCTCTCGGCCTCAAACTCACCGCCGAGCGCCGCATCATCGGCACCACTCTCGCCGGCCTCACCTTCGTCCTCACCGGTACTCTCCCCACCCTCGCCCGCGATGAGGCCAAGGCCCGCATCGAATCCGCCGGCGGCAAAGTCTCCGGCTCCGTTTCAAAGAAAACAAGCTACGTCGTTGCCGGCGAAGAAGCCGGCTCCAAACTGGACAAAGCCCGCGAGCTCAAAATCCCCATCCTCGACGAACCCGCCCTCCTCAAACTCCTCGCCGAAGGCCCAGAGGCTTGACACCACCCCATATAATAGAGACAGGAAGAATCACGCCCGGCAGACGCCGGGCGTTCGCATTTCTGCTCCTTGAAAATCGAGTACTTTCAAGATTTTGCAGCTGGTGAGCGCTACAAAACGGGCATTTTGCGCCAGAAGTGACACCCGGAGACACTTAGGTCCGAGGCTAAGTGTTTTGTCAGGAAGATTTTGCGCAAAAAGTACGGGGGGAGGGGGCCCCCTTCCTACCAGTCCGTCAGCGTCCCATCCAGCTTCCTGGCGATCGGCAGATACGCCCTCTGGTACGGATATTTTGCTGCCAGCGCCTCATCAATCTCCACCCCCAGCCCCGGCTTATCCCCCGGATGCATGTACCCCGCCTCGAACCGGTAGGCATGCGGAAACACCTCATCCGTCAGCTTCGAGTGGTGCATGTGCTCCTGTATCCCGAAGTTATGGATCGCCAGGCCGACATGTAACGCCGCCGCCATCGTCACCGGGCTCAGGTCCGTGGCCCCGTGGTACCCCGTACGCACCTGGTACAGGTCCGCGAAGTCCGCCACCTTCTTGGCATGCGTAATCCCGCCCCCGTGCACCACAGTCATCCGGATGTAATCGATGAGCTGTTTCGAAATTAGCTCATTGCAATCCCACCCTGAATTGAAAACCTCGCCTGTCGCAATCGGCGTCGTCGTGTGCTGCCGTATCAGCGCAAAGCACTCCTGATTCTCCGCCGGCGTCGGATCCTCCATCCAGAACAGGTGAAACGGATCCAGCGCCTTGCCCAGCCGCGCCGCCTCAATCGGCGTCAGCCGGTGATGCACGTCATGCAACAGATGCACATCCTCGCCGACTGTTTTGCGCAGCTCCTCAAACAGCTTCGGAGCGAAGTTCAGGTACCGCTCGGTCGACCACACACTCTCGCTCGGCAACCCACGTTCCGCCGGCTCATACGGCTTACCGCCCTTCGGCACACCGTAGCTTGAGGCAACACCAGGGACGCCAGCCTGCGCGCGCACCGCCAGGTATCCCTCGCTCATGTGTTTCTGTACCGAGTCGATCGCTTCAGCAATGTCCGCTCCATTCGCATGCGTGTACACAAGACATCCTTGCCGCGACGCTCCGCCGAGCAGGTTGTACACCGGCGTGTTCAGGGCCTTGCCCTTGATGTCCCACAGCGCCACATCCACCGCGGCGATCGCCGACATCGTCACCGGCCCCCGCCGCCAGTACGCCCCGCGATACAGGTACTGCCAGATGTCCTCGATCTGTGACGGATCGCGCCCGATCAAGCAGGGAATCACATGCTCCTCGAGGTACGCCGCCACCGCCAGCTCGCGCCCATTCAGCGTCGCGTCACCGAGCCCGTGAATGCCTTCATCAGTCTCGATCTTCAGCGTCACAAAATTGCGATCGGGTGAGCAGACAATCAATCTTGCAGCAGTAATCTTCATCGCGTCCTCACTTCGTTACTGTGGAGTGATCGGTCCATCCGGTCCAATCTCGATGTAGTCGACCGGAGCATACTCCTGCAGGTTAGGCTGCATACGCAGCCCTTGAGAGGGACCTGCTAGCCCTGCGGCCTGAGCTCCATGAAACAGGATCAGCCGCACATCCGGAACACCGCGCAGCTCCAGTACATCACCAGGCTTCAGCGTCACACTGCGAATCGTGCGTCGCGTGCTCGTCTGTCCATCAAGATGAGGATCGGGTTGAGCAGGCGGAAGTTTGTCATCCGCTTTCCACGTCGCGACCTCTAATCCATTCACGCTGAGAGTGTAAGTCGAAACTCCGGCCCAGATATCGAAGTACTGCACCGCAATATCGTACGTTCCCGCTGGCTTCTGAAGCGTTGTCGTGAGCGTGCATCCGCCAGCGTCGTGGCAGACGACGGCCTTGCCACCCGAAGCTGTCTCCCAAGGCGTCACATCGACCGTCTGGTATCCAACAGCCTTCATGTCCTCAGCTTCGATGCGATTTGGATGATGGCCAACGCGACCTTGCGCATCGTCGATGCCAGAGATGCGCTGAAACCAGTTATCGATCGCATCCCGCCACACGATCGCGTGACCTGCCTGGTACCCGAATAGTGCATCTGTTTTCTCGTATCGCTCATCGTCGATCTTGCCCTTGAGCGACTCCCACTGCTGCACATACTCTGCTGCGGCAAGCGCGCCTTCGTAGTGCGAGTCGTAGATGCTCTGCACGAGCGTCTTGCCGGAGTGCAGCTTGTAGTCATACGGCACGTGATGGAAGAACAGCAGCAGATCGTCAGGACAGGTTGCGAGCGACTCATACTTGTCGGCGAGTTCCTTTGGATACTGGCCGATGTAGCCCGTTCCCGTCGCGACGGTACGGTCCATGCCGATGCCCTCCTTTTCGCCGCGGAACCACTGTCCCCATCCGTTGTGCTCCGCGCTTTCGATGCCCGGACCGAAGTGATAGCCGAGAATGTTCGTCAGCGTGCCCATGCCGTTCGGCCCCGTGTAGCTCTCGTATACATGCCAGCTCTTCATCTGCATCGCATCGATCGTACGATCCACCTGCGGATCGTTGCCCCACGTCAGTCGCGTCCAGGTGTCGATGATCTTCTCGAGCGGCTCATCAGGATTCCACGCGAGCTTGCCGTAACCGTAGAGGTTCGCCATCGCCATTGGATGATGCAGCCAGTTCGGTTCCATCCCGACGTTCACGACGCTGACGAATCCGCCAGTTGGCTGGTTGAATGTCTTGCCAGTAATGATGTCTTTAACCGGTGAGGGCTTTCCGTCGACGCGCATGTCGGTGTCGAGCACCCACCTCCACATGCTCGGCAGCCAAACCATGTGCCGCTGCTGTCCCGTGTACTCCTGAGTCGTCTGCAGTTCGATTGCTTCCGGCGTATGACGTAACGCTGCGAACAGCGGCGAAACGGGTTCACGCGCCTGGAAGTCGATTGGACCTTCCTTGATCTGAATGATGACGTTCTCGTCGAACTTTCCGTCGAGAGAGGCGAAGTTGTCGACGCCGGCGCGTGCGCGGTCTGCCTTCAGATCGTGCCAGTCGAGATGATTGTTGTAGACGAAGCCGCGATACAGCACCACACCGTGATGTGGCGCAAGAGCACGGGCTAACACGTTCGCTGCGTCAGCGGGTGAACGGCCATACTGCGATGGCCCTTTGCGTCCTTCCGAATCGGCCTTCACAGTGAAGCCGCCGAAATCGGGAATAAGCGTGTAGATCTCCTCGACCTTCTTCTGCCACCACGCGATCACTTTTGGGTCGAGCGGATCAAACGTATCCAATCCTCCGACGGTCTGCGGACTCGTGAGATCGATCGAGAGCGCGAGCTTCACACCCCAGGGGCGAAACACGTCTGCGATGCGCGCGAACTCCTTGAGGTGCTCCGTCGTCAGCAGATCGAGGTCTGCATTCACGTTGTTAACGTTGCATCCATTGATGCCGATAGACGCGAGCAGCCGCGCGTACTCTCCAGCACGCGTCAGGTCCTGGCGAACATGCCCGTTCTCGAAGAAGATGGATGGGCCGGCGTAACCGCGCTCGATGGTACCGTTCAGGTTGTCCCATTCATCGACCCAACGAATCGGCGCAGAAGCTTTCTCAATCTCAAAATCGCGAATCGGTTGTTCTGAGGCTACTTCTTCGAGCAAATGGAAGGATGCATAGAGTTCAGCTTGAGGCGTCATTGTCTGCAGCAGGAACGATCCGCCCTGCAGACTATTCTTCTGGATAACAAACCAATCTGAGGTGAAACGTGCAGATCCTCTCGCTCCAGCGTTGACCTCGGGGCCAGTCTCCGAGGGTTTGGGTCCCCGGTTGAGGCGAATGGCACGAACCTTGTAGCTGAAATCGTATGGAACAACTGTGAACGTTCGTCCCAACATTGATGTGAGTCCACGCTGCAACTCTCGCGCCGCCGCACGGTCGGCAGGAGTATCTACCTGGAACATGATGCGATCAGGAAGAAACTCATATACGCTGGAATTCAAGATCGGTGCATAGCGCAGCCATGCAGCAGAACCGTCTTCCGCTCTCGCACTTGGGCCAGCAACAGCAAACAAAAGAGCGAAGCTCGCAACGCTCTTCAACCAGATACTCGAGCACCGCATCCCTTCGCTCCTTCGGTGTTGAAGTGTGAGTTAGTGCAGCAGTTCCTGCGTGCCGACGATGGTGAAGTCTGCTGTTTCTGGTTTGGAGGAAGCGCGGGGATCGTCGGGCTGTGAGCCGCCGACGGAGAGCTTGTAGCTGCCGGGCTGCACGCTGCGGACGCCCTTATCGTCGACTTCGCTGAGCTCGCGCGGAGAGAGTTTGAAGACGACGTGCTTTGTTGCGCCGGGAGCGAGATGAACGCGCTCGAAGCTTTCGAGCTGAAGGTTCGGTGAAAGGCCGCCGTTGCCGTCGTGCGGAGGAATCAGGTAAAGCTCGGCGACTTCATCGCCTGCACGCGCGCCGGTGTTCTTAACGTCGGCTTCGACGGTTAGCGTGTCGCCTGCGTGGACGGTTGTCTCGGAGAGCTTCACGTGCGAATAGGCGAATTTTGTGTAGCTGAGGCCGTAACCGAAGTCGTAGAGCGGCTTGCCGGTGAAGTAACGGTAGGTGCGGTTCTTCATCGAGTAGTCGGTGAACGGTGGAAGCTCATCGAGTGAGGTGTAGAAGGTTAGTGGCAGACGGCCGGATGGATTGTTCCTGCCGCCGAGTGTCTCGGCGATCGCGCGGCCGCCGGCTTCGCCTGGATACCAGGCTTCGAGGATCGCGTTGGCGTGGTCCTGCGCCCAGTTGACCGCGAGTGCGGAGCCGTTGAGCAGAACGACGACGAGCGGCTTGCCGGTTGCAGCGACTTGTTCCAGCATCTGCAGTTGCGAGTCAGGCAGCTTGATGTCCGTGCGGTCGCCGCCGGAGAAGCCGGGAATCTGGATCTTCATCTCTTCGCCTTCTAGCTCGGGCGAGAGACCGACCATGGCGATGACGAGGTCGGCGTTCTTCGCGGCGTCGCCTGCGGCCTGCTGCAGAAGACCGGGTCCGGGGAAGTACTCGAGCGAGATGCCGGCGCCGAAGAGCGGAGCGTTGTGGGTGTAGGTAACCTCGATGGCGTGAGGCTTGGTGTCAGCGAAGTCGAAGGAGAAACGCGGCGTTGTGCTCTCGCGGAACTCCGTGCCTTCGGTAGCGTGGGTGCTGACGTCATTGCCGTCGATCTTCACATCGAAGTGCTCGCGGTCGCCGCACGGATAGCAGTGGGCGAGGCGCATGCTGAACTCCTGCTTGCCCGGCGCGAGCGGAGTGATGAAGCCGGTCCAACGAACGCCGAAGTGGTCCTGCTTCACCTCGGGAACAGGAGCGGCGGAGTTCCAGTCGAAGTCGATTGCATGATCGATGCGCGTAGCCACCGGCGTGCCTTCGACCTTGCCGTTGGCGAAGTACTCGGCTTTGAGGCCCTCTTCGTGGGAATCAAGCGATGGACGCAGCATGGTACGCGGGACGGGCATCGCCATGCCGTCGGCGTAGGGCGCGCCTTGTGCGTAGATGACCTTCGCTCCCGCGAACTCGGTGCGCAGTGCGTCGATCGGCATTGCAGGATTCTTCGGCACGGCGTTGTAGTTGCCTTCGAGCGCGGAAAGGGAAGCGGCGTTCGGGCCGATGACGGCGATGGTCTTGAACTTCGCGGGTGCGAGCGGGAGGATGCCGTCGTTCTTGAGCAGCACCATCGCTTTCTCGGAAGCTTCGAGCGCGAGTGCGTGGTGCGCAGGCGAGTTGACTTCGGAGAAGGGGATTGAATCGTAAGGCACCATTGATGGTGGGTCGAAAAGGCCGAGCTTCATGCGCGCGAGGAAGAGACGCCGGAGTGAGATGTCGATATCGGCTTCGCTAATGAGGTGATCTTTGACGGCGTCTGCAAGGCCGGTGGCATAGGAGCGGCCGCACTCGGTGTCGGTGCCGTGATGAAGCGCGTCAGCGTCGGCGTGCGCTTTGTCGGGTGAGGTGTGGTGCGCGGTCTTCTCGTAGAAGTCGTCAACGGCGCCGCAGTCGGAGGTGACGAAGCCCTGGAAGTTCCAGTAGCCGCGGAGGATTGTCTGCATGAGGAGGTCGCTGCCGCAGGCGGGCTGGCCGTAGATGGCGTTGTAGGCGCACATCGTCGAGTAGGCATGCGCGTCGACGATGGTGGCGCGGAACGCGGGCATGTAGGTGTCCCAGAGATCGTGTGGACTGGGCGTGACGTCGAAGCGATGGCGCTCGCTCTCGGGGCCGGAGTGCACGGCGAAGTGCTTGGGTGTGGCGATGACTTTGAAGTAATTGGGGTTCGTGCCTTGCAGGCCTTCGACGAAGTTCTTGCCGAGCGTGGCGGTGAGGAATGGGTCCTCGCCGTAGGTCTCCTGGCCGCGGCCCCAGCGCGGGTCGCGAAAGATGTTGATGTTGGGTGACCAGAAGGTGAGGCCGAAGTAGATGGAGTGGATGTTGTTGCGCAGGGCTTCGTTATTCTTGGCGCGTGCTTCGGTGGAGATGACGTCGCCGATCTGGTGGATGAGCGGAGCGTCCCATGTGGCGGCCATGCCGATGGCTTGCGGAAACATCGTCGCGTAGCCGGAGCGAGCGACCCCGTGAAGGCCCTCGTTCCACCAGTCGTACGCGGGGACGCCGAGGCGCGGGATCGCGGCGGAACTGTTCGACATTTCGGAAATTTTTTCTTCGAGTGTCATGCGGCCGACGAGGTCAGCGGCACGCTGCTCCTTCGGCAGCGACGGATCCATGTAGGGCAATGGCTTCGTTTGTTGCGCCCGTGAAATGGTCAGAGTGCTCGCGAGTGAAACTGCAAGAGCCAACAGGCCGCGCCGAAGTTGAGCAAGCTGCATTCTTGTTCTCCCGGTTATTGCTGAGGTTGAGGTGAGCTAGGCGTGTACTGTGTTTCGCGGCCGCTCGCGGCTGCCGTGGGTGGAGCGGTAATAGCCGGAGTGGCGCTGCAGGACGAGGGCGGCGGCACCGCGTAGACGAGCGAGTTCGCCGTCGGATGCTGCGGCGAGGCGCGGGGGTGGGCCGGCGAGCATGGTGGCAGCCAGCTCTTCTTCGACGAACGGAGCGATACGCGCCCATGAGGAGGTGATGTCTCCGATGACGAGCACGACCTCGGGGGAAAGAGCGGCGGTGACGAGGCGCAGGCCGCGGCCGAGAGCGCGCGCCTGACGTTCGAGTGCAGCAAGCGCCTTGGGATTGCCCTCTTCGCCGAATTTCAGGAGGTCCTGGATGCGCGTGGCGGGTTGATCAGGTTCGAGTTCCTGGTAGTAACGGAGTGCGGCTTTGCTGGAGGCGAATGTCTCCCAGCAGCCGCGCTGCCCACAGCCGCAGACTGGACCGTTCGGGTCGATCGGGATATGACCGAACTCCCCGGCGAGGCCGCTGCGGCCGGCGAGAATCTGGCCGTTGGCGAGGATCGCCGAACCGACACCTTCGGAGACGGTGATCAGCACGGCGTTGCGAACGCCGTCCATGCGGCCGAACCAGAGTTCGCTGAGCAGACAGGCATTGGCGGCGTTGTCGAGCTCGACTTGAAGGTTGAGTCGTTCGGTGAGGGTTTTCTTCAGGTCGAAGTCGGACCAGTGCAGGTTGGGCGCAAGGATGATGCGTTGTGTGTCCGGGTTGACGCGGCCCGGAACGCTGATGCCCACGCCCTCAACACGCTTGTCCGGGTGCTGCTTGCGCAGCGCCTCGAGCGCTTCAGCCATTTTGATTGTGGCGCGTTCGGCGTCGGAGGCGAGCGGAATGGATTCACGCGAGAGGAAGCGGCCGTTGAGATCAACTACGGCGAGAATCGCCTGACCGGGACGCAAGTCGGCGACGAGCGTGACGAGCTCTGGATTGAGCGTGAGCATCGTAGGACGCCGTCCGCGCGGGCGCTTGGCGGCGGCGCCTTCGGTGATCCAGCTTTCCTCCAGCAGTTGCTCGACGATGGCAGAAACTGTGCTCGGCTGAAGGCCGGAGAGCCGCGCGAGCTCGGCACGGCCGACGGGTTGGTTAGCGCGGATGAGCTCGAGCACGATGTCGCGGTTGATGTCACGCGCCATTTCGCTCGAGGCGAGCTTTACATAGGCGAGGTCGATCCGGCGGCTGCCTTGCCCATCGTTACTGTTTCGTACGGTTTCTTTCACTGATTGACTCCGCTTGCCAGGAACCCGCCATCAACGGCGATGATTTCGCCAGTCACAAAGCTTGCCTCGTCGGAGGCGAGAAAGACTGCGGTCCCGGTGAGCTCTTCCACTTTTCCAAAGCGGCGCATGGGCGTGCGCATCAGCAGCTCCTGTCCGCGCGGCGAGTCGATGATGGAGCTGTTGAGCGCAGTCGGGAAGATGCCCGGCGCGATGGCGTTTACGGTTACGCCGTTCTGCGCCCACTCCACCGCAAGCGATTTGGTCAGAGCGCCGACCGCCGCTTTGCTCGCACCGTAGGGAGCGACCTCCATGAATGCGACGAACGTGGCGAGGGAAGCGATGTTGATGATGCGACCATAGCCGCGCTCAACCATGCCGCGGCCGAAGATCTGGCAGGCGCGAAATGTGCCGGTGAGATTGATATCCATGATCTCGTTCCAAAGCTGTTCACTGCAATCCAGCGTAGGGATGCGCTGGGTGATGCCCGCGCAATTAAAGAGGATGGAAACGGGACCCAGCTCGCGTTCGACACGATCGCAGAGTTGTTGGAGCGAGGCGCGGTCGGCTACGTCGGATGCGATTCGCGATGTGCGGACGCCGGTCTGTTCGATTGCGCGGGCAGTCCGCTCGACGGCGTCGAGCCGACGTGAAGAGGCGACCACATCGGCGCCGGCTTGTGCGAGGGCAAGCGCGATGGCATAGCCAATTCCAGACGTCCCGCCGAGAACGACGGCGCGCTTTCCGTGAAGGTCAAACATTTGCGGACAGCCTCTGCGCGATGTCGCAGGAAACAGCGCATTCATTCGTACTACAAGCGCGAGGCAAATGTCACGAAATTCCTTCTCGCGCCGCTAAAATATGCCGTGGCCGCCAATCTATTCTGTAAAACGTTGAAAATATTGCAAATAATTAGCCATCAACCAATTTGTAGTGTTGGTGTCGTTTGGCTTTTTCTGTACTTTTTTCGGCCCATGACCCCCATCCGGACCTGGTATTTTTCGCGTGCGGCATCGCTCCGAACAAGTGGCGTCGGGAGGATAGACGGCAGTCGCGAATCAGGCTTGCGGAGGTCCCTCGCGGCGGAGGTTATCGGAGAGCAGGATGGCTTCGGCGATCTCGCGCATGGACTTGCGGCGCTGGCGGCTTTCGCGCTGCATGGTGCGGTATGCCTCGTCCTCGGAAATACTGAGATCGCGCTGAAGAATTCCCTTCGCGCGATCGACAGTCTTTCGAGTCTCGAGGCGGTTGGTAAGTTCGGAGTTTTCAGTCTCGAGGCGAGCGCGCTCGATCTCTGCGCCGACGAGGATGCCGATGGTCGCGACGACCCGGCGCTGCAGCTCGGTGTGGACGTAGGGATCGCGGTGCTGAAGGTTCAGCACGCCGACAACGCGATTTGCGCAGATTACGGGAGCGCAGAGCATGGCCTCGAAACGATCTTCGGGCAGGTTCACGAAGGCTTTGAAGCGGGGGTCTTCGCTGGCGCGCTCCGAGATGGCGACGGTCTCGCGGTGTTCGGCTACCCAACCGGTAACGCCCTGGCCGACGGAGATGCGCAGGTGATCTACCTCTTCGGTGTGCGGGTTCTTGGAGGCGCGGAGGATAAGCTTGTCGACTTCAAGGGTGTAGAGAAAGCAGGAATCGCAGGGGATGACGGCGGTCACGAAGGTGACGATTCGCTGAAGGACGACGTGAAGCGGATCCGAAGAGGCGATGCTCGAGCTGATCTCGTGTAGGACGTCGAACGGTGCGAGACCGTCGCGAAAGCCCGCCATGGTTGCAGTCGATGGAGCGACCTGCTGGATGCCGTGGTCACGTGCGGGCGCGCGAGTGATTGTGGGGGCGGGCGGTTCGGGCGGAGCTTCAACGGGTTGCGCGACGTCAGCTGGGGGCACGGGCGTGCGCTTGGCGGCGAGGAGCTTGCGCGCGTACTGTGCGGCTTCATTAACGAGGAAGCCCATGCGTGGATGTGATGGTTCGAAATCGGGCCGGATGCCGTAATGGAGGAGCTCTTCGGTCGTCGCAGGGCCGACGGAAACGACGACGGTAGAGTTGAGGGAGCGGCGGAGATCGTCGGCGAGGCCCATGTCATCGGCCACCTGGAAGAGATGGATGACCTGGACGGCGGTCATGAAGAGAACGACGTCTAAGGTGCCGTCGATCAGCGAGCGAACGCATTCACGCAAGGGGCCGAGGTCCAGCGGAAGGCCCCACTGGTATACCGGGACCTTGGTGAGCGAGGAGCAGCGCTGGACCAGCTCGGAGAGGAGCTCGGGATTGCTGGCGCCGTACTCCTGAACGGCAATGCGCATGTCGCGCAGGCGGTCGCCGTAAGTCGCGTCAAGGGTTGAGACGACCTCACGCCACGTGGCCGGTTCGGGGGAGACAGCATCCGCAGCAATATTGATTTCGCGGAGGGCGGCCTGCGGCTTTACGCCACGGCAAGCGATTTGAACCTTGCGGAGTGCGGAGAGGATGGCTTCACGATCGAACTTTGTCTCGAGGATGCTTATGACGTTACGAACGCCGACGCCGGTGAGGAAGAGGACCAGATCGAACTGGCCGGCGAGCAAGTCGCGGCCGAAGTCCAGGCAGGCTGTGTTGGACTCGAGCGGAACCTCACGCATCGCGGGAACGACGAGGGGATCGCCGTTATAAGTGCGTATGAGCTTTTCGACCTCGCGGGCACGGCGGGACTCGAGCGAGAGGACACGGAGTCCGTCAAAGCTGGCGTGAGGCATGGGTTCAGGTCCTTTCGCGAGTGCTAATAGTTTACGGCGTCGGGGGAAGAAGAGACCCGACGCCATGGCGGGTGCATTTTCTCCAGTGTCGCTTGTTCGCACTTGGGATCGTAGACTTAGTAGCCGGGACACGGCGAAACGCTCCGGCGATCCCAAGGCAAGCTTCCGATAGGAGATGGATGATGCGTTTCGTGGTGCTGCTGATTACAGGTGCAACTCTGTTTGGACCGCTGGTGCGAGCTCAGGATGGACAGTACAAGGTCTTGAAGACGGCTCGCGTCGGCGGAGAGGGCGGGTGGGACTACATCTATGCAGATTCCGCCGGGCGACGACTTTATATCCCCAGAGGTGCCGTGAGAGCTACGCCCGCTACGGATACGTCGCTTGAGACGGCGGCAGTACCGCCACGTTTGACGGTCTTCGATCTCGACACTCTGGCGCCTGTGAACGAGCTATCCGGTGTCGGAGGCCAGGGAACCGCTGTTGATCCAAAGACCGGACACGGTTTCACCAGCGATCACCCCCAGGTGTCGATGTTTGACACCAAGACATTGACGAAGCTGAAGAGCATCGACGTCGGAGAGGCGCGCCCGGATGGGATTCTGTTCGATGCATTCAGTGAGCGGGTGTTCGTATTGAGCCATCCGACGAAGAACGCGACGGTCATTGATACACGAGACGGCACAGTTACCGGGACGATCGATCTGGGCGGCACGCCAGAGGAAGCTGTCGCGGACGGCAAGGGGATGCTCTACGTGGTGATGCAGGACCCCGTGGGTAGCGTCACCGCGGTGGATCTGAAGTCGATGAAGGCGATCGCGCACTACTCGCTCGTGGATATGGGCGGATGTAACGGACTGGCATTGGACGCGAAGAACGGCGTGCTGTTTGCCGCGTGCAGCAGGCCGAGCTTGCCTCCTCCGCAAACATCGGGTGCAGGGCAGCCCGCCGGACAATCGCAGGCCGCCATGGTTGTGTTGAGTGCAAAGGATGGGAAGATCCTCGCCAAGCTGCCATTGGCTGGCAACTCAGATGGCGCTGTGTTCAACCCGGCGACCATGGAAGCATTCAGCACAGGAGGAAATGGAACGTTGACCGTGGTGAAGGAAAAGACTCCAGTGGCATTTGAAGTCGAGCAGGTGCTGAATACGATGAACGGAGCTCGCACAATTACGCTCGACATGAAGACAGGCCATCTGTTCACGATGTCGCAAGAGCGCGCTCCCGCACCTGCGGACGCACCGGCTCCGCCGAATGGCCGCCCTCGAATGGGACGGCCTGTACCCGGCTCGTTCACGATTCTGATGATCGGAAAGTGAAGAAGAAAATGCAGCCAAAGAGCTTCTGAAGCTTCCGGATGGTCCCCAGCATGGGGACTGAAATCGTAGTGCTTAGCTATTGTTTCCCTGAGAGGAAACAGTTTTGCTGGTGCGCAGTCCACCTGGCCACCAATTCCAATCGCCGGCGATCCGAAGAAGAGCAGGACCGATCACGATGCGGACGAGGGTTGCATCAATGAGCACGGCGATTGCCAGAGTGAACCCGATCATCTTGATCACCAGGAAATCACCAAAGGTGAAGGCCGCGAAGACCACTATCATGATCGCGGCGGCGCTCGTGATGAGGCCGGCGGTTCGGGCAAGGCCCTCTGGAATGGCATCGACTTCGGTCAGTCCGGCTCTCCTGGCTTCAAGAACCCGTGCGACGAGGAACACTTCGTAATCCATGCTGAGGCCGAAGACGATCGCAAAGG
This sequence comes from Acidobacteriaceae bacterium, assembly GCA_035944135.1. NCBI lineage: Bacteria > Pseudomonadati > Acidobacteriota > Terriglobia > Terriglobales > Acidobacteriaceae > Acidobacteriaceae bacterium. The sequence continues at coordinate 699,146 of DASZBM010000010.1, forward strand.
TCACAATGGGAACGAGCGGGAAGACGCTGCCAGCTCCATGCTGAATTCCAACAAGATGGCTTCCATAACCTTTTTGAAATACGAGCACCAAGGCTCCGAAAGAAGCGGCCACCGAGAGCAGGTTGAGAAGGATTGCTTTCACTGCTGCAAACAGGGACCTGAACCCACCCAGAAGAGCAAGAAGCGTTCCAGCGACAACCAACTCCATCACTGGCACAAAGTGGCTGTCGATGATGGTCTGGTAGTCAGCATTCAAAGCCGGCACCCCACCGACGAGGAGAGTCGCGCCAGGTACGCCGGTCAACGACGTTGCGCCGGTCTTGCGAAGCTCCCGCACCCAACGGACTTGTTCGCGTAAAGAAACTGAACCTTTGGGCAAGACCTCGAGCAGCGCCGCGTGGCCGTCAGCGCTCAGAAAGGTGTGGCGCGTCTCGCGCGAAAGACTGGTGAGAAAAGACCGGTCGTTGTCCGCGATCGTATTGATTGAGATCACACGCGCGCAGCGCGGATCGCTTGCGAGTCGCTGGCTCACCCGTTCGAGCGTGTTCCATCCCTCGTCGGTCTCCGGAATCGAATTGCCGGGTAGTTCGACGATGACACGCATCGACTCGACAATGCCGGCACGGTCCATTTGTTCAAGAGTATGAAGTGCGTGGACCGATTCAGCCGCCTGAGGAAGCCAGTCACCTTTGGGCAGGCTGGTGTCGAGTTGCGTCGCCTGCCATGCGAGCAAAGCCAATGGCGCGCTGGCGAGTACGATCGCCAGCCACGGATGGGCGACAATCAACTTCCCCCATCGCCTCCACCTCTCTCCTGTGCTGGCAAAACGGCTCGAATCCAACCTCGGCCTGAACGGCAGGCGGCCGGTATCGATGCGTGGCCCGAGCAGTGCAAGCAACGCCGGGACGAGAGTATTGGCCAGCAACGCGCTGGTTCCCGCGACAAGACAGCCGGCGACTCCGATGGAGCGAATTTCGCTGATAGGCACCGCCAGCAGCGCCAGAAAGCCGATGGCTACCGTTGCCGCGGAGATCAAAAGCGTGCGGCCGGCCGAACGTGCGGCCATGGCCGACGCGGTGGCCCCATTGTGGCCGGCGGAAACAGCTTCCCGGAAGCGGCTGATCATCAGAAGCGTGTAGTCGATTCCGAGCCCCAGTCCCAGCATCGTGGCCAGATTCTGAACCAGGATGGACAAGTGGAAGTGTTGAGCCAGGAATCCGGCGATGGCCAGGGTAGTCGCAATGGCCAGTTGTCCGACGGCCAGCGGAATAAAAGCAGCAACGAGGCTGCCAAAAGCTAACAGAAGAAGAATCAGTGTCGCGGGAATCACCAGGCTCTCAGCGTGCCTCACCTCGTCTGCGCTGGCCTTGCGAATGTCAAAGTTGAGTGGGATCTCGCCTGTCAGTTCGAGCTTGATGTTCGGATAGCGCGGTCGCAACTGATTCGCCAGCGCGTTTTCGCGGCCGTGCAGCTCGGGAATAAGATCTTCCGCGGGTCCTTCGGTCGACGACAGTCCTATCAGGACGAACGATCCGCCGCCCTTGCCGAGAAAGATGGGGTCCTTCAAATCCAGGTACGAAACGACCGCGGATACGCCTGGTTCATCCTGCAGTCCGGCCACAATCTCTGCTAACGCTTGCGCGCCTTCGTCGGAATTGGCAGGCGGCAGTCCCTGGACCACCAGAACTACCTGGTTGACGAAGGGAGAATGAAAGCGGGTGGTCAACTCTTGCGAAACAATTTCCGCGTCGCTACCTTCAACGCGGGTTGCGGTCTCCAGATAACGCTCGCTGTGGAACGAAAAGGGCAGAAGTGCAAGAACCGCGACAAGAACAAGCCCAGCTACCCAGAAGCGACGCGTGCGCACCAGAGCCATCAGGTAAACAAGATCCTCGCAAGCTGAAGCTCTTCAGGCTCTGCGCTGTCGGCACAGGTTGAGAGGCCGAAGAAAGAGACGTCCGGAACGTGTCGTCATCCCGGCTGCCTTGGTCAGCATACACTCATCGTTGCGCCGTCGAGGCCCTCGCTCCTGCTAGATTGGAGTGCAGTTTGCGTTTGTGGCGGAGGGCCCATGCTGAAATTCGTGTTCCTTGGAATTCTTCTTTTCTCTCAAAGCGGCGCCGCCCAGGATCCTCGAGCAGGTTCATGGACGCTGGTCTCCGCGCATTCCTCCGAGGACCCGCCTAACAAGCTCTCCATCAAAGCTCTGCCGGATGGAGTGCAGGTCACGATGGCTGGCGAAACTCATCTCGACTTCACCGCAAAGTGGAACGCGCACAATACCCCCGTACCTTCCAATCCCGCGTTTAACCAGATCGAAATTCATAGGATCAACAAGAGGAAGGTGGAGGTGCACGAGAAGAAGAATGGCGCGGAGGTTGCTACGCTTCGCGATCAGATCTCCCCCGACGGCAAAGAGCTGACCATCACGACGGTAACCGAAGGACATCCTGACCAGGTCACCGTGTGGACTCGAAACGGAGGTACGAAGGTCCCGAAGGATCCCTTCGCCGGGGATTGGACGGAAGACCTGTCCAAAACGCGCATGCGCCAGGGGCTCACGTTGAAGATCGAGCCAGAGGGAGACTCCGTTCGCTTCTCAGGCGACTTCAGCTACGTTGGCCGCTTCGATGGAAAGCAGTACGACGTCAGGAACTCGCGCAATGATACGGTCCAGCTCGCGCTCGTCGATCCTCATACTGTCGACGCAGTCTACAGGCGTGACAATCAGGTAACTCAGAAGGACAGGTGGGTGGTGTCAGCCGACGGAAAGACCATGACACTCGATACCAACAGCACGCTGGAAACTGGCCAACGCCTGGCCGAGAAGCTGATCTTTCAAAAAAAGTGAACAGTCTGGTCAAGGCCTATACGGCTATGACCGGATCGTTGACTTCGCGTGGGGCCACGGAGATGATGCCCTTGCGGTGCATGAATTTCAGGATGCCGTTTACAGTGTCTTCAAGTGAGGGATCAGGCTTGCCCCATGCCGAGGCATCGCGCGCCGCCTGGTAGGTCGAATTATCGTAGCGCTTGAACTCCATCGCGGAGATGTTGTCGACGGAGTTCACCAGAAAGTCCAGCAGCGGAAAGAGCAGGTCCTCTTTTCGGCAGCGCCGGATCAGCTCGGGAATGAATTCGGGAAGACTGAAAATCTCAAACTGTCGGCCAGTCGACTTGGTGATGAGGCTCGTGATGTCCATCATGTTCGCGTAATCGTCGCGAACCACGTGGAAGGTCTTATTCGCCGTCCCAGCCGTGCTGGAGATGGAAACGATGTTGTTCGCGACGATGTCCGCGGGAACAAAGCTGACCTGGTTCAGCGTATCCACTCCGATGCCGTGGTTCACCATGAACGCAACCAGGCGAACGGCGATGTCGAAGTTGTTGCCGCCACCGCTAACCGAAGGACTCACGAGAGCTGGCCGGAAGATACGCGTGGAGAGTCCCTTGCTGCGCGCGTCGGCCACCACTTGCTCGGCGACCCATTTGGTCTGGCTATAGCCGAAGTCGAGAAGCTCCATGTTCTCGTTGAAGTCGGTCTCCCAAAGGGTGCTCTTCACCGCCCAACCAAACACGAACGTGGTTGAAACGTAATTGAATTCTTTGGGCCGGCCCTCAAACGCGAATCGCAGGACTTCGTTCGTTCCCAGGACGTTGGCGTCGCGCATGCGGTCATAGTTGAACAGGTAGTTTACGGTTGCACCGTTGTGGAACACCGCGTCTACTTCCTGCGCGAGGAAATCCCACGCATCTGGCGTGAGGCCCAGGCTCGGCTGGCCAAGATCGCCGCAAAGCGGGATGACGCGGGATTCAAACATCTGCATCAGTACATGGCTGCACGGGCCCATCGATTGCATGGCCGCCCGGAGGCGCTGGATGGCCTGTTCGTCGGTCGAAGCGCGCACGAGTACGTAAATCTTTGCGCTCGTCTGCTCGAGAAGGCTCTTGATCAGGAAGGGTCCAATGAAGCCCGTGCCACCTGTGAGCAGCACTTGTTTCAGCACAGGTGTCTCGGGCACAGGCCCCGGTGCAGGAGGATCGAAGATGAGCTTTCGATCGTTGGTCATCATCTCCCGTTCTGCTGCGTTCTGCTCGTCGCGGAAAGCGGCCAGCGAATGACGGAGGTGCTCCAGCGCTTCCTCGGGCGCGCTCTCCAGCTGCTCGGCCAACTGGAACACTTCTGCGACGGTGACCCGCTGAATGACGCCAATGTCGATCTGACGCGCCAGCATCTCGGCACCTTTGTCCTTCAGCAACTCCTGCAGCTCGTGCATGAAGACAACGAGGTCCAACGAATCCAGCCCTGCTTCGACGAGGTTGTATGATTCCTGGCCGGTGAGGTTGTATCTGGCCTTCAGGCTCGCGAATGGGGAATTGTCCTCGCACTCGGACGCGCATCCGCCCGTGTCTTTCTCGCGGGAAAACTCGGAGAGCACGCTAAACTCGCCGGCCAGCCACATTTGCTTCGTCTTGTGGCGCATGATTTTGCCGGAACTGGTTCGCGGAATGGCACGCGGCGCGATGAACGAAATCAACGCTACTTCCACGTTGAGGTAATCGCGGACTGCAGTGGCAATCTTGCGGGCATCCGGCAGCACATTAGGGTTCTTGACTTCGGCCACAATCGCCAGCGCCGGATCGCGGTCTTCATGGATCTGGAAGGCGGCAACACAGTGCGTGCGGATCAGACTGGAGGCGCGTTCCACAACGCCTTCAATGTCCTGCGGGTAATAATTCTGCCCGCGCAGGATGATCATGTCCTTGATGCGTCCGCACACGAAGAGCTCGCCGTCGTGGATAAATCCCATGTCTCCGGTGCGCAGGAAGCCGTCATCATAAGGCGTGTCGTCCACGAGCCGCGCGCGAAACTGCTTCAAGGTCAGCTCGGGGTTATTCCAGTACCCTAGGCACTTGCCGCTGCCGGCGAGCCAGATTTCCCCGACGCGGCCTTCCTTCAACGCCGCATGCCGTTCCGGATCCACAATCCTGACATCGAGCCCCTCGATGGGCACTCCACAGCTGACGATTTGGGCGGAGGCATCGACGCCGGATACCTCTGTTGTCATCCGGGCTTTGCCCAGAGCAAGCGCGTGCTTGTTGACGGAGAGGATGTTGCGGCCGTGCAGCGATACGGCGAGCGTGTTCTCCGCGAGCCCATAGGCGGCGTAGAAGCTTTCGGCCCGCAGGCCATAGGGTTGAAAGGCCTCCAGGAAGCGCGTGTACGTATCTGCTTTCACGGGCTCCGCAGCCACCATGAGCACGCGGAGCGAACTCAGGTCGCATTCATCAAGGCTCTCCTGCGGGATTCGCCCGGCGCGGAGGCAGTATTCATACGCGAAGTTGGGCGCGGCGGTGGCGGTCGCCTGATAAGTGGTAATGGCCTCAAACCACAGCACGGGACGCTGGATGAAGTCTGTCGGGGCAAAGCCGTACGTCGTTCCGCCTTTGAGCGCGGGGTAAAGATAGCAGCCAATCAAACCCATATCGTGGTACTGGGGAAGCCACGACACGACGACGGGATCGTCATGGTCGATAACGAGAGGGCAGGTCTCGAGGATATTTTGGTGAGTGACCATCACGCCCTTGGGCTCCATGGTGGATCCGGACGTGTACTGCAGAAAGAGAATCTTCGATGTCTCGAAGAAGGACTCGTCCGCGAGCGGCTGTGTAAATTCCTCTGTAACAACCCAAGGCAGGGCGGAGATGTAGTCGACGTCGACCCCGGAGGCCGCGACGCCACGTCGAGCGAGATTCGTCTTGAGGGACGCGTGGTAGTCGGCGCTGGTAAGGACGCCGGCGGCCTGGCAGTCCTTGGCAATGTGGACGATCTTGTATAAGGCGCTCTGAAACCCACGCGAGCTGGGAGGATAGACGGGGACCGGAATGAGGCCCGCGCGCACGCATCCGAAAAATGCGCAGATCATTTCGAGGCCGGGAGGATAGGCAAGCAACAACCTGTCCTGGGGTGCGAAACGGCTACTTTTCAGCAGGTGCCCGGCAATCGCCTTCGTTCGTCGCTGAAACGAGGCATAGGTGTAGCTCTCGACCGGGTTGCCATGGACGTCAAGGTAGCAATAAAGGGGTTTGAGCGGGTGCTCATCCGCGAGCCGGTCCAGCCTATCTAAAATCGACACCATTTCGATCAGCGATGCCCTCCAACTCTGGACAGGAATTCTCTAGTTTGAGACGAAAAAAGTCTCATACAGTTCCACGGGCCTGGCGCGATCGGGGATCGTGTCTAGGTGCGGATCAGTAGTGCAGGTCACCCGGAGCTTCGCGGAGCTCCGATGCTGGCAGCCCCGTCAACATGCCCGTATCACAGAGGAGCTTTCGGGTAATGGTAACAGAGCCGCGAACGAGGCCGCGACGTCATTCCTCCACGCAAACCGCCAGACTCCTCGCCCCGGTGTGCACAAACCCTTGATTCTGACGAAATCGTCACGCTAGCATGAGTCAACGACGCTGCTCGCGGGGACACAGCGCATACACTGTCAGTCAGGGCCACAGCCTCCGAAATGTGGTGACGCCGGCCTATTTGACATGATTGCAGGAGACAAGGTGGCAACTGAACCGGGAATGGCTCTAGAACCTGCCCTTGATGATCTGGGGACTCCCGAGACGCTGCCGATCCCGGCATCGAACGTCCCCTCCAGCGGGCCTGCATCCTTTCCAAGGGTTTTGCGCAGCCGCCTCGATCAGGTGTTCGCCGAGGGAGACATCTCTCCAAAAGCCGATCGCGCGATGTGGATCAAAATCGCCATCGGCCTGGCGGTTCTTCTGGGAAGCTGGCTCGCCATCTACTTTTGGAAACCCGGCTCCTGGAAGTTCATTGCTCTCTATCTTCTGGGTGGCCTCGCGCAGACCTTTCTTCTGCTCAACATCGCGCATGACAGCAACCACAACGCCATCTCGTCACGGGCGCCTGTCAACAAAACCCTGAATTACGTTTTCGATATCTGCGGAATCAGTTCGTACATGTGGCGGATCCTGCATCACCGCGGCCACCATTCATGCGTAAACATTCAGGGCGAAGATGATGCGCTGACTGGCCGCGGAATCCTGCGCTTCACACCGCATGAACCGCGCCGGCCGCTGCACCGCTTTCAGCACGTCTATGCGCTCTTTCTTTACGCGATGTTTTCCCTGGACTACGTATTTGTTCGTGACTTCGAGTGCTTCTTCTTTCCGTCTCATGACTATCTGAAACGCACCCGGCATCCGGTACGCGAGTACGTGATCCTCTTTGCAGGCAAGCTGTTCTACGTCACGTACATGCTCGTCCTTCCGCTGGTGCTGCTCCACAAGTCGCCATGGCTGGTCGCCGCTTCGTTCCTGATGGTACATCTGATCGTCGGATTGACGGTGTCGTTGGTCTTCCAGACCACACACACCGTGGATAGCACGCACTTCCCCGCAGGCCGCAACGAGTTTGAAAACAGCGTCTATCACATCTTTGCCACTACGGCCGACTATGCAACCGAGAACCCCGTAGTTGGCTGGCTAACCGGCGGCCTCAACCATCACATCGTGCATCATCTCTGCCCCTTCGTTTGCCATACGCATTATGGGTCGCTCACCCGCGTTGTGAAGCAGACGGCCGCAGAGTATGGCATCCCTTATCGCGAGAATCGCACGATGACGGGCGCGATCAGGGAGCACTTGATTCTCCTGAAGCGGCTGGGAAACGAAAACTAGATGCAGGCATTCATCATCCCAATTCCAAAGCCCCAGGCAGTTAGCATGATCCTTTTGAGCCATCCCTCTGAACCACTGAGCAGCGAGGTAGAACGGTGAAGTCTTCTGTTCCCACGGTCTCGCGCTTGCGCTCTTTCGCGGATTCGACCGCCATGGTCCGCAACCCGGTGCACGTTTTGTCGAAGTACACCCAACGCCACGGTGACACATTCCGCTTCTATATCGGTGGTCTCAAAGAGGCCATCGTCACCACGGATCCCGTGGTCATTCAGCATGTGCTCAAGACCAACGCGGAGAACTATCAGAAATCTGAAATCCAGGTGAAGCGGATGGGCCACTTCCTCGGCAAAGGCCTCCTCACCACACATGGCGAGGCCTGGCGTACTCAGCGGCGGCTCATTCAGAAGGGTTTCGACCGCAAGCAGTTGGAGGCCCTGTCTTTCATCATGCAGGACTCCCTGGCGGACTCTCTACGGCAGTTCGATCGCCAGGTCAGCGAGGGTCCGGTCGACATCTATCCCAGCCTGATGAAGATGACCTTCGCGATGGTCGCCCGGTCCCTGTTCGGCGCACGCCTGAAGGAAGAAGAAATCGACCTGGTAAGCGATACCATCTGCACGGTCCAAGAATTTATCGTTCGGCAGACGCTGCAGCCATACCTGAATCCATGGTTCGCCGCTTCCGGTGAGCTCCGGCGGCATGAAGAGATGCGCGCTCGCGCCGACAGCGTCCTGATGGCGTACATCAAGCAGCGCCGCAAGCAGCCGCCCGGAAACGACCTGCTGCAAACCCTCATGGACGCTCGATACAGCGATGGAGAAGGCATGACTGACGAGCTCCTGCTTAGTGAGAGTATGCAACTGCTCGTCGCTGGCCATGAGACCTCGTCGAATGCTCTGTCCTGGACCCTCTATCTACTCAGCTCGCGTCCTGATTGCCTGGAACGGGTTCGACAGGAATTCGATTCCGTTCTGGGGGACGCACCACTCGGTCACGCCGACGTGCCGAAGTTCGAATTCACCATTCAAGTCATTCAGGAGGCCCTCCGCCTCTATCCGCCGTTCTGGATGATCGATCGCGTCGCAGTCGCGGACGACCGCGCCGGGAATGTCGACATCCCTCGAGGAACGACCGTCATTGTTCATGTGTATGGAGCGCACCATGCACCGCGCTACTGGGAAAACCCGGAGACATTCGCGCCTGAGCGCTTCATCAAAGCGAACGACAAATTACGCACTCCGTTCACGCATATTCCGTTTGGAGCCGGTCCGCGCACCTGCATCGGCGCAAATTACGCGATGCTGCAGATGCTGATGATCCTGAGTGAGCTGCTGAGAAAGTATGACTTTCACACTACGCCAGGGCAGGTGATCGAAGCCCGTCCGATGGTCATCCTGCGACCCAAGCAAGGCATCCGAATGAGCTTTACCCCAGCAGTGCCGGCCTACTCGTGATATTCCCGGAACAATCTGGTTGAGGTATCAGGCGAGCGTAGCGCATAGGGCCTTCGACTCGCTAACAAAGTGATCATGATCGGTTGCTATCGCAGCGTGCCTAAACCTTAAGGAAGATCCTTCTTCTGAATAGCAGCAGCACCGGCACATAGCAGATGACGACGTACAGGACAGCGTAGGTCAGTGCGGCAATATATGGCTGCCGAATCACTGCTGCGACGGGTTGGAACAGCCATTGCTGCACCGAGTAGGCGGAGCCCGGTGCTCTCATTGTGGAGAGGAACGAGGCCAGAAATTCAGAAAAGGCGTAGGCCGCCAGTGCGTTTGTGCCGAAGGCGATCATCGGCACTGCGAGCCGCGTGGCCTTCTTCTCCACATCGAGCCACCAGAGAAAGAAGCTGAGTGCAAGCAGACTTACTCCAGCATTGAAAACAACAAACGAGCTGGTCCAAAGACGTTTGTTGAGTGGCAGCCAATGGCTCCATAGCAACCCTGCAAGCACGCATAGAGCTCCGGCCAGAGCCAGCCGTGCCGCTTTTGCTCCGGGGCTTATGGGCCGCTGCAGACGAAAACCCGTGAGTATCCCGACAAGGGTGCAGGCGAGCGCCGAAATGGACCCGAGCAGGCCTTCGGGGTCATAAAAGCCTTGGTGATAGAGGTGACTGGCGGGCAGTAGATGGCGGTCAATCCATGCAGGCAGATTGCCGTGCGGGTCGAGCATCGCCACGCTCACGCCGGGTAAACCGTACCCGGGGACCGGCACCCACCGCAGCACAATCCAGTAGCCAAACAGGATGGCGAGCGTAACCCAGAAGATCGTGCGGGGGCTCAGCGACAGATAGATCACGCTCGCGAGAAGGAAACAGACCGCGATCCTCTGGAGCACGCCGAAGATTCGAAGGGTATGCAGTTCAAAGTGGGGGAAGCCGTTGATCGCAATTCCGAGTGCAAACAAGATTAGCGCTCGTCGTAACGCATGAAGCAACAGCACCCGCCGGGGGACACCGCGGCGTCTCTTCCCGCTGAACGAAAGCACCAACGAAATGCCCACGATGAACAGGAAGCAGGGAAAGACCACGTCGGCGATGGTGCAGCCGTTCCATGGAGAATGGCGCAATAGGCGATATGTGTGCGCCGCATCTCCGCTGGTGTTGACGAGGATCATCAATGCGATCGTCAGGCCGCGCAGGGCGTCCAGCGACTGCAGCCTCGGGGCCTGCGCGGAGGCTGCAAGCGCGCCCGCATGATCGGGTAGAGTTGCGATCTGGATCGGGGCATGGGTCGTCATCCGATGACCTGAGCTTGCCTATGCTGCAGCAGACACAACGGGAGTGGCTGTCCAGTCGGTGTCCCGTTAGAATGTATCTGAACCTGCGTTCAGCGACCTAGTTGTTTCACGGCTAATTCAACGTGATTCACCGTGAAAGACAGACCGCACAGGCAAGCTGGAGCCGGCATTGACCGTCACGACCAAGCCCGCTGCGCAAACGCCGTCTCTTGAGCAGCAGCGGCTTCTTTTGGACCGGGTCCTCTCCTCCAAAGTGTTCCGCAAGTCGCACCGGCTCGCCAGTTTCCTTCGTTTCATCTGCGAGGAGCAGCGGCAGGGGCGCGGCCATACGATCCACGAACAGCGCATCGGCACAGTTGTCTTTGGGCGTCCGGAGAGCTATCACATCGGAGAGGACAGCATTGTGCGGTCGCAGGCCCGTTTTCTTCGGCTTCGCCTCGAGGAATACTTCGCCTCCGAAGGAAAGGATGAGTCGATCGTTCTAACGGTGCCAAAGGGAAGCTACGTTCCAGAGTTTCACTTTCGGCAACCGCCGCTCCAACTCCCGCCTGCTGCCGTTATTTCTTCCACTGCGACCGCCGCTAACGAGCTCGTCCCGCTCGAAGGTGCGCGCGAGCCTATTGCTTCGCCGGTCGTGCTGGCTGCTGTCGCGATAGTTCTGCTCTGTGTCGCCCTGATCATCGGCTGGCGCGTGACCGCTGCGGACCGGACAGCGAGGATTACAAGACCGGAGCTGCGCTTCTGGGCCAGCATCTTCGACCCAAAACGATCGACGATCATCGTGCCAGCCGACAGCAGCCTCGTATTGATGGATGAACTGACTGGCAGGGAGATTCAACTCCAGGACTACATGACGCGACGCTATCGGAGCTTCGCGCCGCCCGCGGGAATGGAACACCTCTGGTCCGTACTCGTAGAAAGCCAATACACCAATGTGGCGGACCTGCGGATCGTCTCGGAGCTCGAGCGCCTGCCGCAGGTGGACGCAACGAAGACCCAGATCCGCTTCGCTCGCGATCTTAGTGTGAGCGAGATCAAGCAGAACAATGTAGTCCTCATTGGGAGTGCGCGAGCCAACCCGTGGGTGGACCTGTTCGACGGTTACGGCCACTTCCGCGTGGGATACGACGCGAACGCAAAGGTGAATGTAGTGGAAGATCACGATCCCGCTCCCGGAGAGAAAGCGCTGTATGTCGAGGAGGGCGACGCCAGCGAACATCTGGCCTATGGGGTCATTGCGTACCTGCCCAGCCTGGATGGCCAGAGCTCATCCCTGCTTGTCGGGGGCACCAGCAAGGCGGGTACAGAAGCCGCGGCGGAGTTCCTGCTCGGCCCCGAGTTCCCCAAGTTCCTCACAGCGCTCGCTGGCGGGGGAACAGCCCCGCATTTCGAGCTTCTGCTTTCGGCGCGCAACTTGAACGGGAACTCCTACCAGAGCACTGTCGTCTGTTATCACCGACTGACAAACGCCAGCAGCCGCTAGCTGCCCCACAGCCGTTCCAAAATGCTTCGGTTCAGCCAGGTGAGGTGTAGAGTGCTTCGCTTCACGGCAGATGACAACTTATTGAAATGATGGAAGTTCACGGCGCTTCACGGTGAAATGGAAGCTACACCGTGAAATACCTTGCCAGCCGCAGATCTGCCGCAGATACTCGCGCCACTCGATTCAGAGAATTTTCTTGAATGTGAAGTCTTGCGTCGCGATCTGGAGGCAGTGAGATGACGTTTTGTAAGTGGCTCGAGATGGACCGTTTGGTGAAGAAGGGCCGCCGGCGCCGCGTAGGTTTAACTCTGACGCTGGGGGTAATGCTTCTGGCCGGAACGCGCCTGTTTGCGCAGGGAATCACGGGCACCATCGCCGGTACGGTCACGGATCCAAGCGGTACGGCTGTCCCCGGGGCCACAGTCACGATCACCCAAACCAGCATCAATTCTGTGCACACGGTCACGACGTCGGATAATGGGAGCTTCACTGCCACGGAGCTTCCTCCGGGCGACTACACGGTAGAGGTGGAACAAAAGGGGTTTGAGCGCTTCCGTCAAACCGGCGTTCACCTCACGATTGACCAGACGGTCTCGCTCACGCCGGTACTCACCTTGGGTGCGCTGACGGAGACGGTCAATGTCTCAGGTGCAGCCCCCGTGATTCAGACGACTGACTCGTCGATCGGTTCGGTCATCGAGAGCCAGGCGATTCAGAACACACCTCTGAACGGCCGGCTGAGCCTCATGGGTCTGATTGCATTGGCCCCTGGTGTTCAGGGTGTGGGAGCGCAGGACCAGCTTGCGACCCGTGGTCTCACGTTCGCGGCAGGTACCGGTTCGCGCAACTCCTATGGCGGCCTGGCGTCCACGCTTGACGGCGTTAACAACGCCGAGGTCACGCTGCAGCGTGCCGAGCCGGAGATCCCTTCACTCGATGCAATTTCGCAGTTCAAGATGCTTACAACCGGCGCTCCAGCGGAGTTTGGTCAGCCTATGGCGCTCATCGTCGTCAGCGCGAGCGGCACAAATCAATTCCATGGCGAGTTGCTGGAGTACAACCGCTCTAAAGGGATGGGAGCGAAGTCTTACTTCAGCGGCGCGGTGTCACGGCCCCCCTATGAGCGTAACGAATACGGCGGAAACTTCAACGGACCAATCTGGATTCCGAAGCTCTACAAGGGCCGCGACCGTAGCTTCTTCTTCGTCGCCTACGAGGGCTTTCGCCTGACGCAGTCCTACACCGATAACACGCAGCAGCCGACCGCACTGATGCGTCAGGGTATCTTCACAGAATTCCCTACGCTGACGCTCATCGATCCCTTGACAGGGCTGCCGTTCACTACGCACAACACGATTCCATCGGGCCGCATCAATTCGGTCTCGCAGCAGCTTATGAATTTCCTCATGCCTTTGCCGACAGCTTCCGGAACTGGCGTCAACACGTTCGAACAAGTGTCGGAGACGTCCGTCTCCAACCGCTTCTCTGTTCGCCTGGATCACCGTCTGACGAATAACGACCAGATCCGCTTCACCTATCTGCGCGCTTTCTACGGCCCCAGCCCGACGAATGGCTCCGATAGCCTGCAGGGAGGGAACGCTCAGGACGGCGAGCACAACTCGAACTACATCCTCGGCTGGACTCACACGTTCAACGCCAGTCTGCTGGCCGACACCTACGCTTCGTTCTTCCATCTGCCTATTTACCGCACGCCGCAGAACCACGGGACGGACTTCGCTTCGATTATCCCTGGCCTTGGATCGGAGCTGATCGAAGGCGCGCCCCAGATTTCGATCACGAACATCCAGTCCATCGCGGAGCAGGGATCGAAGGATCTTGAGCAGGTCGCACAAATCGGAACCAACGTCACGAAGGTCACTGAGCACCACACAATCAAAGTCGGCTTCTCATACGTGTACGACAACCACTGGAACAACGCAGCCAGCACACCGCAACGTGGCCAGTACACCTTCAACGGGCGCTACTCCGGCAACGCGTTTGCGGACTTCCTGCTGGGTTATCCGGTATCGACCGTGAAGCCGACGCCGAACAACTTCATCACCCGCAACATCTCCTCGCAGTACGCGGCGTACGTGCAGGACGACTGGAAACCCTTCCATAATCTGACCGTCAACGCCGGGTTGCGTTACGACCTGCAGTGGTTCCGCGACAATCCTTACGGCTTGGATTCGCTATATGTTCCGTCTCTGAAGGAGGTCGTGGTCTTCGGCAATTCGTATCCGCCGGCCGCGATTCCACAGTTCCTCACGTCTATTCCGATCACGCTTTCGGGTACGGCAGGACTGCCCGGTAGCGTCTTCGCCTACCTGGGACAGGATAAGAACAACGTCTCGCCGCGCCTCGGCTTCGCGTATCAGCCGTTCCCAAACACAGTGCTCCGCGGAGCTTTCGGCATTTACTACAACCTGCTCCCCGCCTCGTACATAGGCACGGCGCCGTTCGCCAACCTCCCGTTTTCGGGTTCGCAGACCTACAACAACTCCACCAGCAATCCGCCCGCGTTCTCCATGTCGAATCCGTTCTCGGCGACCGGAACGTTCACGTCGAATCCGAACGTTCTGGCGCAAGCCCCGACCGTCACCCCGTATACCGAGGAATACAATCTTGCGCTCGAGCACCAGTTCGCCGGCAACTGGGACGTGCGCGTCGGGTATGTGGGGCAGCACAACCTGAAGCAGAACAACTATGGCGGCAGCGGCAACTACGCCCCGAACATCAATCTTCCGGCTCAACCAGTACCCATCAAGTCGGGCTCGGGCGTGACGGTCCAGAGTCTCAATCTCGTGCAGCCCTTCTCGACCATCAGCTTGAACATGGATCCGATCTTCCATAGCAACATGAACTCGCTGCAGATCGGTGCGCATCACCAGTACCACAATGGAGTGGCATTCGGAGCGGAGTACCAGTGGACGCGAGTGCTCGGAACTGAGAACTTGGAGAATCCTTCTGGATCTACGCCGAACGACTCCTACGGCCCGATCGCCGGCATCGCACCGCAGGTGCTCACGGTGAACTACTCCTACCTTCTGCCATTTGGTCACGGGAGGGCCTTCCTGGCGGGGAACAGCGGGCTATTGGACAAGGTCGTCAGTGGTTGGCAGGTTTCCGGCATCACGGTATTTCAGAACGGACAGCCGTTCTCCGTTAGCTACTCGGCGCCTGGCACGTTCACCGACGGCAGCGGCAACGTATGGACGAACCTCGCCAGCGGCCGCGCCAATCGTGTGACGGGTGTGTCGCTCTATCCATCGGCGAAGACGAAGAAGCAGTGGTTCAATCCGTCAGCCTTTACAGCGCCAACCAACGCGGCAGGCATTCCCGGCGGAGCATACGGCAACTCGGGCTATGACATGTTGCGCGGACCGCGCTACCAGGACTGGGACATCAATCTTGAAAAGAACATCGAGTGGCATGAGCATTACCGCATCCAGCTGCGTGCCGATGCCTTCAACGTCTTCAATCACCCAAATCTCGGAACGCCGAATGCGAACATCAGCAACACGTCGACGGTCGGCACGATCACATCTGTAAGCGGTACTCCAACCTACGAACAGCGCACCGTAGAGTTCGCGGGCAAGTTCAATTTCTAGCCCGGCGCTCGGACTTTGCCACAACGTGGCAATTCGCTTGGCAAAGTTAATGCTGCGTCCCGATCGATGGAGACCCTGATGATTCGGCAATTCCTTTGCCTCTCGTTTCTGGCAGGCGCAACCTCTCTGCTGCATGCGCAGAAACTTCCTCCTGCCCGACATATTTCTCCCACAAAGCTCGACAGCAACACCAGCGAATTGTTCCGGGAATCGATGTATTGGGACAACTACTTCTACGACAGGTCCGCGAAGCTGGTGCGCAGTCCATACGGCGGTATATACGCGCACAGTGCCGGGCATTACATGGTTCGCGAGTCGAGCTGGTACGCACTGGGCTTGCTGTTTCGAGATCAGCAGGGAGATCGCGAGCGTGCCGCCGAGATCCTCGATACCGTGCTGAAGGAGCAATACACTACGACCGGTGTGCGCTGGTACGGTACATACAAACGCACGCCTGAGGAGCCCGATCCCACCGGCAAGAGCATCATCTGGCGCGGCTACGATCCCAACTGGCGTCATTTCGTCGGCACCACGTTCGCGATCATTCTCATCGAGTTCCCGGATCGTGTCTCGCCCGGTCTGCGCGATCGCATGTACAAGGCGATTGACCTCGCGATCGAGGGCGAGATGCAGGAAGGGCGGCTCTTGCCGTCGTACACCAACATCGCGCTGATGTATGGGTTCCTGTGGGACTTCGCCGCGGTGCATGACCATAACGCCACTTGGTTGAAGCAATCCGCCGCGTGGAACGACGAGGTGTACAGGCTTTATAAGCAGTACGACGCCTTCTATGAGTACAACTCGCCGACCTACTGCGGCGTGGACATTTACGGCTTGGCGCTGTTCCGTGACTATGGCTCGTCTGCGCACATGCGCCAGATCGGCAGGGAAATGGAGGCTGGGCTCTGGCGCGATTTGATGAGGTATTACAACCCGCGACTGCGCAATCTGAGCGGACCCTACGACCGTTCCTACGGCATGGATATGGAGAGCTACGTCAGCGTGGTTGGCCTGTGGATGCGCACCGTGCTGGACGCGGCGCATGCACCGTTCCCTCAACTCTCCGCAACTACGGACCATCTGCCGGACCTTTGGTTCGCGCCGCACGCGGCCATCCTTGGCACGAGCATCCCCGCCGACGTGCTCGCGAAGATGAATAAATTCCAGAGCGAGCACATGGTGCGTCAGCAGATCGATGCTAAGCGCATTGCTACAGCTTGGATCGGCAAGGATGTCATCTTCGGCGGCGAGTTCACGCAGAAGACGAAGGACGCTGGGACGACAACACAGTTTCGTCCGGCCACCATCCAGTGGCGTACGCCCTCAGGGACGATTGGATGGGTGCAGCTTGTGCAGTGCCCGCCTGTCGATGCGACCGCGGATGAGCACGGTCTCACGATCGACACCTCCGGAACGGTCCGCTTCCGCATTCATGCCATCGGCATCGATAAGACGAAGGTAAGCGGGATGTCGTGGGATATTCCCGGACTGCACGTGGCGGCCGAGAGCGATGCGAAGGGGTTTATGCTGGACGCCGGCAAAGACTCGGTAGATCTGATTTACAACGGTATGAACCACATGCACCTCTCCATCGAAAGGGTAAGGTAGTCGGATGAAGATCGCGCAGTGTGTTGTTCTCACGCTCTTTCTTGCAGCCTGCTCTCTTGCCGCGCAGACACCGCAGTCCTACTTCACAAACTGGCCTGCGGGGCTCTCGCCGCAGGAAGTAGGAAAGCGCGTTGCCGAGCACTTCGTGACCAGCCCTCATCAGGAGCCGGCAAAGATTCACTACTCTGAGGCGGGGACCTGGTATGGCGCGCTCACGTTCGCCTCGCTGACGCATGACGAAGCACTGCAGCAAAGGCTCATCCATCGCTTCGATCCGCTACTGCCCGGCGGGACCGAAGTTTCCTTGATCCCGCCCCGCCGGCACGTGGATGATGAGATCTTCGGCATCATCCCTATGGAGATCGGCATCGAGACGCACGATGCGAAATACACCGCCATGGGACTTCAGTTCGCCGATCGCCAGTGGGAGAATCCGCAACCTGACGGGCTTTCAGCCGAAACGCGCTACTGGATCGACGATATGTACATGCTCACCATCCTGCAGCTCGAGGCCTATCGGGCCACGCACGATCGCAAGTACCTGGACCGCGATGCGAAGGAGATGGCGGCGTATCTGGACAAGCTGCAGCAGCCGAATGGACTCTTCTATCACGCGCCCGATGTCCCATTCTTCTGGGGTCGTGGTGACGGATGGGTCGCCGCGGGGATGGCCGAAATGTTACGCGATCTTCCTGCCGACCACCCGCAACGTGCACGCATCCTCGAGGGCTACCGCAAGATGATGGCGGGCCTTCTGAAGTACCAGGGCAAGGACGGCATGTGGCGGCAGCTCATCGATCACGACGAAGCGTGGCCCGAGACCTCCGGCTCAGCAATGTTCACTTTCGCAATGATCACGGGCGTGAAGAACGGGTGGCTGGATGCCGCAACGTATGGCCCCGCTGCGCGGCACGCGTGGATAGCCGTTGCGGGTTACATCGACCAGAACGACAACATCACGAGCGTGTGTGAAGGCACGGGGAAGCTCAACAGCCTGGACTACTATCTCGCACGCAAGCGTCGCACGGGAGATTTCCATGGCCAGGCGCCGATTCTGTGGGTAGCGTCAGCCCTGCTCCGCTGAGCGCACGACACTATCCATATGTCTCTCCGCAGCCATTAATGGGCTCATCATGCTGATATACGTAATAGCCAGTGCGAGTCACGAGAAGCCTGTTCGTAGAGACTCAACGGCAGTGGACGAAATAGGTCTAGTGAACCAGTCTGCTGAGATGCACGCCAAGATAGTAAGGCCAGATGATGAGGGCTAGCACAGTCTGCCAGAAGCCGAGATGAACGAAGCCGGCGGTGAAAAGCCATCCCGCAAACCACACTCCCCCGGTTGTGGTGTGATGACGGATCCGGACCCGATGACCTTGGTGGCTCTCTTGGGAAGCGTCTCGCAGGCTCATCAGTTCAAGCTACCTTCGTAGGCGCTGTCCACGTAATGCAGAAGCAGCGAGGTCGATGTCTGGCCGCGCGGCAGGGGCTCACGCCAGTGCGCGACCGAGCATCCGCGGTAGAGCAATGCGTCTCCTAATGCCTGGTAGATTTTGGCGGTGCCTTCCGAGGTTTCCAACTGGATGGGCCACGGAGACTCTCCATCAGGCTCGGGCGTGACGTCAATGCAGGTAGTGATGCTGTAGTCGCACTGCTCGCGATCACGGTGTTTTTCTAGATCCGCACCGCCCAGGTAAGAAACGAAGTAGGCGTATGACGGCTTGAGAGCCACGTGGGCGATGTCACTGAGCGCGTATGTCATCTGCCGGTGGATGAAACGAGCCACGTCTTCGTTATGGGAGGCAAATCGACGGCGAACCTGCTCGTCGCCCACGGAGTAAAGGCCGCGGCGGGTGCGATTGCGATAGTAGCGGCGGAGCGCACCGACATGAAAGGGATGGATGAGATCCTCCACGATGACGTAGCCGTGCTCGAATGTGGGGGCATAGTAGGAGACATGCTGCTGCCATTGCTGACGACGTCGAGCAGCGTGGTTAGGGCCGACGAGGATGTTCGCCTGCGTGAGCACCCAGCGAATGTGAAAAGGCAGATCTTCATTCAACGGCTGGCCCGGCGTCATCCGCGACAAGTACTCGAAGTATTCCTCCCCGACCCAGAAAGGCCAGACGGCCAGTGTCGCCGGATCTTCTACCCAGACCATGCGCTCGCTCGGAAAGAAGCTGTCGGTGGAACCTGCGCGTTCGGCACGGTCGGCCGGCAGCGATCCGATCCATGAGAACCAACTGGATGGGTTGACGAGCGTAGTTCCGAACAGTTCAGGCTGGCGCAGCAGATGCGGCGGAGCCAGGTAGTAAGGCTGCTCGTCGAGTAGGCAGTGGTAGAGATCTGAGGGCAGACCATGCGGTGTCATCGATGCAACCATCCATTCACGGTGAAGCGACTATCGGCAAAGTCGCGCGACGGGCACTCGACCGGCAGGACCTCGTGGAGACAGTCGCTGGGAAAGAAGACGATCTGGTTCTGCGAGGGATGGATGAGCTGATATGCGCCGGCGGTGACATTGGCCGCCTGATCGAGCTCTCCATCGTAAAGCTGCAGCTCGCCGCCATGGAAGGACTTGGGTTCTTGATAGAAGTAGTAAACGAAGGTGAGCACACGGGTGCGCACATTGTCGGAGTCGTCGTCTTTGTGCTGGCGAAAGAACTGGCCATCGTTCGTGGCGGTCAACTGGATCTCGAAGCGCGAGACCGGGAAGATCGGCATGTGCAGCCGAGCGAGAACGTGGGGAAGGTACGTCATGATGCGATCGGCGAACATGTCGTCGGCTGGGCCAAGATCGTAAAGCACCTGAGAACGGCGGTAGCTTTGATCATTGCGGTCATTGCCGCCTGCGTCGAGAACGCCCGAGTGGGTGAAGCGATCGCGATGGTGCAATGTGAATCGCAGCAACGAGGCCCACTCCTGGGCAACGAGGAACTCGTCGAGAACAACCAGAGGACTGCGCTGCTGCCAGCTTTCACTCATCAGTTCCTCCATGCGTCAGTCGTAACCAAGGATAGCGGCGTAGATCAGACGTTGGGCCAAAGCCGGCGGGTCAGTAATCTTGCCGGAGGCCGCATCGGCGGGCAAAGTTTCGTACTCCCGAATAACAATGCGGTATTGGTTTGGAGCAGGATTTTTGGCGAAGACAATGCTTCCGGACCAGAGCACAGCATTGGCTTCGCTTGGCAGGCCCGTATCTTCCGTGACAGTGACGTCGGTTGTGGGAGCGGGGATCCAGTCGAGATCGCTGGCAATGTTGAGCGCGCGAGTTTCGACGCTTATCTGCAAAGACGTGTCGACAGGCCCGTTCGGCGCAAGTCCACCGACAAACAGGCGGGCCGTCTTCGGATTGGCGGGGTTGATGCTGAGCACGGCGGAGCGATCAGGAGCGATTTGGGCGAAATCAGCAAGCGCTACGGGCGAGAGTTCGACACCAGCGATTGAGTGTGTCTGATAGCGGGCGACCGCAAGGCGCACAAAGGGACCGTAGTTGAACAGGCCACTGATTTCGATATCGCAGTACCAGAGGCTGCGGGTGGAGTCGTAAGCGACCTCATGGCCGGCGACATCGAACACAAGCGACGATTCCGGGATGGTGAGCCCAATGGCGGTGGCTACTGCATTGGGGAAGTTGCCGATCGCGGGAACCGGCTGGATCGTCAGTTCGCCGTTGTCCCATATGGGATCCGCACCCCACTGGGTGAAAAGAGACTTGTTGGTCTCACGGGTCAGATAGTCGGGAGCGGGCGACTGGCTGGACCAGAGCATGACGCCGAGAAGCTCGTCCTGCCCAGAGGAGTACCAACCACGATTTAGATAAACCCGTAGACCGTTGGAGTGACGGATCGCGCTCTTGACGTTGGTGGTCTCCTGCAGTTCCCAGCCGAAAGTGGGAACGACATAAGCGATGTCGGGAATTGTGGGACGTGCAGAGCTGGGGACATCAACGATGAGAGTGGGGCCCGTACGGGTGAAGTCCAAGCCGGCGGGAAAATACTCCTCGAAGCGGGAAGTACCTATCGGTGTGTATTCGATCCATCGATGGCGGGTGTCGTCGAAGCGATGGATCGGCGCGGCCGGGTCGGTAGTAGAGGGGTTGTCGACGCCGCCAAGCGTATCCTGCGGACCAGAGAACCAAAGCACATCAACCTGTGGGATGTAGACGCCGACCATGCGCGGGATGAACTGAGGTGGCGCCGGCTGAGTGGCGGATTCGGAGTAAACCGCTCCAGCGGTGAGGTTGGAGAGGTCAATGGTCTCGACCAGCTGAGAGGCGACGGCCTGCGTGGGAGCGGGCAGTGCGGGGTTGTCAGTCACCTCGAGCCAACGGCCGTGGATGTCTATTTTGGAGGTGCTGGCACCGTTGATCTGCATGCCGCCGAGGAGAACCGCTTCATGAAGGCCGACAGACCTCCATGCGGTGATCGGAGTGAAAGCATTGCGCAGAGCCGATGCGAGGATCGGACTCGCTTCATCGTGCACAACGGGCAGTTGAATGAAGGTGGGTTCACCGAGTGGCTGCTGCACGGCATGGACAAGGGTAAGCGAAAGAGACGGCGTGATCATTGGATAGCCGCCCTCGAGCACGAGCCGAGTAAGCTCGGCAATGTCGTCGCTGGCCGTCGAGAAACTATCGTCCGCGCCGGTTGTTAACGCGTTGAGTTCGATGGCTTCGAAGAATTCGCGGAGCCAGCCCCATACGCCCATGAGCTCCAAATCATCTGGAGTGAGATAACAGCTGAGCGGAACGCTGATGAGGCCGGCTTTCTGCAGGTAGACCGTGAGCACGCGTGAGCCGAAGTCCCATGCGGGCTGCCCGTTGCCCTCGGCGAGAACGATCCGGAACGAGGAAGCATTCGGCCATGGCTTTGTTCCGAAATCGACATAGGTCACCGATCCAGGGCGCACATCGACGTCGGGGAGAGTTGCGTACTTGAGCCCGCTTTTGCCGGTGTGACCGCTGGTGTCGGAAGGCGTATTCGGCAGATTCCGGAATGCAGCGCCGGAGGCAAAGGGATCGGGGAAGTAGCCGACGGTGAGAGTATCGCCGGGCACGAGCGGAATCTTGTTCTTCGTCGGAAGCTCGAAGGCATCGCGTTGCGTAATGAATTGGTACATCGCTGCGTTGCCGACAGGCTTACCTTGGCTATCAAGCAGGCCGTGCTCTTCAACCATCCGCTCGGCGACACGTGGAGGCGCAACGTGACGTTCATCGGTCTCGGATGTGATTTGAGTGTCGAGAGCGAGACTGCTGTTGTACGAGCGAATGACCAGGCGCGCCAGCGAACTACCTGCAGAGGTGGGTTGTCGCAGTGCCAGCAACGGGGACACCACGGGCTCGAAGCGCATGTACTTCATCTGTACACCGTTGGCCGGAGCCGCGAAGAGATTCGACGCCGAAGTCGTCACGGGCACGCTGTTGCCTGCGAGATCGACGGAGCGTGCGCGCAAACGGTATTGGGCGCCGAAGCGCAGCTCGGGTAGCGAGCCCGGAGAGACTGCAAAGGTACTGACCATCTTGAATGGTGTAACCGGAGCATCGAGTGTCGGGTCCGAATCGAGAGCCTTCGCGGGATCGGCGCTGCGATTCAGTGGCTTGACGGGCCGTGACACGCTCAGACTCCACCCGTTCCAACGCGCAACGCGCTCGTGGATGTAGACATTCTGCGCAGGCTGGGGGAGATCGTTCTTGATCGAGTACTGATCCGGCTTACGGGTCGGATCGTCTGCGGCCTGAGCCGCGGATAACTGCGTGAATCCCTCTTCGTCTACGTTCAGGACAATCTGGGATTGGGAGCCGAACTTGTATGTCGCCGTACGGCTGTGTAATGAGTGCCAGCGTTTCGTGCGCGACGACCAGATATCAATGCGGTAGCCGCGAACTAGATCCTGTGCGTTGTAAGGGGTCGGGTTGTTCGAGGAGAGCGAGTCGTTGAAGGATTGATTGTTGAGGATGGATTGCAGAAGACGCAGGCCATTTCCATCGGCCATGAGTGAAATGCCGGCGGAGCGGAGAGAGGGAAGAGTCTCATCCATGGCCTGGAGGTTGTCGTTGACCAGCAGATTCGCGACGTTGTCAGCCAAGCCCATAGCCTTCATCAGCGCGCCGTCGAGATCGACCTGCGAGAGGAAAAAGTTCTGCGCGGACATGGCGAGAAAACCCTTGAAGACATCACCCGCCGGATAGTTCCCCGCTGTCTGCGCGGCTGGTACCGCAGCGGGAGCGGCGCAGAAGGACGAAGAATCGCGCCAGTAAGAGGTCGGAGTAAGGCTGAAGGACGGGGTGATCTGCCAGTTGAAACCGGGGACGACCTTGGAGACCGCGACGGATGCATAAGCTCCACCGGACGGCGAGGGAGGACAAAGCGAAGACGGAATTTCGAGATCAAACACTAGACCGAGCGCGCGCAGGATAGATGGGTACGAGCTGACAGCGGTCAGCGCGCTATGGAAATCAAGAGTCTTGTTGAATCCATTGGGCGGCGATGGCAGGGGTGGACGGTGGTGCGCCTTGGGAATGCTGTGAAAGAGCGCAAAGCGCGTGATCATATCCTGCGTGGAGGCCTCGTTCGGAGTCACGAGCGTAGTCGCGACGCCATCGGGGTTGCTCGTAGGACCTGAGAACGTGGTGTCCACAGCGGGCACCGTTCCGGTTTCGACTAATGCCTGCTGCAACTGCCACATCGTCTTCCGCTGCTCGGCCATGTTCGTGCCGAGGGTTGATTTTGCGCCGTTACGGAAGGCGAGCGGGTTGAAAACCCGGAACGGGCCTTCGCGCCCATCCTGCCTGCTGGATTGAAGGCTGAAGGATTGGTAAGCATACTTGAGATAACCGAGTGCCTGACGGGTGGGATAGGACACGAAGACGCCATCGGAGTAAGTCGGGAACTGATAAGGCTCGACGAAGGTGTCAGGAGTGAAGATGGTCTGCCAGATGTCCGGACGAAGCACGGCTTTATCAGCGGAGACAGTCGCCTTGTTTGCACCGCAGGAGATCTGGAACTTGAGCCCGTGGGACTTAATCGACTGCGGCCACGTGAGCATGTCAGGGAAAGCGGCCAGTGTAGCTCCGTCATCAAGGCGCGGCGTGAGGTAGACGGACAGCTTGAGATTGCCATTCTTGGCTTGACCGTTGGGGAGCGCCACGAAGATGAATGTCTGGCTGGCCATGTAGTTGTGTCCTCAACCCGCGAATGCAAGGCAGTATTGGTTCCAGTCGGCGGCTGTCATAACGTCGGCGATTCCGGGGTCGCCGCTGCCGCTGCCAAAGCTGCGCTCGACTGAGACACTCACGGAGATGCTGAAGAACAAAATGCTGACAGAGATGGACAACGTCGCCCGTCCCTGTACTTTGTCGCCCTTCGCCGTGTGGATCCAGCTCAAGCTCAAATTGAGGTCGATGGAGATCGAGATAATTCCGAGCACCGAAACCTCGCCACCGATGTCGACGAAGCCCGTGAGAGTGGAGTTGGAACCGGCGAGCTTGAAGTAAATGCCGGCCATGATGTGAACGCCGCCGGATGCGACGCCGAGGTCGATCGAGAATTCGCCTCCGAATTCGAGGGCACCCTCAACCATCTGGATGCCATTCGTCGTGAGGACCAGATGAACGAAGCCACCGCCGCCCAGGCACTCGACGGTGAGCAGGAAAGGACTACCGCGGCTGCAGAAGGCAAATTCAAAACCCGGTTGACCACTGAGGTAAGGAAGATCAAGGCCTGTAGTAATGGCAATGTTTTCGAGAGAGAAGATACCTATGGAAATGGGAGGCAGGCCGAGAGTGTAGGAGACCTTGATTCCCGTAGAGGTGAGATCGATCGATGGGCCGTCTCCCCCGAAGATGCCGGAAGGGAGGATATCCGCAAGCGTCTGGACAAAATGCAGTGGGCCGATGAACTGAATTGGCTTGCTGCCACCCAGCTTCACGCTGACGTTGGTCTTGGAGCCATTCTTGGAGGTGAATTCGATGGAGTTCATCGCGAGCCCAACAACTCCAAGGAGCGTGACTTCAAAGTTGCTGAGCTTCCCGGTAACAGTCGACTGGGAGGGCGAACCGTCGAGCGGCCGTGTGATCGTGGCGTTGAGGGTGAGCTTAGAGTTCTGGCCGAACTGGTTGAAGACGATCTCTACCGGGCCGACGGAGTAGTCCGTCAGGTCGGGCTCCCATTTGACCTTGGTCACGACCTGAGTCGGGTTGGTGTGATTGGGAAGCGATTGTGAACGTATCTCGGGCGCGTTCTTGTTGGCGGGTGCGGTCTTCGTCACGGCGTCTATCGGAATCAAATTGCCGAGAGGGATAGTGCCGAAAAGTTGCGCGCTTATATTTAATCCGCCGAAGAAATCGGCCGGATTGATAACACCCGCCGCAGCATTATCAAGCGATCCGGCGACCATGCCTTTGCGCGCGGAGAGCCCGCTGATGTAGAAGCTGGGCGTGGCGAAGCCGCCGGCCTTGTTAGCACTGAAGACTACCGGCGGAGGGACGGCCAGCGAGTCAGGGCCGGTGTCAATTTCAGCGAACACGCCAGCGTTGCTGTCCATTCCGTTCGTTAGATAGGCGGGATAGTAGGCAATGCTTATTGCGGTGGAGATTCCCAGGATTTCCTCGATGCTGGGAACTATGACGTTCGCTGAGGAGAGAACGGGGATAAAGGGAACATCGCCGTCGTAAGAAGAGGAGAGGATCTGCGCATCGAAGAGCAGACCAGAAGTTTTGAGGATCGTGTCTCCGGCATTTGGGTCGGCGTACGCGATCTTCTTGCTGTGCACGTCGCACAGGCGCGCGTTACCGGCGTTGAGATAGTTGACCTGCACCGACGAGGCATCCGAGACTCCCGGTGTAGGGGTTCCGACATCAGTTTCACTCAGGCTCACAAAGATCATCGGAGCAAGAAAATCGATGGTCGCTCCGGTGAGATCAACGGCGGCCATGTGGAATTGAAAGGCTTGGCCGCCGACGTTGATCCAGAACGAATTGTCTGAAAAATAGCCAGGGTCACCCAGCTCTGGAGGCTCGTCGATATCAGGAGTAACGACAGTCTTGATGGTGATGTCTTTCAGGAAGGGCATCTCGCGGCCCTGGTGAAGATATAGGTCCGGCGTGTACGACTTCTCGATTTCACGCACCACGATGTACATGTGCTGTCGCATGTATGCGGTTACGGAGGAAGGATTCGATCCATTCGGGGGAACGTCCTCAGCGGGAACGAACTTGCGCTCAGTGACCTTGACCAGCGAAGCGGCGTGACCGAAAGGATAGAGATAACCCTCGTAGACGACCTTGACGTAATGGTCTCGGCCCTCTGTGGCCAGATGATTCCATTCCGTCAGGTCGAGCTGAACGGTCTCGAACGGAAGAATGATGGGTGTGCTGGCAATCGCGGACTTGGCGGATTTTTTTACCGCGGCTTTCTTTGCGGCAGAGGTCTTTGCGGCCACTTTTCGTGACCCGAGCTGCTGTGCGGCAATCACGGGAAAGCGCCGAATCGGAATTCTGTAAGCCGGAAGCTGTGGCCAGTCTCCGCGGGAGCTCAGCCAGCCGCCGAGAGCAGAAAGAAAAAGTCGACTCGCCTGGATGGGGAGCGGCGTCCAACTCGTAGTGCCGCCGCCGGCTTGGATGACAAAGTAGCCGGTCGTGCCCGAGGTGAGGATAACGATCTGCGCACGGTCGCGCGGCGCAAGAGAAGAGAGGAACGGCGTCTTGTCCAGATTGTGCGATGGCAATTCGCCATGGTCGACAAAGTCGGGAGACCAGATGGCGCGCAGAGGGATGGGTCTGGCCAGACTGGCTTCCTGCAGCTGCTGGGTTACGCCGCTCTTTCCAGCGACATTCACAATCCTCGCAAGGCGGGTATGCCACAGCTCGGTGCGACCGGCGTGGGTAATCGGAACTTTCGCATTGACCCAGCCGACTTTGGTGCTGGGCGAGAGCATGAGCCGGTAAGGAAGTTCAATCGAGGTCTGGAGCGCAGTGGGCTGCGGAATGGGAGTTGGCAATGGCTCGCCCTGCGCAACCGGAGAGACGACCAGCGTCAGCTTGGACCAGTCGAGCAGCGATGCCAACTGGAACGGAATTTTGCTGTTCTTGGGTAACTGGAATACCAGACGGCTTGGCCCGGAGATGCGGGCGCCAATCTCTCCAGCTGGAAGGAGAGTGTCATCGGTTGTGGGCAACGGAGGGGTTCCGGGCGGGACTTTGTTATACGGCGGCTGAGCAGTGATATTGCCGGTTTCGAAGAAGGCCTGTTCAGCGATGTTCTGGGGCGCGAAGGTGATGACCAGGTATGCCGGTTGAGAACTCTGATCCACAACCAGCACTGGGTTGTTGGGATCAGTCACATCAAGCCGCAAATTCTGCGTTTCCACGGTGAGCGTGAGTAGGTCGTCGGGGCGCAGGAGCTCGAACGTGAATGTCATGCTGACGGTCCGTTCTTTCGTGGTCGCCGTTGCTTTTCTATCCGTGGGCCCTCAAATGATCTCGCCACCGGCCTGGTCTTTGATTCCGAAGTAATCCACGAGCCAGGCAAATGACCGTTTATGTTGCGACTCCAGATAGCTGCGGCGCTGCCAGACATCGCTGGTATTGACCCGCTGCAAGGCCGCCTGGAAATGCTCCGGGAACGTGCGGGAGAAATAACGCAACATCTGCATGCATCCGAGCTCGCTGAGGTAAAGAAAGCCGAACCGCAGGCAGTTGTGTACCCAGAAGGGCCTCACATTGCTGATGAATTCGCGGAGTTGCTCTTTGGGCTTGAACTCGTGCTCGACCTGCAGGCCCTCAGCGACGACGACCTCCGCGCCATGCAGCCAGGCCCGGATGCTGAACTCCGGCTCTCCCGCGCCGTAAAGGATCATTCCCGAGTCATATCCACCAAGGCGTTCGAAGAGCTCTTTGGGGATGACGGTGCCGTGGCTTGGAGCGACCGGGACATACGCGAGGCCGTCCACGGGACCGTAATTCCAGGTGATGCCCATTAAGGGCACTATCAGGTCACAGCCATAACCGCGAAAGATCGAGCCCTTCTGCGTAGTTGTTCCGGACAGAATCCGGTCCGGACGGATGTACTCCATAACGAGCTCATCCCAGCCTTCGGAGAAGCGGACATGAGCGTCGGTGATGAAAAAGATGTCCCCCGCGGCCAGGGACGCCGTATGGTTGCGTGTGGCATCGATCCCGGAATGCTGGCTGAGTCGATGTATCTGCACATCGATCTTCGGCTCACTCAGCAACTCGGGAACAGCAGCGACTAGATTCGCCGTTGTGTCATCAGTTGAAGCGTCGTCCACGATGACGAACTCCAGGCGCGCGCTCGTCCTGCGCGCCTGAGAGATAGCGTGAATCGTCTCCGCGATCCGGTTTCCCTCATTGCGCGCCGGAATGAGCACGCTGATATCGGGACGTGCCACGGGTTACGCCTTTCTTGCAGACATGCTCGCGATGGCTGTGATTCCGGTGATCGCGGTCTGCGCCGTGGTAGACACCTGCGCGACGATGGCCACCATCGCTGTCAGCGTGGGGCAGCAGCAGTCGCTACCGGCCATTCCGATAAGGGACGCTGTACCAGGGCTTCCGGAAGTCCCAGGCGTGGTGCTCGATGGCGTTGTTCCGGGTGTGCTTGGGGTGCTCCCTGGCGTGCCAGGTGTGCTGGGGCTGCTCGGCGCGCTAGGGCTGCTTGGCGAGCTGGGGCTGCTTGGGGTGCTGGGACTGCTTGGGGTGCTGGGACTGCTCGGCGCGCTGGGGCTGCTTGGCGTGCTGGGGCTGCTCGGCGTGCTGGGACTGCTCGGCGTGCTGGGACTGCTCGGCGCGCTGGGGCTGCTTGGCGTGCTGGGGCTGCTTGGTGTGCTGGGGCTGCTTGGCGTGCTAGGGGTCAGAGGCGGGGTCGGTTTCGGCGAGCCGGGCGGTGTTTTCGGTGCGCCGGGTGGTGTTTTCGGTGCACCCGGTGCGGACGGCGTAGAGGGTGCGGACGGCGCCTTTGGCGAAGACGGGGTAGACGGTGCGGATGGCGCCTTCGGCGAAGACGGGGTAGACGGTGCAGAGGGCGCCTTTGGCGCAGACGGCGGCACACCCGAACCACCAGCGACCGCCGCGAGGATGTCAGCTTGCCTGCGTGGCAAGGGTGCTGGGATCGGTTGGGCGCTGATCCGAAAAGAGCTCTGAGTGAGAGGGTTCGCAACGGCAACCCTGGATGCGGATTTCGTCCCAGCGAACCGAAGCAGGCCGGCTGTTGCGCCGACCGTCGCGCTGGGCTTGGCGACTTGCGGCATAGGTTTCGGAACTGGCTTCGGCGCTGGTTTAGCCGCTGCTTCTGTCTTGGAAAGAACTGGTCTGGGAAGCGACTTGGCTGCGGCCGCCTTGGACAAGGCACCACCGGCGCCATGGGTGAGGCGAGCCACGGTAGTTTTCGTACCAACGGCGCCATGAGACTTGGCGGCGCTGCGAGATGGCTTGGATTGATGGGCTGGATGCGACACGATCTTTTTGCGAGCCATAGGTCAAACGCTCCTTCGAAGCACGTAACGTTTCGGGCGTTCGCGGACTTCCGGCCGATTACAGTTGACGAACTGCCGGGCTGAGATTTCGCTTTCCCTGGGAGTGCTGCAGGGCCCTCTGGCTTCTGCTTGTTTGTGGTCGATCCCGCGTTTTTGTGCGGAGCCCGATACTTACTCGAGGCCTGCGATCGCCGTGATCGCTGTAAGAGCCGCCTGGGCCGTCGCGGATAACTGCGCCGTAAGCGCCACCATTCCTACCTCACACCCGCAGCATCCTCCGGGCTTGAGTGTCATGGGAAGACCAGGAACCTGCGTGAACAGAGTCGGCATCGCGGTGTAAACCTGCGGTTGACTGGCTGATTGAGGTGTGCCGGATGATGTCGCGGTAGATACCTGTTGGCTGCCCGGGACGGTCACGCTGGACGGCGTCGCGGGTGTCTGAGTGGAGGAGCCCGGCGTCACTGACGATCGAGGTACAGATGGCGTTCCTTGCGGCGTGCTGGATTGCGGCGACGGCGAAAGTGGTGCGGGTGAAGGAGAGACGGGAATCGGTCCGCCGTGTTGCGGTGCGACAGGTCCCGATCGTGGTGGCGTTTGCGGCGCAGGCTGTGGCCTCGGTGAGACGTGTACCGGAGCAACGGTTTTTGGCGTAACGGGACCCGGCGGCAAGTCGGCGGGAGTGGGAAACGCTCCACTACCTTCCGGTGGCAACAGCGTCCCCAATGTGCCTAGTTCCATGAGATCGGCAGCATTCCCGACAGCAGGTTCCGGTTGACTGGTGGTGCGAACGGGGCGGTCAGTGGTGAATGAACTCGCGCTGATCAGCGCACGCATCTGCGCGTCGCTCAACTGGAGTGGCTTGCGAATCTGCGACGGATCATTTTGGAGGGCGGACAAAACTCCGCTGTCAGTTGCGGCAAGCTCGGCAAGTCTGGCAACACTCTCAAGACTCATACCAGAACATCCACAATGAGAGTCCGCAAAGAGGAGTCTCTTATAGCACACCTGATTTGCGCGTGCAATCACAAATTGCCTGAATTGATTGGCGATTTTACATGTCGCGCGCATCCAGCTACATCGTGTTACGTAGCGAGACCTGCTTGTATTGGCAACGTCACACAGATTCGCTGGCGTGTCGCTCTGGCGCTGCCAGGTTGAGCGCGACGATCTGCATGGCCGCATAGTGTGCTGCGTGTTCCTGCGCGGGGCGGCCCAACGGGAACGCGCGCTCGAAAATCTCCAGGCACCGACCGTAACGCTCGTTGAATTCGGAAACCGTCATGCGATGGACAATGTCGAAGAGTGCCTCTGGGCTTCCTATGTGAGCGTAGTCAAGGAAACTATCTTCAGAAAAGTCCTGATAGATGGAAGCTTGGCCGTAATAAATGGGAAGGCAGCCGCAATGAATGGCCTGCCATATCTTTTCCGAGCAGTAGTAAGGCACAAGGGAATTCTCAAAACATATGTTGAAGTCATATTGCTCGAGAATCTCGTACTTCGCGAGCGACCACGCGCCCAACCGGCTCTCGCCGCGGCTTACGCCCGGAGGCCAGTCCTTGCCGTAGACATCGCAGAGACCGGCGCGATGTCCAGCGATCGCCAGTTCATAGCGGATCTGAAGCAGATCGACCTTGTTGGCCCTGGCGACGACAGCCGGATCGCCCATACTCTTTGCGCCGGATACGATGACCGCTGTGCGATTAAGTCTTCTGCGTGGAGTCGCCGTGCATGAGTAAGGGTTGGAGCAGATGGACGAATAGAAGTAGTTGTTGAAGAACACCTCGCCGGAATGCAAGCTGATGGTACGGACGCGCTGGCCGCCGATGTTGGCCCACTTCCCGGTCAATGTCCAGTAGAACGGTTCGTGGGTCCAGAGCAGGTAACGTTTCGATGCGCCGAACGCGTCGATAAGCTCGTGCAGGAACCGTTCGCGATTACCTACTAAGACTGTGGCTTCTTCCGGCGATTCCACCAGCCTGACACCATACTGAAACAACACAGCGCGCGTGTGGTCCTTCTGAAAAATCGTGTGCCTGGTTTTCGGATGGACGTAAACGGAAACGCTCACGCTGAGTCTCCTTTTCGTGGGCCGTGAGCCAGATGCGCTCAAGCGCGCATGGAGCAGCTATCCATAGGGGAGAAGACAGACTCTGGCCATTCGCGCCACCAGAAGCAATTGGAACGCAAGTCGGCGGGCATGGCGATTCTTTCCCAGGTTGGCCCAGAGCTGCCGTTCTCGAGAATGCGCCCGTCGCGAAAGTCGATGCCGTCGGGACGCTGATTGTAAAGATAGAGAAATGCTTGGTTTTTGCCATTAAGTAGACGCTTGCGGTGAATGAAGCCTGTGAAGGTGCTGAACATCGTGCCGAGGAAGATCTCGCTCTCGGAGGCGATCAGCGCGGAGACGATGCCGATTTCGGCGCTGTCCATAGCTGGAAAAAACTCGCGAAACAGCGCGACATCGATCAAGCAATTGCGGGGGTAACATGCGAGGATTGGCTCGAAGTAGGCCGGGTCCATCTCATCCGAGTGGATCAGAAGAAAGCAATCCGCCGGAACATGAAAACAAATGGTTTGCGCCAGTTCTTCCGGAGTTACGGCCGCAGTTCGGTTATGGACCCTAAGAAAGTCGGCGCGGCGAATATGCACCGAGGCAAATCGGCCATACGTCCTTCGTATGTAACTGGCGATAGCGGCGGCGGTTCGCCGATAGGCGTCCTTGACTGTCAGCAGATAATTGCACGCGAACATCACGCGTGGATCGGAGGGCAGCACGTAGCTGTAATACCCCAGGGTGTTGCTATTGCAGTTGGAGATTACGGCCGAGCGATCTAGTTGCTGTAGTTCGCCACTTCCAATTTGGTGCGCGTGCAGGTCGGGCAGATACTCGCTTTCCACTTCGTGGAACGATCCAGTCTGGTAGGGATATGCGACGTCGATGAGATCTAGCAGAGTTAGTCCGCTTTCGCTGTTGAAGACCGAATGCAGTGGAGTGTTGAGAAGCAGGCGACGATTGGAAAGTACGCATAGTCCAATGGCCAGTTCAAGAGACATCAGGTTATTGAAGAACCCGACATGCCCACCCTCATAGATGTCGAACTTGAGAAAACGCATGGCGGCTCACGATTGCGTTTCTAATTTGCCAGCGTGAGCTCGCTTCGATTGCTCGATTTCTCTGCTTTTGCGCTGCGGGTCGACAACGGTCCGCGCAGCCGCAAGAGCCGCTGGTCGACGATGAATTCCGGAGTATATACCACCCCTTCGTTACGGGCGAAGCTCGCGGCGCAAACGAAATGTCGTGGCGGATTCATTCTTCAAATGACGAATGGGATTATCATGCAGACCATGAAACGGCGACCTGCGCAAAAGCGTTCTCGCGGCGGGATTGCACCGCGCGTCGCGGGGCGAGATTCACGTGTAAGCTCGCCTTCTTCGTTTACGTTTGCCGACACACTTACGCCGCAGCGAAGCTCCAGCGTGCCGGATTCGCACCGGATTCGCGTTTCTTACTGCACGACATGCCACGGACGGCTGTGGCAACTTGCACAAACGTTATTCGAAAACCTGGATCGCCTGCACGAAGATGAAGAGATTGTCCTGCTCGACTACGGTAGTCCGGATGGGCTGTCCCGATTTGTCGAATCCTCGCAGCGCTGCCGTGATGCGATGAACCAGGGGCGACTAACCTACGTTTACACCGAAGCGGAGAAACATCACTGCCCCAGGGCCAAGAATCTCGCTCATCGAATGGGCCGCGGCGACATCTTGGTCAACTTGGATGCGGACAACAGCAATGCGGGGATGCGCGCTGTTATCGACCGACACTTTCCCGATCGGATCGATGATGTAGTCGTGCAGATGAATGATGGCGCGGCGGGCACGTTCGGTCGAATCTGCATTCCGCGATACTGGTTTTACACGCTGGGTGGATACGATGAAAGCTTCGGGCCCAGTGCCTACCAGGACCACGATCTGCTCAACCGCGCAGCGGCGAGCGGACTTCAATATATTTGGGCTCCTTCCGACACGCCGCCACCAATTTTCAACACGATCGAGGAAAAGGTCTCGAACACCGGCGCGGACGATTGGTACGCGATGCTCGCCGCGAATCGCGAGATCAGCGACAGGAACCTAAGCCAGGGTCGGCTCGTCGCGAATACCGAGGGTTGGGGTGAAGCAACCGTCAGGGTCAACTTTGGAGAGAGGCTGAGCCTTGCACCCATTCTGCCGAACCTCATCTCCGTCGTACTTCGTGGTTCGAAGCGCCTCTCCCGGGTGAACGAACTGTTGGAACTATATAACCAGATGCTGTTGGTGGGCGAGATTCTGGTCGTCAACAATCATCCGCGGTTTCCGATCGAGAAGAGCGAGAGAGTCGATTCAAAAGTTACTGTGGTGAATGCGTCCGGATCTCGAAGACCGCTGAGCCGAGTTGCTGTAGCGGCGCAGGCGTCGTATCCAGCGGTCCTGCTCACTGAGGACAGGATTTTTTTGCCCGAGTGGACGCTGACTGAGTTGCACAAGCACTGGTGGGCGGATCCTTCGATTCTGCATGGCGTGGTCTCCGATGCGCAGGTCCTCGCTGGATCGAGAAGAAGAGCTGCGCCCTGCGAGATCCTGTCGACTCAGGCAATGCTGACCACCGCATACGATTGCTTCCGCTCGCTTTGTTATGCAAATGACAGCGTGCCCCGTAGATCAGGAAGTCGTGGAGAAGATCTTCTGCTCTGTTCTGCGGTCACGAGCGTGGCGAAAAGGCCGAACATGGCCTATCGGTTGCCGGTGGAAGAGTTGTCTTCAGGCCGACACGCGGCCCACCCGGCGGCGTGATGCGGTCTAACGTGAAGTGTTTGCCCGTAGGAGAGGGTGCTCAGTTACAGCAATACGTCAACGATCGCCCGTATGCTGCCAATCCGTTCCTAAGCGTCGCCTTCGGGCGTCTGCTTTGGAGATGGCAACAACTCTAACCATCCCTCGGTGCAAAGATTTGGGTCAGGTCTGCGTTTGGCCATCACAAGAGCGCGCCTGGATCCCTGGATCAATGAAGCTGGCGAAGGTATGTAACCAGAGCTTCCATATCGTCCTGCTTCAGATCCACAGGTGTCATTCCCCCGGCTGTCATCTTCATGGTTGGTGAATGAAGAATCGCGAGCAGCTGCGGATCTGTATATTTTTTTGCGACGCCGGTTAGCGGCCCGGCAGCCGCGGTGCCGACGCCACCATCGCCGTGGCAGGAACTGCAGGAATTCGCCTGAAAAATAGCTAGCCCCTTCAGAACTTTTGGATCTGCTGCACTCAACGCCGCCGCAGCATTTCCTGGCGCGGCTTCGGGGATAAAAGGCTGCAGCATAAAGTTCTTTGTATCTTCGTCCTGCTTCTGCATTTGGGCCGCCACTCCAGGATCGCGATGGTCGTCACGGTAGCTGGCTACGCCGAGAGACGTATACGCCACCAGGAATAGTAGGAATGCTCCTACGACGATTGGCCTTCGCCACGGCCTGCGTTCGAGCCGTCGATCGATGAATGGTAGCGCGGCAAAGATAACCGCAAGGATAGCGGGCAGAATAATCCCGCCGATGAGAGACCAGCGGCCGCTCAGGTATTTGAGCCATTGAAATGCGGGCCGGTAATACCACTCGGGTCGGGGAAGAAACGAAGTGTCCGCGGGGTTTGCTGTAGGGCCCAGATCCATCGGATGCCTGGTCGCGATCAAAGCAAGGATTGCGATGATCACGATGGCAAAGATGGCGTCGATTGCCACCTGTCGTGGATAGAACGGAACAGGAGGCAGCTTGGGATGTACAGGGTCTTCTTTGATTGGACCTGCGGCTCCAGCTTTGCGAAAGAAGAAAACGTGCGCCGCGAGGAACATGATCAGGATGCCAGGGATTACGAAGACGTGGAGCACATAAAAACGCGAGAGGGTCAAAGTCCCCATCTGATCGCCGCCCCGCACCAGTTTTTGCAGAAGGGGTCCGACCCATGGAACTTCCGAGATGAGATTTGTTCCTACGGCACTGGCAAAATATGCTTTCTCATCCCAGGGCAATAGATAGCCAGTAAAGGCCATGCCGAGCATGAGTGCAAGAAGGATGCATCCGGATAGCCACAACAGTTCACGTCGGCCCTTATAGGAGCCATAGAGAATTGTTTGTCCGATATGCAAGACGAGAAGAATAATGATGCCACTCGATCCATAGGCGTGAATGCTGCGGATAAATGATCCGGCGGTTACTACCTTTACGATGTACGAGACGATTGTGTGAGCATGATCCGCTGAGGGAACGTAGTAGAGCGCCAGGCAGATGCCAGTGATGATCTGTGACACAAAGAGAAAGAGCAGGCCCGAGCCGAACACATAAGCCCATTTAGCCCCACCCGGGATCGGCTCGTCGAGAGTCTCATGGAGAATCGAGTCAATCCCTGTGCGTTGATCGAGCCAGTTGTCCAGCCGAGTTACGAGGTTGCGATCATGGCCTGGTTGAGGTGTCGGTTTATTTGTCATCATCGTCACACACCTCAGGCCATCACTTCTTTAGTGGGAACAAGCTGGCGGAAATATTGGTAACGAACCTTCAGGATTCCGTTCTCAACTTTGGATTCAAGTGAGTCCATGGAGCGAGGAGGCGGGCCTGCAATGCGGTCACCGTTCGCGGTGAATGATCCTGAATGACACGGGCAGATGAACTTGTTCTCCGCATCAACCCACCGGACCGAGCATCCCAGGTGCGGGCAAATGGGCGAGAGTATCCGAAATTGCCCATTCGCTGGAGGCAGAACGTACACGGCAGTCTGCGTTGTAGTACTCTGCCATGCATCGCGGCGCTCCAGCGTAATTGTTTTTGCCGTTGGTGCGGTGAGGGCAGCAAAATCTCCCGCTGGTCCCAGATCTGACCAACCAGCGTCCGACGCGTTTTTGCGCAATGGAAATGTCACGA
Organism: Acidobacteriaceae bacterium; assembly: GCA_035944135.1. Lineage (NCBI taxonomy): Bacteria > Pseudomonadati > Acidobacteriota > Terriglobia > Terriglobales > Acidobacteriaceae > Acidobacteriaceae bacterium. The sequence continues at coordinate 735,718 of DASZBM010000010.1, forward strand.
AGCGCAGGACGGGAATCGCTAGTAAGACACCTACAGTCGCGCCGCTTATCCCGCATAAAGCTAGTAAGAATGAACGCCGCCCAAAGGGTTCTGCCTTGGGTTCATTAACCGTTTCGGATGTTGCGCCCATCTATCCACTCCTTGACTGCGTCAGTTTCTTAGCGTAAGTTCCTCTGTTCGTCGCCATTGCTTGGTTTACACTTCACTTCTTCTGCAGCGTATGGACATAGGCGACGACTTCGGCAATTTGCGAGTCTGTAAGCTTGCCCGCAAATGCGGGCATCTTGTTCTTGCCGTTCTTGATGATGGCGATAAGGTCGGCATCTGACTCCTTCAGGAAGTCAGGTGACTTGACGGGCCGCGCCTTCAATGCCTTACCGGCGGGCGTGTCGGCGCTTCCATCGGCGCCATGGCACATCTGACACTTTGCGACGTAGATTTCAGCGGCGCTTTGAGCGAGACACGTCGAACTCCCCATCAATAGGACGCTGACGGTTCCGTAACAGAAGAGACGTTTCAGCATGCGGCAATTCTCCTTGTGAAAGTGGCGAACTCATCGATGACTAGAATGCATATCGAACTGAGAGGGTGAGCATATTAGCATGGAAATTTCGCGGAAGCGTTGGTGCGTTGGGCGCTCCCTCGCCATAACCGTAGTAGTTGTAGTCGCCTTTCCAACTCCAGTTTTCGGCGATATCAAAGGCGACTGTGCCATAGGGTGTTTGGTATCGCGACTGCAATGAGCCAGGCACCTGGCGGATATTGATGGGCGGAGCCTGGCCGTCGACGGAAGAAATGCGATAGCCACCCGACGCATGAAGCCTCTTCACAGGCGTGAGTACGAATCCGATGTTCCCGGATTGTGTGGGTTGGTTGTAGAACCCGTTGACCTGCAACGGAAGGCCAGCTTGCTGGCAAACCGCTGGGCTCGGGACTGAGCCTGGCCCAGGGGCGGATGAGGTAAAGCACTCATCGGTGCGCGAGTAAACGTTGTCATATGCGTAGCCGAGGTCGAGTCCCCACTTTTCAGTGGGATTGATGGCAGCCGAGACAGAAAAATCCTGGTTGTGCGCGAAATGTTCGACCGTCTGGACATTGTCGCTATTTGTCAGGACGTTAATCGTTCCAGCAATGCTTAGCCATGGATGGGGAGCGTATGTCGTCCGCATCCGGTAGTGCTGCAGCTTGCGCGGGCTGATGCGGGTAAAGGCGTTGTCGGCGGACATAGCTTCGGCGTTGAAATTGACGCGCAATTGTTTCGAAGGCCTGAGGGCGAGCCCGAAGAGAGCCCAGTTCGCGTGGATGGGAATGAAGTCGCCGCCCGCGTCAGTGATGATGCGGCTGCTGTACCGGTAGCCGGCCGACAACCGAGCCTCCGGGGCAAGATCCCAGATGGCGAGGAAGGTATTGACCTTGGTCTTCTGGTTGAGTGCTTGATAGTCGGATGTTGTGGTCGATGTCGCCGCACCGGGTGGGCTGAGGAGTGAAGTACCCGCGTAGTTTGTTTGTGTAAAGGTGTTAGTGGCGGGTTGACGGAAATACCAGAAGTCGAAGGTGTCGGACAGCCCGATGGTGGGAGTCAGCTGCCAGGTCACGCCGTAGTCGGCATTGACGTTGATGCGGCGCGCGCTGGCAGAGCCGGTCTCCAACTCCACCCGATCTTTCGCACGAGAGTCTAGACCGTCGAAGTTCTCGTAGAAGTTATTGAGATGACTGGTCGTGCCCATGTACATGAAACGCCCGTTCATGGTGACGTTGGGGATGGATGCGCTCTGAAAGTTCAGCTGCTCGCTGGGAAACAGCGTGCGTGTGGGAGCGTAACGCGTATAACCGAGGTAAGCGCTACAGGTTGGGTTGACAGTTCCGTTCGCATTGAAGGGTGCGGCGCACGGTGTAGCCCAAACCGACGAGAGATCGACCCCGAGGCTAACCGGGGTACCGTTCGAAAGCTGGTAGTTCAGTCCGGCGAGTTGCCAACTGGTATTGCCCTTATAGCGAGTAACAAATTCGTCGAACCTGATGCTGGTGCGAGCCAGCGGCTTCCAATCCACACCGGCGTTCCAAACATCCGTGGAAACGCGCCAGTTTTGAAGAAGCAGGGCTTCGGCACTGACATGGACCGTACTACCAGATGGTCCTTGGTTGACATTCTGGGAGTAGCCAAGATGTGCGCTCACGGCCGACAGCGGCGCAATTGTGATGCTTGTATCCGTCATGCGGCGGACAGTGTTATAGAGGTGTGGTGAGTCGATGATCGGAACGAATGGTATAGACGCGGGCGGGATCAGCGGATTAGCGAGCAGGTTGTAGTCAAAGTATTGACGATCTCTGCGGAAGCTCCCCTGAAAACTATAGATACGACCCTTGGAGACGTTTAGAAAGGTAGCGTCGTAAGGGTCCCCTCCATAACCGAAGCTACTCGTCGAGAGGCGATCAAACAGATGCGCCCGTGCCGGATTGACGGCGATCATCTGCAGGGTGCTCTCGAGAATACGCGGCCCAGTTTGGATGTTGACTAGCGTCGCGTACATTGCGCCGCTACCGGACCGACTTACGACGTGGCCGCCGAGGTCGATCGACTGATGAATAAAGTATCCGTAACGAATGTTGTCTCCAGGCGATGGCGGCGCTTGCGTATCCTGCGCGATCGCTCGAGTTCCAGCCACAACACACGTCGTGAACACGATGACTGAACTCATCAGAGTTATCCTCTGGATATTCAGCAGGCGCGACATCGAAGGAATTGCGCTCATCGCATACACCCTTACTTGAAGAAGACACTGCTGGCATTTGAGCCGTGAATCTGTATGTGGCAAGTAGTGCAGGATTGGTACTGGTTCGCCTGGTTATGAAATGACGGCGTACCAGGGGCAGTGAAGTTCATTGAAGGCGAATGGCACTGCAGGCACATGCTGTTTACGTTGTTTCTTATTAGCAGACGAGGATTCGGAGATCCGTGCGGAGAGTGGCATGAAGTGCAGCCCTCCGTCTTGATAGGTGGATGCTCATAGACGAATGGGCCGAGGGTATCGACATGGCACTTAGTGCAGATCGCGTCCTGGGTCGCAGTGGTTCTGACAAGGTTGGGCTGGAAGGTGCCATGCGGATCATGACAGTCGGTGCACTTCAGTAGTCCTTCGTTCACCTTGTGATGGAATGGCTGCATAAAAGCAGCCTTAATGTCGGTGTGGCACTGATAGCAGAGGGCAGGCTGCTTCGCCTTTAGCATCTCCGTCTGAGGTTCAAACTTGTGGGAGCTGTGGCAACTGATGCAGCTGATCTGGGCCTCCCCGTGAGCAGTTCGCGTGAAGTTAGCGTGCTCACCGACGTGACATGATAGGCACTTTTCTTCCACCTGTTTTGGCGTCGCCTTTGTAAATTGAAAGATTTTGCTTGCAACCCCCCCACTCTCAACATGAGCCTTGGCGGGTCCGTGACAGCTTTCGCATGTGACGCCCTTACCACTGTGCTCGAGAGCCAGCTTCGAATGGGGATTGCTGCTGAAACCCTTCACCTCGGCTGCATGGCACAGCGCGCAGGTCTCAGCTCCGACATAGCCTGATGGATTCGCAGCCGTTTTTGAGGACGACGTTGCAGCTTGTGGCGTGGGTGCGCCATAAGAAACGGCCGGAGTAAGAACACCGAGTGTGCTCAGCAAGACGAGGATTGCCACGCGGTACACCGAACGACCCACGGCCACACCTCAGAGATGTATCTAGTGCTTCTGCTGCTTTGGACTTGGCCTGTATTCAGACTGCCTGGACCAGATATACGCGCTAATGCAGCGAACCTTTGTGACGCAGATCACAGAGTAAGGAGGGTTCTTACTGGTAACTCAGGAGTTGGAAGATTGACGGGCCCGAGTATGGCCCTTTCTGTTTGATCGGTCAAGCTCCGAATGCGTTGACGACTCGGATTTCGCTCGTTGTCTGGGGTCGTCTGGCAAGACGACTTGCGAGAACGGCCTCCGCACGATGTCCGCTCGTTAGAATTCCCGGCTCCTTTGCGCGGGCGGAATGAACGCAAAATGGTCGGAGGGGCGCCCGGAGCGATGTCAGAACAAACTGGGTTCTATGAGGCGAGTTTTAGGTCAGCTCTCAGTGAATAGTCAGAACGGGACAGGTAGCATGCGCCAGGACGTCCTGGGTCACGCCGCGGCGGACGTGCAGAAGCCAGAACGATCTCGAACGGGCTCCCATGACGATAAGATCTGCACCGACACGGGCAGCAGTATCCAGTATTCCGCGACCCGGACTCCCATGTTGACTATAGGATTCCGTGTTGCACCACTCGTAGGAACCCGAAGGAAGGAGACGCGCCAGTTCTTCGCGAAATCTCTGTTCCCGCGCGTCGGAGGTCGCCGGTTGCGTTCCAGTATGGGCACCTTCGGCCCCTGCGACATGGCAGATCCAGAGGTGCGCGCCGGATTCTGCTGTTAGAGCCACCCCGAACGCTCCAGCTCGATGTGAACCATCCGAGAAATCCGTCGCGAACACGATTCTCTTCAGAATGAGAGGGCCGTGATTCGCCGGCTTTGAGTTCGGGCCTACTGTTAGCACCGGCACCGATGCGTTTCGGATCAGATGTTCGGCGGTGGAACCGAGAAAGAACCGGCTCACAGGCGACTTCGATTCTGTTCCGGCGACGATCAGGTCGGGGGCAAGCTGCCGTTCCTTCAGCAGAAGAGCATCCGGAGGAGGGCACTCGCTGGTAAGCGAAATGGATGTTGTTATTCCGGCGACCTCAAACTCGTGCTGTTGTGCGGTCAGGAGATTCCGGCATCGCTGCTGTTCTGCCGCGATCGAGTCTGAGATCTCTTCATCAAATGAGGAATAGACGTGCACGAGAATTACCGCGGAGCTAAACTTTTGCGCCAGCGCCCGCACATACTGGGCAGCCCGCATTGCAACTGGGGAGAAGTCGGTGGCGAACATGATCTTCTTGAGGGGAAAGATCGAACTACGGTCAGTTGCTTCCATTGCACTACCTTCGCTCCAATGCGGGCCACGGGCTGTGACGTCCGACACACTCGGAACAAATCTTTTGAGATCGAGCGATCTCTGCCCTGGTCTCAGCGCCAAAGGAAAGTGTTCAGCAGTAGGGAAGCTGATCCGGCAGCAAGGCATCGCAGGGCGTTTGGAGCTGCGCGCAGGGACACTGCGCAGCTCGCCCTCTTGCCGCGCGAACTCACCGAAATGCATGAGGAACTCTATTCACAGCGGCAGTACGTGAGGGATTTTCTTGAATGGTTTACTGCGGGAGGAGACTTGCGGAACTTTGAAAACCAGTTGCCCGCAAAAACTTCGTCGGGAGGCCTCGATTTGGCCAGGCTGACACCCGACGAGCTAAGCCAGTGCTCGGTGGGTTGCGTTTCGGAGGACCGTCCCCTAAGCCCTTCAAATTGTGGTGGCCAGGGACGGGATCGAACCGCCGACGCCGGCCTTTTCAGGGCCGCGCTCTACCACTGAGCTACCTGGCCTCCGCGCTCACAACTGATCCGGGGCAGCGGAGTCGCCGCCGGACTGCATTCGTTCTGATTTCGCCTGCCTGTGCCGGGAGGGAATTGGCCGCCCGCATCGCACGCGCAGCCTCAGAGACGTCGATCTGCAGTATACCAATGCGCCACGAATGCGCCAAACCCAAGTCCCTCAACGGACGCTCTCGTATCATCTTCAGAACATAGATCAGCACCACAATGCGCGACGGATTGTCGCATGTTCGGGAGAGCGTTCATGGTTCGCCGCTCGATTTCTTATCTGTTTGCCGTACTTGTCTTGGCTGCTGCGCTGCGCACGCACGCCGAAACACCTGGTGAGGCCCGCGCGGACCGCGTTCTCGAAGCCGCGAAGAAAGCCGGCAATCCAGAGCTCTACGCGCTGCTCCGAACAATGCCCAAGGGCGCCGACCTGCACATGCATCTCTCGGGCGCTGTGTATGCCGAGACCTTCATTGACGATGCTGCGCGCGATGGTCTCTGCGTTGCGCCGGTCGAGCCAGGTTTGCCGCCGGTGGCCGTCGGACAGGACGCGGTGCATCTTGTCGCTCCGCAGGACGGCAAATCGAACAAGTGCGATCGAGGTCAGGTCCCGGCTTCCGACGCCTTCAAGAACCAGGCGCTCTATGACGAACTGATCGACAGCTTTTCCATGCGCGCATTCGTTGCGACCGAAGGAATCGACGGCCACGATCAATTCTTCGCGACGTTTGCGCGCTTTGGCGGCTTGAAGGACCATTCCGGCGAGTGGTTGGACGAGGTGGCCACGCGTGCCGCCGCACAGAACGAGCAGTACCTCGAAATCATGCAGACGCCCACGTTCTCGCGCGCTGCGGCGCTTGCCTACAAAACCGGCTGGCCCGAAGGCGCGGAGAACTCAATCACTCCCGCACAGCTCGCCGCGGTTCGTGACCGCTTGATCGCCTCGGGTCTGCGCGATGAAGTTCCAGTGGATCGGGCCGAGCTGTCGCATGCTCTTGAAACTCGCAACCATATCGAACACTGCAATTTACCGAACGATGCCTCGCCCGCGTGCCATGTACAGATCCACTTTCTCTACCAGGTTCTCCGCGGCTTCCCGCCGCAGCAGGTCTTTGCGCAGACGCTGCTCGGGTTTGAGGTTGCGAGTGCGGATCCGGATGTGGTCGGCATTAACTTCGTGATGCCTGAGGACGGCTACATCTCCATGCGCGACTATCACCTGCAGATGCAGATGCTTGACTATCTGCACTCCGTCTATCCCAAGGTGCACATCACGCTGCATGCGGGAGAACTCGCACCGGGCATGGTCCCGCCGGCGGGCCTCACATTCCATATACGTGAAGCCGTGAACCTCGGCCATGCCGAGCGCATCGGGCACGGCGTCGACATCCTTTATGAGGACAACCCGCTTCGGCTGCTGCACGAGATGGCGACGAAACACATCATGGTTGAGGTCAACCTGACGTCGAACGATGTGATCCTCGGTATCGCCGGCGCCGATCACCCGCTGCACGCCTATCTCGCTTCCCATGTGCCGTTTGCGCTCTCCACGGATGACGAGGGTGTCTCCCGGATCGATCTGACCCACGAATACGTCAAAGCTGCCGACGAACAGGACCTGACATACGCCGAGCTGAAGCAGTCGGCTCGCGCGTCGCTCGAGCACAGCTTCCTGCACGGCGAAAGCCTCTATGTCACCCCGGACGACTTCGCACACCGCAAACCCGTCTGCGCTGCGCCGATTGCGGCAAACAGCACCCCGTCTCGTGCCTGTCAGGCTCTGTTGGACGCCAACGAAAAGGCCGCTCAACAGTGGGAACTGGAGCGCCGGTTTGCTGTGTACGAGGCTTCGCTACGATAAGTCACAGATTCCGAACGCTCTGCGCTAAACTCTTCACATCTTCTCCATGCTGAAAGGGACCCCATGAAGCGCGCCATTGCTATCATTTTGGAGACGATCCTCTTTCTCTTCGTCTTCTTAGCTGGCTCGCTTCTTGCGGGAATCCCGGCCTCGCACGTTCCGGACTGGAAGATAGCTCTCAGCGGGAATCGCTATTTCGTGCTCGACGGCATCATTTTCATGTTCATCCTGTATGTCCTGTTCCTGCTGATCGGCGCCGCCCGCCACCGTCTGCGCTCCGCGGTGCTCACCTCAACAGTAGCGGTGGTACTCGCCTTGGTTCTGGGCCTCGCCATGAAATTCGGTTTCGGCGGTCCTATCCATTGATTCTTCGATAGTTGCAGGGGTAGCCCCTCTGACCCAGGAGAATTAATGCCTTGGAATCCACATCCGCCCGCACGTAAATAAGGGCAATTTGGTGCCGGTTTGATAGTCTTTTCTTAGGAAATTTGCAGGATTTTCGTGTCGTACCGGGCTGAATTTGCGTCTCATTCCAAACCCCCTGCACCCCGGCGGTGCTATTGCGTACACCGTTTGGAGAAATGGATTCTCGATTGCGCATGAGTGATCTGAACTTTTCGGCCCATCAAACGTTTTCCTCTAACACTTCCGTCGATCTCGCCGATCGAAAAGTCGCGTACTTTTCGATGGAGATTGCCCTTCGCAAAGACCTGCCGACCTACTCGGGCGGTCTAGGCATGCTGGCGGGGGACACCCTCCGCTCGGCAGCTGACACCGGAGCATCCATGGTGGCAATCTCCCTGGTGCACCGGCACGGCTATTTTCAGCAGCACCTGGACGCCTCCGGTCAGCAGACCGAGTCGGACGTCGTCTGGTCCCCGGAGGCCACGCTGCCTTCAGCTGGCACGACAATCACGATTCAAATGCAGGGTCGCGATCTGGCCATCCGCGCCTGGCGTTTTGACGTCATCGGTTGTACGGGCCATGTCATTCCGGTCTTCCTGCTGGACACCGACATCGACGGCAACGATCCCTACGACCGCACGCTCACAAACCATCTCTATGGCGGCGATACCTATTACCGCTTGTGCCAGGAGACCATCCTTGGGCTCGGCGGCATTCATCTGCTTCACGCACTCGGTTGCCAGCCCGAAGTCTGCCACATGAATGAGGGGCACGCGGCTCTGCTGACCATAGGGCTGTTGGAAGACCGGCTGCATGGAGCTCCCCTTCGCAACGCCTCCGAGTCGGATGCCGAAGCGGTTCGCCAGACCTGCGTCTTCACCACCCATACGCCAGTTCCCGCCGGGCACGACCAGTTCGGGACGGATCAGATGTATTCAGTTCTCGGCCACGACCGCGCAGCCTGCATTGAACGCTTCGGCGCACTGCACAACGGCCTGATGAACATGACCTACCTCGCGCTGCGCTTCTCGCGTTACGTGAATGGCGTGGCGATGCAGCACGGCAAAGTCTCGCAGGGAATGTTCCCTGAGTATCGCGTCCACTCCATCACCAATGGCGTGCACGCAGGCACATGGCTTTCGCAGCCCTTCCAGAAGCTCTTCGACAAAGAGGTTCCCGAATGGCGGCACGACAATCAATACTTCCGATCTGTCTACGGTATCGAGCCTGAAGTGATCGACGCGACACATGCACGCGGCAAGGAGCGGCTCTTCGCCACGGTGAAGGCTCGCACGGGCGTAGAGCTCGATCCCAACATCCTGACACTCGGCTTCGCGCGTCGGGCCGCGACCTACAAGCGGGCAACGCTGCTTTTCAAGGACGGCCAGCGCCTGCACGATCTCGCCGAGCGCATTGGCGGCTTGCAGATTCTGTTCGCCGGAAAGGCTCACCCGGCCGACAACGCCGGCAAGGCGCTCATTCGCGAGGTCGTCGCCGATGCCGCCCGCTTGCACTCTTCGAAGCTCCAGATTCTCTACCTCGAGAACTACGACTGGGATCTCGGCGAGCAGCTGACGAACGGTGTAGATGTTTGGCTGAACACGCCGCGCCGGCCGTATGAGGCCTCTGGAACCAGCGGCATGAAGGCTGCGCTCAACGGCGTGCCCTCACTGTCCGTGCTCGACGGCTGGTGGATCGAAGGCTGTGCCGAAAACATCACCGGCTGGTCCATCGACGACTTCGACGACGAGACTCGCGAAGCCGATCAACTCTACACGAAGCTCGAAACCGTTATTGCGCCGCTGTACCGCAACAAAGACGCGTTTGCGCGCCTCCGCCGGCACTGTATCGCGATCAATGGAACATTCTTCAACACGCATCGGATGCTTGGCCAATATGTGTCCAACGCCTACTTCCCGCAGGCCAGCTCTATCGCGTCCACCGATCAGGAAGTTGTTGAGGATGTACCCGAACCGGTGTTGATTTAACCAAAGGCTAGTTTCCAGAAGGCCGCCATGTTTCATGGCGGCCTTTCTTCTTTGGGTGTTCAGCGAAACTTAAGCGAAAATAAAGGAGCGAAATGGGAGGAAGCCAAGCCGTGAAGCGCTCCGGAACCGCCGACCTTCCGCTGCATAACGGCCGCGTTCCGCCCTGGCTTGCGGAGCGGATGACCGCCCTGGGCGCCGCGATCACAGAGCACATCGTCCTCAGCTATGGACCGTCGGAGTTCCTGACGCGCCTCAGCGACCCGTTCTGGTTCCAGGCGCTCGGTTGCGTGATGGGCATGGACTGGCATTCGTCCGGCATCACCACCTCCGTAATGGGCGCGCTCAAACGCGGCCTGAACCCGCGCGTTGCGGATCTTGGATTCACCATCTGCGGCGGCCGTGGACGCCACTCGAAACGCACGCCGGAGGAACTGCGTGCAGTCTCGTCCCGCAATGGGCTCGATGGCGAAGTCCTCGCGCGCACCAGCCGCCTTACCGCTCGGATTGACAATAACGCGATCGCCGACGGATTTCAGCTTTATCTGCATGCCTTTGTCGTTCACGATTCCGGTGAATGGGCAGTCGTTCAACAGGGAATGAATCCGGCGAGTCATCTGGCACGTCGCTACCACTGGCACTCTGCGGCGGTGCGCGACTTCGTAACGGACCCGCACGTGGCGATCCTCGGTCAGCCGCAAGGCACCATTCTGAACCTCGTCGATGGCCGGTCAGCGAAAGCGCAGAACGTGCTTCTTTCTATCGCGCACGAGCCCGTTGAATCGTCATTGCAGGAGGCTCGCAAACTCACCATGCCTGCACATCATGAAGTGCGTGCAAAGGATGTCGACCTGAAGCGCCTTGGCGCCGTGCTTGCGGTCGCGCACGAGCAGGAGCTTCGCGACTTTGCGTCACTGCTTCTCGTTGAGGGGCTCGGCCCTCGCACGCTACAGTCGCTCGCCCTCATCGCCGAAGTCGTTCACGGCGCCCCAAGCCGTTTCGCAGATCCTGCGCGCTTCTCCTTCGCGCATGGAGGCAAGGACGGTCATCCATTTCCCGTCCCGCTCAAGACCTATGACGAGTCGCTCGCGATCCTGCGGCGTTCGCTTGACGCCGCACACCTCGGCCACACTGAAAAGCTCGAGGGGTTCAAACGATTGGACCGCCTGACACGCGCGGTTGAGCAAGATCGCCAGCCGCTGGCCAATTTCACTGCGGCGATCGAACACGAGCGTCGTATCTCGCCTTCGATCGGCGGCCGCACCGTCTTCGATGACCCACCTCGCCGCAAATCTCGCAATAGCGAACCTCAGCTCTCTCTCTTCAACTGACATCTCGGCGCGATATCCTTGCTTGCGTACACAAGAGAAGGAGCAAGCATGCCGCAACCCAAACCCGGCGACCTCATCGAAGACTTCACTCTCCCCGATCAGGACGGGAATCCTGTCACGCTTTCGCAGTTCAAAGGTTCACCCGTGATTCTGTTCTTCTATCCGCGCGCCGACACGCCCGGCTGCACCATCGAAGCCTGCGGCTTTCGCGACCAGTTCGCAAAACTCAAGAAAGCCGGAGCCGTTGTCCTCGGGATCTCGCGCGACACCGTTCGGGCGCAGAAGAAATTCGCAGAAAAGTACGACATCCAGTACCCGCTGCTCGCCGACGCGGATGAGATGCTCATCAAGCGCTTCGACCTCCTGCGCAACAAAACGATGTATGGCAAGCCCGTCACCGGCGTGGCCCGTACCACGTTCCTCATCGGTCCCGACCGCAGGCTCGTGCATGTCTTCGAAAACGTGAAGCCCGAGGGTCACGCGGAAGAGGTGCTTGATCTGTTGAAGAAGAACAACAAGCAGTAGAGGCTACAGCAGCCCGCGCGCCTTCACTTCAAGGTACTGGCTCACCGCCCGCGCGCCGACCTCCTCGGCGGTTGTCTCCACGATGAGCACGCCCTGGCGCTCCAGGTGCGCAATCGTCTCTCGGCGTCGCTCGAGCATCTCCTGTGCCGCGGCGGTATGGAACATCTCCTCGCGCGCCTTTGGCACGCGTGCCGCCAGTTCTTCCAGCTCCGGATGCTTCAACAGAACGAGCACCACCAGGTGCCTGCGCACGAGCTCGCTCGCCGCGGTCACCAGTTCCGGTCTTCCCGCTGAGTCCACCAACTCCGTGATCCACACCATCAGCCCGCGCCGGCGCTGCAGCATCTTCAGTCGCGCAACAGCGTTCAGATGATCGGCCTCCGCTGCATCGGCCCTGGTCTGGCTCAGCAGATCGAGCAGTAGCCGCGTGTGCACAACGCCCGCGCCGGGCGGCAGCGCCTGCTTCACCTCGCGACCATACGCCAGCATCGCGAACTTGTCGCCGGATCCGCTGACGACCTGCGCGAGCATCACGGCTGCCGTCGTTGCCTGGTCCAGTTGTGTGACGGTCATCCGATGGGCGCGGTCGCGCTCCATCACCGTTTCGCCAACGAGCTCCGGCCCGCCGCGACGAAGTTGGAACGCGGTGCGTGACAACCTTCCTGCATCGAGCACGACCCACACCTGCTGCGAACGCTCGGCAGTGAACTGCCGAGCCACCAGCTTTCCCCTCCGCGCCGTTGCGGTCCACGAGATGGACCGCATCTCATCGCCTTGCTGAAAGTCGCGCAGGCTTTCAAACTCGCGTCCCGTTCCGCGTAGCTGCAGCTTGCGGCGCTGCAACTCAATCTGCCGCGCGCGCAGCAGGAAGAACGCCGCACGCCCGCGGCTGTCTTCGTGCGCAGGAAACACCCGCACTCTTTGCGCTGCGCCAGATGCGGTGACAGGCTCTGCGGCCGTCCACCGCTCGATCAGCCCAAGAGCTCCGCGATAACGTACATACACTTTCCCGAGCGCAAAATCGCCTCGTTCGCCGGGCCAGATTGTCTGGCTCGAAACAGCCTCCTCGCGAGGGAAGACTTCGATGCGTTGAGCCTCGGGCGATGCGATCAGCGCCGGGTGGAGATCATCCACGACACGGGCGTCGATCACCGCGTCCGCCTCCATGCGGACCGCAATTTCCATACGCGTCGGCTCACCAAGCTGCGGTGAATCCAGGAATCTGCGCATAACGATGAGCGACTCAGGGCGGGGAAGACGCGCAGCGTCCGCGATGCACACAATGAGCAGAAGCATATCCCAGGCGAGCATGAAGCCGATCCGGCGTGGATGCCAGAACGCCGGGATCGCGAGCAGCAGGCCCGCGCAGAACAGGAGGAGCGCTCTCGCGGTCAGGCCGAAGCCCGCCCACCGGCCGATGCGACCCATCGGCTTCGCCGTACCGCTTCCGGGTTCTGGTACCAGTGTCTGCATCGCTACTTTGGAACTGCCGTCGCTGCCAGCACCTCACCCACGACGCGGTCAGCATCGAGCCCCTCCAACTCTGCTTCCGGTCGAAGCACGAGCCGATGCCGCAGCACGGGAATCGCCGCCTCTTTCACGTCGTCGGGTACAACGAAGTCGCGACCTTCGCGTGCAGCCGTTGCCTTCGCCACCAGTAGCAGCGAAGCACTCGCGCGTGGGCTGGCTCCCAGTGCGATCGCCGGCCATTCGCGCGTCCTTCGCACGAGCGCGAGCAGATAATCGAAGATCGCCGGCTCGACACGAACGGCGCGGATCTCACGCCGAGCCTGTGCGAGTATCTGGAACGGCACGGCATCGATCGGCGTATCCGCGAGCCCCGCAGCATCGGTTGACGCGTGATGCCGCTCCAGCACCACGCGCTCGTCTGCAATCTCCGGATACCCAACCTTGATCTTCAGCAGAAAGCGGTCGAGCTGCGCCTCCGGAAGCGGATACGTGCCCTCGAACTCCACCGGATTCTGAGTCGCGAAGACCGTGAAGAAATCATCCAGCGCATGCCGCACGCCGTCCGCCGTCACCTGGCGCTCCTCCATCGACTCAAGCAGTGCCGCCTGCGTTCGCGGTGGCATGCGGTTGATCTCATCCGCCAGCAGAAACTGCGTGAATACCGGCCCCTTGTGGAACGTGAACTCTCCCGTCTTCGGTGAAAAGACGCTTGTGCCCAGGATGTCCGCGGGCATCATGTCGGGCGTTCCCTGGACTCTCCGAAATTCCAGCCCAAGAAAACGCGCCAGCGTCTTCACTGCGAGCGTCTTCGCCACACCGGGCACTCCCTCCACAAGGGCGTGTCCGCCACACAGCATCGTGAGCAGCGCCTGCGCTACAGGCTCCTGCTGCCCGGCGATAATGCGCCCGATCTCCTGTTGGCCGCGTGCAAACAACTCGCTCGCGGTCGCCACTCCGTCGTTCATTCACCTGCTCCTGTCCTTGCAGCTTCCGACCCAAAACTACACCACGCTTGCAACTCCAACGTTCCGCGAGCGTCCACTGCGCGCGGCCGCACGAATCCTCTCCGCATCTTCCGAGAGTGCGCGAGAAATCGCTAGCGCCTCGCGTAGTGTCGGATTTTCCGTTGCTTCTCCACTCGCCTTTTCCAGGTTTTCGCCCACGATCTTCCAGTCTCCGCCGAGCCGCTCCTGCAATGCACTCACAACCGCCTGGCTTCCCTCTGCCAACACGGCCTGAGGCACGCCCGCATCGCGCACGATTGTGCGCAGCAATCTCCGCCGGGCTGCATCCGTTGCTGCAGTCGTTGCACGTGCCTTTTCGTACAGGTCACCCATCGATGTCGCAAACTCTACAGGCGAACTCCGCGGCAGCGCGACGGGCGCGCGGAGCGGTCCATTCCTGCGGCTGAAGCTGAGCACCAGCAGCACCGCAAGCAATGCGACCTGTGCGACCAGCCATCCCAGCGGCAAGCCGCGTGCCGCACTCCACAGTCCTTGCGGCGCGCCATGCAGTGACTCATCCCACACAACCGCCCGCCCATCGCCAACGCTCAACAGCAGGAGCCGCAGGTCTGCGTCGTTCTTCAGTTGCGCGTTCGTCAGCGGGCTCGCAGAACTCCACCAGATTGCTTCGCCGCGCCCCACGTGCATCCGCACCACGACCGCGTCCTCTCCGCAGCGGTGCGCGATCTCCACGTTTTTATTGCCATCCCACGTGCCTCTATCGAACATGGGCACAGGACCCGCAGCCGCAAGCGGTCCATCACCAGGATTAGTGTGGCAGGCGTCGCCGAGGAAGACCGTTGGCGGGCCCGCTTTGCCATCGGGCAAAAGCAAAGCACCCGTGGGTCCTGTCGTCAGCACGTGTCCACCGCGTTCGAGAAACTGCTTAACAGCACTCGCAATCGCGTCATAGTCCGGTGCGCTATAAACCGGGGCCGCCAGCACAAGCGTCGTACGTGACGCATCCACGCTACTAAGCTGATTGATAGACCCTTCAAGGCGCGATGTCGTCCGTCCAATGGCCTGCAATGTCAGGAAGGCTGCCTTTGCTCCTCGCGGCCCGGTGTTATACGTCGTTGGTTGAAAGTCTTCGTCGGCGGTGGCTGGCGCAAGTACGCTCACTGCAACAATCAGCAGCAGAATGATCGCGCCCATCCACAACACAATTTTCTTATCGCTCCACTGTGCGCCGCTCACGCTTGCCCTCCAGCGGGGGCGCCGTGTTGTGGTGAATTCGCCATCAGTCGATCAAAGCTTTCGCGCGCCGCGCCAAACTCCCGCTCATTCGGCTCGCGGTGCCCATACCAACTCTCTTCCAAAGAGTTGGTGAGCGTGCGCAGTTCACGCTGCTCCTCTGATCCTGTCTTCAGCAGACGAACGTACTCGCGCGGAGTGCGCGATTCGTTGTGCCTCCACGCGCGCCGCTGTTCCAGGTGCACGATCGCAGCCCAGTAGAGCGCGTGAATCGCCTCGCGCCAGGCGCCTTTCGATGCTTCGAGCTCAGCCAATTCGCGCCAGTTTTCTGTCTCGCGGTTCCGTGACATCGCCTGCGCAGCCTGCCCACCGAGCGCCACGCGAAGTCTCTGCCGCTGCACCGTCCGCAGCACCCACACCAGAACTCCGACTGCCGCCACAACAAACAGGAGCCACTCCAACACCCGCCCCACCCATGGCGACTGCGTGGTCATCCGGTCCACGCCGAGAAAGAACCGCACAAGGATCTCATTGATCTTCGCCTTGAATCGATCCCACCACGTGGGCTCGGGCCGCTGAAACTCCGCGCGCGCGAGTATCTTCCGCGCGGCAGATTGCGCCCGTGCGAACTCCGCCTGTTGCGGTCCAGTCAGAGGCCGCGTGTTCGCCGCGACCGCATCCTTGTGAACCGGCACGACAAGTGTCTGTGCAATCGCTGCGCCCGCACAACCGCCCAGCATCGCCAGGAGCAGAAGCCCCTGCGCCCAATACAGTGCCTGGTTTCGACGGTTACAGCGCCGCTGCATCGCTCGCCGGCTCGCCTGTCTGCAGGGTCGGTGAAGCGCTGCCGCTCGTCTCGGCGTGAACTCCTCCGTTAAGCATGAGCAGCAGATCGAGTCCATCTTGCCGGACCCGTTGATCGAAGTACACCAGCGTAAGCCCGATCATCATCACCGGCACAACGGCGGAGTACGCAAGGAAGTTCACCAGCAGCATCAAGATCTGCTCCGCGATATGTTTCTCCCCGCGCATCGCGCCGTACATGACCAGCAGAGCCAGCGGCATTTCGATGAACCCCGCAACGATGAACAGGCACCACGTGATCAGGAATACAACGAAGATCCGTCCCTTGGCACCGGCAGCCAAAACTTTGCTGCGCCGCATCGCCGCACGAACCGTCAAGTTCTCCAGGACTGCTGATGGAACTGCCAACGAATTTCGGATAATCGCGATTACACCGTAGACTCCGCCGCCTACGATGCCCAAAAACAACAGGGTGCCTCCGGCGAATGCCCCGGTCATCCCAAATCGCGCGCTCGAGTACGCCAGGAGGAAGATCGCCGGAACTACCAGTAGCAATGGAAGCCAAGCAAAGCTCCACAGCTGCCACAGGGCAATTCCCACAAAGCGCAGCCAGCGCGCGATCACGCCGCGAATCGATCGGCTGATGGTCGCCCGGCGGCCGAGATACACCTCGCTTAGAGCCCATACGGCAGCCGCCTGGGTTACCGCGCCGGCAAGAAAGACCGGCAGAACTCCGATCATGTTTCCCGTCTGCCGCCCGCCAAAGTTGAAATGAAACCCCACTTGTGCGGCGCCCGCAGCCGGAATGTAGCCCTTATAGATAACGAGCACAATCGCATTCACCACCAACTGCACCGCTGCGCTCAATGACCCAATGCCGACGAACAGCCAGAAGTTCGCGCGATAGACCGCGAAGCTGCGGTCCAGGATCTCTCCCAGGCTCAGCGGCCGAAGCATGTACGCCGCCTGCTGACGATGGTCGCCACCAGCAGCCACCTCCGTACTCTGCGACGTCGACCATCCTCCAGAACTCATCCCGTTTTCCTCACCCTGTCCCGCTCGGTCCGTTGCTCTGAAACGCTTTGAAATTTTGCGTTTGCCCGCAAGCATAGCACTGTCTCGCCGGGGTCACTGCCGCTTTCGTTCTGGCGCACCATCCCCCTTCGGGGGAGGGGATTACCTCCGTGGTGCTGCTAAATTAGCCACCTCGGGCAAACCTCGACGCGCAGAGGGCCACGAGGCGGCGCATCATGCGAAGAGCCGCCGGTTTTCCCGGGATTTTTGAAGGAGCGCATCCAGGCGCGAGCTCCTTGAGGGCGATACCTCGCCTTACGTCGCGCCCGCAACCTGGCTTTAGGGCCGCAGGGTGGAGGATCGAATGCACATGCCGCGCGAAGATCGCGCCCACCACTACGGGCTTCCAGGCTCGCCCGCCCGTCAACGCACCCGGCTTCGTTTCTCCCTGCTGCTCCTCGTTCTTCTCGCCTTTGCAGGATTCTCCTCAGACACCTTCGCCCAGTCGCTTTCCCCCGGCGGCCCCGTCGACTTCGGCGGCGTAAACCTCGGCACGACCTCCAGCGTCACCACCCTTACCTTTTTCGTTCCGGCCGGCAGCCCTCCCGTTACCGTCGGTCCCATCATCGCGCTCACTCTCGGCGTTTCGGGCAAGGACTTCGCAGCCTCCACTTCGACCTGCATCGGAACTCTCCCGGCCTCGACGGCCTGCACCATCACCGTCACCTTCACGCCCGCCGTCCTCGGTCTTCGCACAGGCGAACTCCTCGTCGAGGACGGAAGCGGCAACGTTACCAATCGCGTTCCGCTGCGCGGCGCAGGCCTCGGCCCGCAAATGGTGGTCTCCCCCGCCACCGCAGTCGCAATCACCTCGCTCACCGGCATCAGCCCGGCCACCATCAACCCCTCCTCCACGGTTCTCGACGGGGCCGGCAATCTCTACATCGACGACGCCCTGAACGGCCGCATCCTCGAGAGCACCACCTCCGGCAGCGCCACCCTGCTCGGCGCCGTTCCTGCCTCCACTACCTCCGCGCCGTTCTCGTCCATCGCCATCGCCGGCGACGGCACGCTCTACATCTCCTCGCCCAACACCGGCGCGGTCTACAAGATTCCTGTCAGCGGCTCGCCCACAGCCATCTCGACCCCTGGCGTCACGTTGCTCCAGCCCGCCGGCCTCGCGCTCGATGGCTTCGGCTATCTCTACGTCGCCGACGCCGGCGCAAACAAGATCATCCGAATCGACACCGAGAATGGCAACGCGGCCGCCGCGATCACACTTACCGGCCTCAGTACCCCGCTCTCAAGCCCCGAGGGCCTCACTATCGACGACTCCGACAATCTCTACGTCGCCGACGCAAACAACAACCGCATCGTTGAGATCAGTCTTCATTCCTACGCGGCCACCGTGCTGCCGCTCTCCGGCCTTACGCTCTCCGCCCCCGCGGCAGTCGCCGCCAATGCCGCCGGCGGCCTCACCGTCGCGGACACCGGCAACAAGCGCCTCGTCGAGCTCCCGGTTACTGGAGCGCCGTACGCCATCACCCTTCTCGGAGCCACCCTCACCACTCCCGCCGGCGTGATGCTCCTGCCCACCGGCGATCTACTCGTCTCGGACACCGTCGCGGGCCTCGTGCAGGTGACGCGCTCGGCATCCTCGCTCACTTTCGCAACCCCCACGCTCGTCGGCTCCGTCGATACCGCCGACGGCGATCTCGCGCTCAATGTGGAGAACACCGGCACCTATCTCCTGAACGTTGCCGGAAACGACTTCCCCAGCATCAGCAACAACGCCTTCTTCGCCGACACCACCGGCACCTGCCCTAACACAACCAACGGAACCAACGGCACTCAGGTTCTCGTCGGCGAGGCCTGCACGCTCGAGATCGGTTTCAAGCCCACCATTGCAGGCATCAATACCGGCACATTGAACGTCTCCGCCTCCGGCAATGGCAACGTCACCGCGAACGTCAATCTCACGGGCACTGGATATCATGTGCTCGACCACTTCACCGTCGTCATCGCGCCCTCCACGGTCACGCCGGGCCAGGCCACAACCCTCACCATCACAGCCATCAATAACGACGGCACGATCGACACCACCTACACGGGCACGATCAATCTCTCCTGCACCGACCCTGCCTGCAAACTCCCATTTGCTTCCTATACCTTCACCGCCGCCAACAACGGTGTCCTCACTGTTTCGTCCACCGCGGCAAACGCGCTGAACTTCAACACGCTCGGTACCTGGACCGTCACTGTCACCGACACCACCTTCACCCCCGGCCAGACCTACACCGGCACCAGCAATCCGGTTACGGTCATCACCACTCCGGCCGTCTCACTCACAAGCTCCGTCAATCCCGTCAACCTCGGCGCGAACACGACGCTGACTGCAACCGTCAGCTCTGCCTACGGCACGCCCACCGGCACCGTTACCTTCATGGACGGCGGCACAGTCCTCGGCACCGGCACCCTCAACTCCAGCGGCGTCGCCACGCTAACCGTCTCGTTCTCCACCGCGGGAACGCACCCGCTCACCGTCAGCTATCCCGGCGCCGGTTTCTTCCAGGCCGCAAACTCCGCCGTGCTCAATCAGGTCGTTCAGACGTTCGGCACCACGCTCGGACTCACCAGCTCGGTCAACCCGGTCATCATCAACGCGAACACAGTCCTTACCGCAACCGCATCCTCGACCTCGGGCACGCCCACCGGCACCATCACCTTCCTTGACGGCACGACGGTCCTGGGCACCGCCCCGCTGAATGCCAGCGGTGTCGCGACCCTCACGGTTTCGTTCTCTACCACCGGCACGCATCCCATTACGGCGACGTATCCCGCCACCGGCCCCTATCTGGCAGCGACCTCCTCGGTGCTCAACGAAACCGTCCAGACCCTCACCACCACCGTCGGTCTCACAAGCTCCGTCAACCCGGTCATCGTCAACGCGAACACCGTCCTCAGCGCAACCGTATCCTCGACCTCGGGCACGCCAACTGGCACCATCACCTTCCTCGACGGCACGACGGTCCTGGGCACCGCACCGCTGAATGCAAGCGGCGTTGCGACCCTCACGGTTTCGTTCTCCACCTCCGGCACGCATCCCATCACGGCGACTTATCCGGCCACCAGCCCGTATCAGGCAGCGACCTCATCGGTACTCAACGAGACCGTTCAGACCCTCACCACCACCGTCGGTCTCACCAGCTCCGTCAACCCGGTGAACGTCAACTCGAACACCGTCCTCACCGCAACCGCGAGCTCGACCACTGGCACACCCACCGGCGCCATCACCTTCCTCGATGGCACCACTGTCCTCGGCACGGCCCCGCTGAACGCGAGCGGCGTCGCCACGCTAACCGCCTCGTTCGCTGCGCCCGGCACCCACCCGCTCACGGCAAGCTACGCGGGTACCAGCCCCTACGGTGCCGCGACATCGGCAGTTGTCAACGAGAACGTACAGAACTTCTCGACCACTGCAGCGCTGACCAGTTCCGTCAATCCAGTTCTCATCTCCAGCTCCACGGCGCTTACCGCCACGATCTCCTCCTCGGCCGGCACGCCGACCGGCACCGTCACCTTCTACGACGGCACGAAAGCCATTGGCACCGCCACGCTGAACACCAGCGGCGCCGCGACCCTCAACGTCACCTTCTCGACCAACGGCCAGCACATCCTCACCGCCAGCTACGCCGGCAACGGTCTCTATCAACCCATCACGACCACGCCCCTCACGCAGGTCGTTGAGGACTTCTCGTTAGCGTTGGCAACCGGCTCACAGAATTCCGCGACGATCATCCTCGGCGCCAGCACGCAGTACAACCTGGTCGTCTCGCCCATCGGCGCCAACTCACTCGCAGCTCCCGTTGCTCTTAGCGTGACCGGCCTCCCGAGCGGTGGCTCCGGCACCTTCAACCCCAGCAGCGTCGCTGGCGGTGCAGGAATCACTCCCGTCGTCCTCACCGTCACCGCTCCTCCGCTTACGGGTTCGCTGCGGCGGCCTGTGAACCCCGCAAGCCCCTCGTTGCGGCACGAAGCCCCAGCCTTCGTTGCGTTCCTGCTGCTGCCCACCGGCTTCCTCCTCCGCCGCCGTCGTACTGTCATCCGGCTGCTCCTCATCTTCGTTGGGCTCGCAGCCGTCAGCACTGGCCTCAGCGGCTGTCTGCAGGACCAGGCCACCGGCTACTACGGCAATGACCCCCAAACCTACACGGTCACCGTAACCGGAACCGCCGGCACACTCACCCACACCGTGCAGGTCACCCTCACTGTCGACTAAGCTTAGGAGACCGTCTTAGCAATGCACCTGCGACTCACCCGAACCAGCCGACACACCCGCAGCCTTCATCGCGGTCTCGTGTTGCTGGCCGGGATCTTCGCGCTTGCACTGTTTGCTCCCCGCGCCCACGCGCAGGCCAGCGGCGACTTCAGCATGATGTACATCGAGGACGCCGCCCGCTTTGTCGGCAACCAGCCCTCCACCTTCTTCTATCTTCGCGGCGCTTCCACTGAAATCGCATACGCCCCCTGGAAGGGAATCGGCTTCGTTGCCGGCGGCACCGGAAACGCGGGCACCAACCTTCGCAGTGTCGTAGACATCCACACGATTACCTTCTTCGTCGGGCCGCGCTACACCTACAACATCGGCCACATCAGCCCAACAGCGTGGAACCGCAAAGGCTCGATCTACGTCCAGGGGAAGGTCGGCTACGCCTTCGCTACTTCAGGTCAGTATCCCGTCAAGGGTGTCCTCACCAACAACGCCTCCTCGCTCGATATGGAGGCTGGTGGAGGCGTGAACCTGCACATCTACCACCGCTTCGACTTCCGCGTGGTCGAAGTGGACGTCGTTCACACGCGCCTGCCTGACGGTGCCGACAACATCCAGAACAGTCTCCGGGTCGCCACAGGCATTAACTTCCACATCGGCTACTAGCCGCCGCTGAATCGCTCCGCCACATCATCGCTGGCCACTGGCTCTCGTTTTCGTCACAGCAAACTGCCTTTTACCGCTCGCCCGCCCGTGTTCGCGGTTCGTTTAAACTCGATCTTGTACGGCACCGAATCGCCATGACGGATCAGATCCCATCAGCACGAGGCGATTCATCCTCGTCTTCGCAGGCCGCTGAGCACCTCCGCCTGCTCGTTGAGACCGGCCTTCTCCTCGGCCGGGAGGAGTCCCTTGAACATATCGTTCAGGCCGCTCTTGACGCCGGTCTGAAGCTCTGCGGCGCCTCCTTCGGAGCCTTCTTCTACAACAGCATCGGCGATGACGGCAGCCCTTATCAGCTCTACAAAGTCTCCGGCGTAGACCCTTCCGCCTTCTCCCGCTTTCCAATGCCGCGGCCGACCGCGGTCTTTGCCGAAACCATGGTGCACGGCAGAATCCTCCGCTCTGGCGACATCACCCACGACCCCAGATACGGACACAACGAGCCATTCCGCGGCATGCCGCCCGGACACCTTCCCGTCCGCAGCTATCTCTCCGTTCCGATCATGGGACGCTCCGGCGAGATCCTCGGCTCGATGTTCTACGGCCACCCGGAACCGAACGTCTTCACCATCGAGAGCGAGTCCCTGGTAGCCACCGTCGCCGCACAAGCCGCCGTCGCAATCGAGAACGCCCGCCTCCACGAGAATCTGACCACCGAAATCGCAATCGCCGACGCTGCCCGCCAGCTCCAGCGCGAAACCTCCGAGCGCCTCGAGCAGGTCTTCGATGCCATGGCCGACGGCGTCGCGCTCATGAATCGCGACTGGGTCTTCACCTATCTGAACCGCGCCGGGCTGGCCATCATCGGCCGCGATCTTCCCGTCGTCGGTCGCAGCTACACCGAAGTCTTTCCTGGCTCCGCCGGAGAAGCCTTCCGCGCCCGCTATGCCGAAGCGATGGACGGCCGGCATGTCGAGTTCGTCGACTACTACGCTCCCCTCGATCTCTGGGTCTCCCTCCGCGTCTTTCCCACGCCCGAAGGCATCGCCATCTTCTTTCAGGACGTCACCCAGCAACGCCGCGCCGAGCTCGCTCTCGCCGAATCCACGCGCCGCCTCCGTCAGGCTCTCGACGCCGGCGCCCTCGGCACCTGGACTTGGGACGTCGCCACCGACTCGCTCGACCTCGACGAACGCGCTGCCGAGTTGCTCTTCTCCCAGCCGCACACCCCCATCCGCCGCTCTGAGCTCCGCCGCCGCATCGTCCATTCCGACGACCTGCCCAACACCCCGACGAATCTCCGCGAGGCGGTCCTTAATGGCGGCGTCTATAGCAACGAATATCGAGCCGAAGGCCCGGACAAGACTCAGCGCTGGATCGCCGCACGCGGCCTCGCCACCTTCAATGGGGCGCAGGAGTTCACCGGCATGATCGGCACCGTGCAGGACGTCACCGGCCGCAAAACCCAGGAAGCCACTCTCCGCCAATCCGAGAAGCTTGCTGCTACCGGCCGCCTTGCCGCCACCATTGCGCATGAGATCAACAACCCCCTTGAGGCCGTCACCAACCTCATCTACATCTGCAAAACCGACCCCACCGTTCCCGGGCCCATCCAGCGGCTGCTCGAGAGTGCCGACGACGAGCTGGCCCGCGTCACCCAGATCGCGCAGCAGACTCTCGGCTTCTATCGCGACACCACCCGCCCCGGCCAAATCGATTTCAGTGCCTTGCTACACGGCATCGTCGAGCTCTTTTCCCGAAAGCTCCACTTCAAACGCCTCGCCTGTCGCACCTACATCCAACCCGGCCTCCGCCTCTATGGCCTTCAGGGAGAGATCCGCCAGGTCTTCTCCAATCTGCTCGTCAATGCCATCGACGCCTCTGAAGACACTGAGCTCGTCATCCGCGCCCGCGCAGGCGTAGCTGGCGACCGCCCCGGCGTCTCCTGTGTCATTGCCGATCGCGGCATCGGCATCCCACCCGCCGTGCGCGAGCGGCTCTTTTCCCCATTTATCACATCCAAACATTCGCTCGGCACCGGCCTCGGCCTCTGGGTCACTCGCGGCATCATCGAGAAGCACGGCGGCTCGATAGCCTACCGCACCCGCACCGACCCGCCCACCGGAACCGTCTTCCGCGTCTTTCTCCCTTCCGAAGTACCTAACCCCGACGTTTTCAACTCCCCTCTTCAGCAATTTCTCCAGTAGACTTTCATCAAGAATCGCTTTACTCTTCACGCACCATCGCAGCAAGTCGGAAAACGTATGTTCGCCGGAGCCCCCAGAAAATTCGCGCCCTTTAGGCTTTCCTCGGTCCAGGACCCCCGTGATGAATCCATTTCTGCTCAGCAGTCGCTCTGCGAACGATCGCTTTGAACCCTCTGCTTCGCCTGACGGCGAGGCTCAGAAACACATCCCGGCGCCAAGAATTTTGGTTGTGGATGACGAAAAAGTCATTGCGGACACAATCGTCCAGATTCTGAACCGCAACGGCTTCATCGCCGAGCCCGCGTACGGCGGCCAGGAGGCCATCGACCGGGCGAAGCGCCACTGCCCGGACCTCGTCCTCTCTGACGTCCTCATGCCCAAGGTCGATGGCGTGGAAGCGGCCATCGAAATTCGCAAGCACTGTCCCGAAACGCGCATCGTCCTGTTCAGTGGACAGTCCGCGACTGTAGAGATCCTCGCGCGTGCCCGCGAGCGTGGCCACAGCTTCGAGCTCCTACCCAAACCCATCCATCCCACCGAGCTCATCAAGCACCTGCGCGAAATGTAATCGCGCTTTTGCCTTTGCTTTTCTTTCTGTGATCCCCGAGGGGGATCTGCTTTTTGTTTTTCTCCTATCAGCCCGCTACGTTGCATCCCATCCAGAGAGCATGATTAACGACCTCTGGTACAAGAACGCAGTCCTCTACTGTCTGCACGTCGGCTCCTTCATGGACACAACCGGCGACGGCACCGGCGACTTCCGCGGCCTCATGCGACGCCTCGACTACCTCCAGGGCCTCGGCGTCACCGCCATCTGGCTCATGCCCTTCCAGCCCTCGCCCATGCGCGACGACGGCTACGACGTTGCCGACTACTACAACGTCGACCCGCGCTTCGGCACCCTCGGCGATTTCGTAGACTTCACCCACGCCTGCGATCAGCGCGGCATGCGCGTGCTCATCGACCTCGTCGTCAACCACACCTCCGACCAGCACCCCTGGTTTCAATCCGCCCGCAGCAGCCCCGACTCGCCCTTCCGCGACTGGTACGTCTGGTCGAAGAAGAAGCCGCGCGACGCAGCCAGTGGTGTCGTCTTCCCCGGCGTGCAAAAAACCACCTGGAGCTTCGACGAGAGAGCGCGCCAGTACTACTTCCACCGCTTCTACGAATTCCAGCCCGACCTCAACACCTCTAATCCCGAAGTCCAGGCCGAGATCCTCAAGATCATGGGCTTCTGGATGCAGCTCGGCGTCTCCGGCTTCCGCATGGACGCCGTCCCCTTCGTCATCGCCGAAAAAGGCGCTGGCATCACCAAGCCCGTCGAGCAGTACGACATGCTCCGCACCTTCGCCGAGTTCATCTCCTGGCGAAAAGGCTCCGCCATTGTCCTCGCCGAAGCCAACGTTCTCCCCGACACCGACATGGAATACTTCGGCGACGAAGGCGAACGCCTGCAGATGATGTTCAACTTCCAGGTCAACCAGCACCTCTTCTACGCGCTCGCGACTACGGACACAAAGCCACTCATCCAGAGCCTCATCTCCACATCAAAACGCCCTGCCACCGCACAGTGGGGACAGTTCCTCCGCAATCACGACGAGCTCGATCTCGGCCGCCTCAAGCCCGCACAACGACAGGCCTGCTTCGCCGCCTTCGGCCCTGACAAGGACATGCAGCTTTACAAACGCGGAATCCGCCGCCGTCTCGCGCCCATGCTGCGCGGCGACCGCCGCCGCCTCGAGATGGCCTACTCGCTCATGCTCTCGCTGCCCGGCACGCCCGTCATCCGCTACGGCGACGAAATCGGCATGGGCGACGACCTCTCGCTCCCCGAGCGCAACGCCTGCCGCACCCCGATGCAGTGGTCGCGCGACCCCAACGGCGGCTTCACCACCAACCCGCACCCGAAGAACCCCGTCATCACCGGCGGAACCTACGGCTTCGAGCACATCAACGTCGCCGACCAGCGCCGCGATCCCAACTCCTTCATGAATTGGATGGAGCGCATGATCCGCACGCGCAAAGAAACACCCGAGATCGGCTGGGGGGAATTCACCGTCATCCCCTCACGCCGTGACGACGTACTGATCCTCCGCTACACCTGGCAGGAAAACTCCGTCATCGTCATCCACAACTTCTGCGCCGATCCCGTCGAGCTCCGCTTCCGCTCCTCCGCCGGGCCCACGCGCAACAGGGCAGGGAAGCGCGCAGTGCAACAGCTTGACCTCTATCTCACCAACATCATCTCCAACGACCACAGCAAAGCAGACTCTGCCGGCCGCCATCTCATCCTGCTTGAGCCCTATGGCTACCGCTGGTTCCGGGCCGGTGGGCAGGATGATCTCCTCCACCGCACCACAGCCTGATTTGTGCGATGATCGAAATCCCGCCGGTTGAAATCCACAGAAATCATCGTTTTCGCACAGCGATTTTCCGGAAAACGGATTGTTCCACGTGGAACACCCTTGTTCCACGCCACCGATCCACTCCCTCTTCCCCTTACGTCGAAGCTTTTTCCCGAGCCGCCACGAATCCGCCTGCCAGTTCCGGTTGTCTTATCCTTGAACAGACGCCATGCCGAATCCACTCCCGATCGCCATTTACTACGAGCAGCCCCACTGGTTCAAACCGCTCTTCGCCGAGCTCGACCGCCGCGGCACGCCATACATCAAGCTCTTCGCGCCCGAGCACTCCTGGTCACCCGCCGACCACCCCGAAGAAAAGTACTCGCTCGTCTTCAATCGCATGTCGCCCTCGGCCTGGAACCGCTCCAACGGCGACCAGATCTTCTACACACTCGGCTTCCTCGAGCACCTCAAATCCCGCGGCGT
The DNA here is from genome assembly GCA_035944135.1 of Acidobacteriaceae bacterium. Taxonomy (NCBI): domain Bacteria; kingdom Pseudomonadati; phylum Acidobacteriota; class Terriglobia; order Terriglobales; family Acidobacteriaceae; species Acidobacteriaceae bacterium. Next base: position 762,758 of record DASZBM010000010.1, read on the forward strand.
CAAAGTCATTAACGGCTTCAAGGCCTTCCAGTCCGAGCTCTCCAAAGCCGGCCAGCTCGTTCTCGCCGATTCACTCGGCCTCCCCTACCCGAAGGCCCTCGTCATCCACCGCCCCGAACAAGCCCTCGCCGCCACCGAAGGCCTGCGCTGGCCGATAGTAGTCAAGCCGAACATCGGCGGCTCTGGCGCCGGCGTCAAGCGTTTCGACGGCGCCTCGCAGCTTCGTCACGCCCTCTCCGAGCCCGCCGGTTCTCCCGACGCTCTCCAGTTCGGTCTCGATTCCACCGCGCTTGTCCAGGAGTTCATCCCCGCGCAGGACGCCCACATCGTTCGCGTCGAAGTCCTCAACGGCAAATACCTCTACGCCATCAAGGTCCACATCACCGGAGAGACCTTCGATCTCTGCCCCGCCGACATCTGCCGGACAACAACGGGGACAGATTTGAATCGTGCAGCTTGCGCGATAGACGCTCCCAAAACCGGCATCACCGTCGAGGCCTTCACCCCGCCCGCAGAGGTCATTCGCGACGTCGAGCTCCTTATGCAGCATTCGGGCATCGACATTGGCGGCGTCGAGTACATCACCGACAGCCGTGACGGCCAGCGCTATTACTACGACATCAACGCGCTCTCCAATTTCGTCGCCGACGGCCCCCGCGTCATCGGCTTCGATCCCTTCGCCAAACTCGTCGACTGGCTCGAAGCTGAAGCAGGCATCACCTCAGGAGTTCCCGCCTAGCCACGGAGTGACGGCCAGCCATCCGCGCCGCAGCACGATCCCCGTTCCGAGCGGGTTCATGCGCCGCGTAGCCGGGGGGCGGCTCTCTAGCTGGGAATGTCGGTCCTGACCGGCGCTGGCCATTGCGCGGGATTCTGCGCGGATTCGTAGCCGTTTTTGAATCCAGTCCGGAAGGCGAAATAATAAGCGATTGCGATCAGCAAGCCCGCAATAATCCCTGCAACAAAACCCAAAGTGAACATTTACTCCCCATGGCTTTCGAACTCAGCGTGAACGCATCTCCGTCCCGCAGGCTACAGTTTCTGCAGCAAAACTGCTAAGTCGTATCGAGACTTTCTGGGGACGCCACGTAAATATATCGGTTGTGGGGCCTCGGATCAAGGTGAAAAATTTGCAAAATCAGGTGAATTTTCATTTCACGCAAGACTTCTAGGCTGCCCCTACTTTCGTTCCAGCTCTTCGGGCTGAAGTCATAAGGTGGTATTCCCGGCGAAAGTCACAATTTGGACGGCTGACACGGATTCGCGGATACTAAGCCCAAATGCGCTACGGCTTCTGGCTCCCCGTTTTCGGCGGTTGGCTCCGCAACATCGACGACGAACAAATGCCCGCCACCTGGGACTACGTGCGCGACCTCTGCGCGCGCGCTGAGGCTCTGGGCTACGACCTCACCCTCATCGCCGAGCTCAACCTGAATGACATCAAGGGCGTCGAAGCCGACTCGCTCGACGCGATGACCACCACCGCCGCGCTCGCCGCCGTCACCCGCAAGCTGGAGCTGATGGTCGCAGTCCGGCCAACGTTCCACAATCCCGCGCTGCTCGCCAAGCAGGCCGCCAACATCGATCGCATCAGCGGCGGCCGTCTCACCCTGAATGTCGTCAGCTCCTGGTGGCGCGACGAAGCCACCAAGTACGGCATCCCCTTTGACGAGCACGACGATCGCTACGCGCGCACCTCAGAGTGGCTGGATGTCCTCTCCGGTTGCTGGGCCGAACAGGGAACTACATTTTCCGGCCGCTTCTACGATGTTAAGGACAACATCCTCGCGCCGAAGCCCATGCCGCGCCGCACCTACTCGCGCGCCCCCGAGGGTCTCACTCGCCCGACACTTTACGCGGGCGGAGAATCCGAAACAGCCAAGAACCTCATCGCCGCCAAGTGCGACGCTTACCTCATGCACGGCGACGACCCCAACACCATTGCCGCGAAAGTCGCCGACATGAAGCAACGCCGCGCACAGCATCCGCAGCTTCCGCCGCTCATCTTCGGCGTCACGGGCTACTGCATCGTCCGCGACTCCGAGGCTGAAGCCAACAGGGAAGTGGAGCGCATCACCTCGCAGCCCGATCCCGCGCAATCCCCCGCGGGTTTCGCCAACTTTCAGCAGTGGATCACGGGATCGCAACTCGAAAAGAAGCTTTCGCTGCGCGACTACTCCGTCTCCAACCGTGGCCTCTACTCCGGCCTCATCGGAACGCCCGAGCACGTTCGGCAGCGTCTCGCGGACTTCGAAGGCGCTGGGTGCTCGCTCGTACTCCTGCAAAGCTCTCCGCAGCACGACGAAATGGCCCGCTTCGCTCGCCAGGTCATGGACTGAAATCTCTCGCCACTTCTCCCCTGGAGAATTTTGAGACTACTCATCGACTGAATTTCGCCGTCTTCTGATAGCCTTCGGCGCAATGGCCTCGCAGAGCAGACCGTGGTACCTGCGTCGCATCTCGCGCTGGGCGCACTTCAGCGCCATGCCACTCAGCCGGCTATGGATGGTGCTCCTAGCGGCCGCTCTTCTATTTTCCATTTTTGGTTTCTATATCGACCTGATCAATCACGGCGTATTGCCCTACAGCGTCACTATCGTTGTCGCTGCGATGAGCGGCCTGAACGCGGTCCTCTGGATCCTGACCGTTGCGCGTCTGCCGGCTGTCTTTCTTGTGGCAATGGGCGTTCTTCAGTTCTTCATCGGAACCATCAGCACGAACGTCTCCAACTGGATGGTGCAATCGTTCCATCTCCAACCTGTGCAGCCCGAGCAGGGAATTCACTTCGCTGCAACCTGCATCCTCGTCGCGACGATCACGTCCTACTTCTTCTTCACCATCTTTATCCGCACGGAAGGCAAGCGCTCGCTCATCCTCCAAAACGAGCTCGAACTGGCCCACAGCATCCAGCGAACCCTCGTCCCCACTCTGGAAATTCGCACGCCATGCTTCGAACTCTACGGAATCTCCCGGCCCAGTGAGAAGGTAGGCGGAGATCTCGTTGACGCGGTATCGCTAGCAAACGGTGATCTCATCGCGTTTCTCGCTGACATCACCGGGCACGGTCTGGCCGCCAGTATCCTCATGGGTCGTGTGAAGACCGCAGCCCGCACCGCACTTCTTGACGCCGGCGAGCGCGAGCCTCAGGAGACAATCCCGCTGTTACTGGACCGGCTCAACACAGTTCTGCCGCAAGTGAAAGAATCCCAGCTCTACGCCACCTTCACTGGCTTCCGCCTCTGCGCCAACGGCAGCGTCTTCTGCGCGCTTGCCGCCAGCCCTCCAGTGGTCCAATGGCATGCGTCCGCACAATCCATCTCGTATTGTCAGGAGCCGCAGTTTCCCGTCGGCCTTTTTCCCGCGTCTCAATTCGACGGCTTCTCTGTCGACGCTTCAACGGGCGATCTCTTTGTCGTCGCTACCGATGGAATCCTCGAGGTCGCTGACAGGAGCGGAGAAGAGTTTGGCCTGGAACGCCTCAATGAGGTGGTCGCGTCCGGAGCGCGCGATCCGCTACCGCAACTCGCCACCAGGATCCTTAGTGAGGCACGGAGCTTCGGCCGCCAACTCGATGACCAGACAATCCTGCTCGTACGCCGCCTCTGAGCCGCAAGCAAAAACAAACCTCGCACATGGCGAGGTCTGTTTGGTCAAGCTGTCCCCTTGTTAGCTGCGGATAAAGCGACGACGCACCATCCCCGCCGCGCCCAGAATGCCCGTGCCCAGCAGCATCAGGCTGGAAGGTTCCGGCGTAGCGGCAACCGTAGCGGGAACTACGTGTACATCGCTCAGCAGTAAGGTTCCGTCCGCATCGCCCGGAGTGGTCGACAAAAATTCGAGCGTCTCCGAGGTCGCCCCCGCAATGAAGTCCTCGCTGACCGAGGAAAACATGTTGGGATTTCCAACCGACATCACAGGTGTAGGGCCGGAAAGTGTTGCTCCGCCCACCAAGACTGTCAGCGACGGCGTCGCATTGCAGCAGTTGTCGCCGGTCAGGTCGCGTGAGTTGTCCAGGAAGCTCAGCGTGTAGGTCTGACCTGGAGTCAGTCCGCCGAGCGTGGTCGTGAAGGAGCCATCTTGCTGGATAAACCCAACAGTAGTATCGCCGGCCGGAAGCGTGCCGTTGTTCCACTGGAGGTTAGTGTTGTAAGTCAGAGAGCCCGTTTCGGGCGTTCCTGTCCAACCCGGAACAACACCGTACCCTTCAGTCGCCGGACTGAAATTAGGATTCGTGACGTCGGCCTGTGCCGCCAGCCCTAAACCCGCAAACATAAGTACTGCCGCAAAGACCCGTAACCGCATGTGTCCCCCCTTGAGAAACCTTGCACGACTAATCCTGCACGACTGTCCGTTTTGAGACAATCAAAATCGAGTTGGGTTGCCACACAACCGGAAGTAACAATGGTTTTCGTCTGCCGTTACCTTGGTGACCCAATGTTCAGTTACGAATAAGCGCTCGATTTTACTTCACAAGGTAACTGCCCTAACCTGAATTGCATATGTCGGGTTACTTTCGCTCGAGCCGCCGCCGTTTTCTCCGCACCAGCGCCACAGCCTCAGCGCTCGCTCTGCCTGCAGTTCGGGCTTTCGCACAGGCCGGCGCACCCGCGACGGTGACCATTCACCCCGAACAGCCCGGTCCGACACTCCCGCCAAACTACATCGGCCTCTCTTACGAGATCGAGCAGCTCTCCGATCCTTCCTTTTTCTCCGCGGCAAATACCGGCCTGATCGAGCAGTTCCGCGCGCTCTCCCCCAACGGCGTCCTCCGTCTCGGCGGCAATACATCGGACGTTGGCTGGTGGAAGCCCACGCCCGACAGCAAGCAGCCGCCGCTGCCACCGAATGTCGTGCTGCAAACTCCTGAGGGCGAGCGCTCGCCCATGGACCTCGCCTACGCCGTCACACCCGAGGCCGTCCGCAACCTCCGCAGTTTTCTCGATGCCACCGGTTGGACCTGTCTTTATGGCATCAATCTCGGCTCGAGCACACCCGCACGCGCAGCCGACGAAGCCGAATTCGTCCACAAGGCCCTCGGCCCGAAGGTCGAGTACTTCCAGGTCGGCAACGAAGCCGACGGATTCGGCAGCCGCTTCCGTGACAAGAAAACCTGGGACGCCAACGCCTACTTCAACGATTGGCTCGCCTCGGCCAATGCCATCCGTGCTCGCGTTCCATCTGCACGCTTCGGTATGCCGGATGTCGCCAGCAAAGTATCGTGGTTCCCCACGATCGCCGATCGTCTTTCCGCGCTGAAAGACCGGCCTGACGTCGTCGCCCTCACGCATCACTATTACTTCACCGGCCCACCGTCGAACCCGAAGGCAAACATCAACGATCTCCTTCACCCTGACCCGCGCGTCGCTCGCGATGCAGCTATTGCACGCGCCGCCGCCCAGAAGCTTGGCACACACTATCGCATGACGGAAGGGAACAGCTGTTATCGCGGCGGCAAGCCCGGTTTCTCTGACGTCTTCGCCGCAACGCTGTGGTCGGCTGACTACTGTCTCCTACTCGCCTCGCTCGGCTACTCCGGCGTGAATCTGCATGGAGGCAGCGCCAGGCAGGTCGCCAACTCGCTCGGCGGCAGACTTCCTGGCGACGCCCTCATCTCGAATCCGAATGAGGTCCATCCGCGGCCCTTCTATACGCCTATTGCCGACATCAACGGCCAATACGTAGCCGAACCCACCTTCTACGGTCTCCGTTTCGCCAGCTACCTCGCCGGAGGCACAATGCTTCCGCTCAGCTTTTCGCCCGGCGCGGTGAACGCAACCGCCTACGCCGCGAAGCTCCCCACCGGCCAGACGGTGGTCGCGATAATTAACAAGGACGCCGACCATCCGCTTCACATCGACCTTGCCGGCTACAGCGTCGGCCGCACTCTCACGGCGCAATCGCTCACATCGCGCACTGTAGAAGACCGCGAAGCCGCAGGCAATCGCGAAGCCTCAACCGTTCCTCCTGCAACCGCGATGCTTCTCTACAGCTCCCGCTGATTCAGCCCGCGCGCAAACACAGGCGACGCTTTCATTTGCTCGCTTGCGCAGGTCCCCATATCCGAAACTCGCCCGAGCAATGCATCATGCTCATCAGGTACAACATGCCATCGTAGTAGCGCTGCTCACCGGACGGCATCGGCATCGCCCACACGGCATCCACAAACGCATTGGCATCCTTGCCCTTGCTCGCCGCCAGACTCCCGACGGCAGCCGTCGCCACCATCCCTGGTGAGTGCCGCTCCGACATCGGCTTCCCATCCTGTGAATACCGGTCTACAAACCGGTCAATGCCCTGGCCAATCAAAAACCGCTGATAACGCTCGCTCAGCACCGGTTCTTCAGCGCTCTTTCTCCACCACGAGTAGTCCACCGACCAGTTACTCACGCTGCGCCACGAATCGTAGCTAAACTCAACCGGCTTGTGGTCCCATCCCATCGCCGGCGTCGCATCGAAGTTCGCGCGGTCCGGTGTTAGCGCAGTCTCGGGGCCTGTAACCTTCGCGAAGAATCCGCGGCTTACCTCTGCCGCGTGCGCCCAGAAGGCACGGTCCTCAACTGGACCCCACCGTGCCCACAACTCATAAAACGCGGGCAGATGATAACTGGGATCTGTGGTCTGATTCTGCACGTTGGGCACGAACAGAATCATCGTGTGCTGTTCATTCACCATCGGCCCGATGGTCTCGGTCCACGGCCCGCGCGGTCTTGGAAACACCGGCGGCTTCGGTGCAGGCTCTCCCTTCGCGGCGGCGTCGGCCGCTGCCTGCGCTGCGGCCTTTTCGCGCGCGGTCTCGTTAGGGCTCGGCCATGGGTGATCGGGCATCACAAACGGCGGATCCTGCGGATGAATGCGGAATGGCCCTGTGCCGCTCAGCACCGGATGATGCCGCATCCCGCGCAGAATCCTGTCCGCCTCCGCCTGGTAGTCATAGATCCCCTTGCCATTGCCCCAGCGGTTCGCCGCGAAGTACAGCGACATCACAAAGTACTCTTCGCCATCCGGCGCCGGGCCCGTCGATCGCGGCGTTCCATCCGTGTTCATGGACCACGCAAAATACCCTACGCTCGGATTCTTCGGGTCCGTGATCAGCATGTACGTGTGCGCCCAGTTCCATATCGCGTCGAACTCATGCTTCTTGTTCAGCTGCACGGCGATCATCATGCCGTAGCTCATGCCCTCGGTGCGCGCATCGTTGTTCGCCCAGTCGGTGATGTAGGCCAGCGGCCCGTTCTCATTCTTCCCACTCTCGAAGTACACCGACTGCGTCTGCGGATCGCCGTGAAAGAACTGCTGAAACGCCGCCTCGATCTTCGCGTGCGTCTCCGCCGTCGAGTGTCCGCGCTCCGCGAACAGATCACGATACTGTCCCGTCTTGTACGCTCCACCGCCATCGTCAAGCGACTGCGCAAAACCCACGCCCGACAGAACCGCCGCAACAATTGCAACCCCGAAGCCTCGCGTAACCGTCTGCATCTTTCGCCCTCTCTCGCGCACAGAACTCACCTTACACGCGCAGAATTTCTTGCGCCGAAAAATCAAAATGGGCGCCCGAGTGGGCGCCCATTCCGGTTTTCTCTCTCAGCTTTTTAGAAGCGAACAAACGCCTCAAACTGATAGATACGTGGCTGATTTTCCTGCGCGGTCACCTGCCCAAACGTTGAGCTCGTCCAGTCGGTAACGACCATGCTGTTATGGCCGCTGCCCCCATACACCGGATGATTCATCGCGTTGATCAGGTCGAGCCGGATCTGCAGAGCCATCGGCTCATACAGCTTCGACAGGCTGAAGTTGCGCTGCACCGCGCCATCAAGCTGGTTCATGAAGTCGCCGCGCAGATTGTCGAACCGGAGCGGGAGAGTACGGATCTGATACTGCGTTCCGTACAGTCCCGGCTGCTGGCCCGTGGCCGTGCTGCTGCCCGTTGTCGTCGCCCAGTCCGCCGTGTTGAACCACGTCCGGGTGGTGCTCGCCTTGAAGCCGGGACGGCCCCATGCCGAGCTTCCTGGTTGACCGGGTCCGAGGTACACCGGCAGAGTCGTTCCACTCGCCTGCGTTGACGGTCCGTCAAACTCCAGCGGCTCGCCGCTCTGCACCTGGTAGACGCCCTGCACCTGCCATCCGCCCACGATCTGCGAGATTACTCCGCCGCTATTCGCGAAGGTGCGTCCCGGACCGAACGGAAGTTGATAGATACCGCTGGTCGCAAACCGGAACGTGCGATCGTTCGCCGAGAGGCCATACCATGGCGTCGGATCGCTGACGTTCAGGAACTGCGAAGCGTCCATCGACTTCGACCACGTGAACGCCGCCGTCAAACTGGCGCCATTCGTGAAGCGGCGAGTCAGTTGCGATTGCAGGGAGTGGTACATGGACGTACCGATCGTCGAGTACGCCGACACGCTGGTGAACTGCGGATACGGCCTCAACAACTGGTTCGCCGCGATGGTCTTCGAGGAGCCGAGCGTCACCGTATTCGGCGCGATCCCATAGAACGGATTCGTTACCGAGGTTGAAATCGCTGTGTTCTCGTTCGCGTCGTAGCCGCCGGTATAGGTCGACAGATACTGGCGCGGAATCGCGTTGAACTCCTGCTGAACCGGCTGGTGCAGCCCATGGTTGCCGACGTATGCAACGTCCGCAAGCCACGCGCCTATCTGCCGCTGGATGTCCAGGCTCCACCGCATGTTGTACGGCGTCTTCGGATTCAGCGGCTGGAACGTCACCGCCTGGCCGAGATACGTCTCAACCCCCAGCGAATTGCCGGTCGGCTGCTGAATGCCATTCGGGAACGGATTCGCCAGCGAGTATCCGCCGTTCGGTCCCTCATAGCTGTACGTGCTGCCGGTCGCCGGAACCGTGTTGGCAATTCCGCTCACTGAAGTTGATTGCGTAAAGCCCTGCTGCGGCAGCAGGAACGTGCTCGTCGAACCCGAGTTTCCGCCCGACAGATAGAACGTCGAGAGCGAATCGTCGAAGATGCCGAAGCCGGCGCGAACCACCGTGTTCCTCGCGAACTCATAGGACAGGCCCACACGCGGCAGCATATTGATGATCTGCGTGTGATAGTCCTGATTGCCCGAGAGCGGAGTCGACGGGTCGCCAAGGAACCGCAGGCCGCCGGTAGTCGGCAGGCTGGAAGGCATTGGCGCCGGCAGGTTCGGGATCGCAGTTGCCTTATACGCCGTTGCCGCTGATGCATTCGCCGGGTTCGGCGCGCTGAAGTCGAAATACGTGTTCGCCTTCTTGTTGCGCTCGTTGTTCGGCCGCTCGTATTCAAAGCGGAGACCGGCGTTTATCGTCAGATTCGGGACCGGCTTCCAGTCATCCTGCACCCACTCCGCCATGTAGTTCGAGCGCGAAGCAAGATCCGAGTTGATAGTGACCGCGGAGGAGTTCGGCAACCCGTACAGGAACTGTGCGAGACCGAATCCGATCGACTGCGCCGAAGTCGACGAAGTTGCCGTCGCATACGCGCCGCTGTTCTGATAACGGCCGTTCCCCTGCGTCGTGATGCCCGCATTCGTGTCGTACATGCGGTACTCATACCCCATGCGCACGAAGTGGTTGCCCCACAGCCTGCTCACCTGCACGGAACCCAGTGTGACGTCGTCGTGTGAAAGCACGCCGTTGTCCGAGTTCAGGGATGTCTCGCCCGTGATGTCGATGCGCGGGAACGATTGCGCGTCCGGCCCAAGCCCGTTCACCAGGTACGAAGGCATGCCGATCGAGGTCGGGCTCAACGTGCCCTGGGAGGTCACCGTGTTCTGATTCACAAAGCGCGTCCACGTCAGGTGCGCTTCCAGAACCGTTTGTGGGTTGATCGTGAACGTGTATCCCAGCGCGATGCCCTTGTTCAGGTAGGTCAAAGACGTGCCGCTCACCGGGGCGAAGTACGTGTTCTTCGCAGGCTGCAGACGCCGGCTCTGCACCCAGTGGCCATAAAGCTGTTGCTTGTTCGATATGTTGAAGTCGCTCCGCACGATGTATGCGTAATAGTGATCCGGCTCCGCCTTCGAGTACGAGAAGTTGCCGCCGTCCTGCGAGTTCGGCGCCGTATTCGGTTCCGGATAATACTTCAGCGCCGCCAGCGCAATCGCATTTACTGCGCTTGCGGGAATCAGGTTGCCGGGAATCGGCGTGCGCACTATGCACGTCTTGCCGCTGCCGCACGCGCCTCCCGTCGTCACTACTCCCGACGTCGGATCGTACAGCTGATATTTGTTCGTGACGCCCGCCGGATGCGAAGGATCCAGAGCATACAGCTCCGAGAAGTCGTAGTAGCCGCTCGTTGTCTCGCCGCGCTCTGCCTTGCTCGGCACCGTCAGCAGCTGCACGTTCGGCGTTGCAGCCTGGCTGTGTTCATAGCCCGTGAAGAAGAACCACTTGTCCTTCTTGATGGGTCCGCCTACTGCACCGCCTTCGCGCATCCATGATGCCTTGGCTGGCGCAGACGATCCCGGAATATGCCAATAGTTCGTGTTCAGCGTCGGGTTCTGATACGAACCGAACGCCACACCATGAAACTGATTCGTTCCGCTCTTCAGCGACGTATTCACGAAGCCGCCCGACGAATGTCCCTCGGTCGCGTCGTACGAGGAAGTCTCCACCTTGTACTGACCGATGAACTCCGTGCTCGGCGTGTATGCCGAAAGCCGGATGCGGTTGTCCGGCGCGCCGTCCAGCCGGTATTCGATTGAGTTCAGCACCGATCCATTCACCGAGACCGTTGCGGTGCTGCTGTCATACGCGTGAATGTTCGGATTCACGCCGGAAACCAGAAGCCCGGGCGCCAGCGTCTCCAGTGTGAAGGGGTTGCTGTAAACCAGCGGCAACTCCTCAATTGATCTCTCTTCGACCACCAGTCCCTGCGTCGCAGTGCTCGTCTGCAGCTGCTGAATTCCGGTAGTCACCTCCACCGTCTCCGAGGTCGCGCCGATCGCCAGGCTGATGTTCTGCTGGTTCGTCTGGTTCACGTCCACCACGGTGTGTACGCGTTCAGACTTCTTGAACCCGTCGCGGTCCACTACGATCGTGTAGCTGCCCGGATTCAGATCCTGAAAGACGTAGTTTCCGTCCGAGTTCGTCTTCGCCGTCTGCACGACTCCGGTCGCTTCGTTCTTGATCGAAATCACCGTGCCGGGAAGAATCGCACCCGTATCGTCCGTAATCTGCCCCGCGATGCTGCCGCGTTCGGTCTGTCCGAAGGCATGTCCTGCGAACCCCGTAATCAGCAGTCCCAGAACCAGAGCGCGCAAAACCATCCGCACTCCTGATTTCCGCGCTCGACCTAATCCTGTAAGACACAAAAGCATCGTCGCCAGCGTCGCCGCCAGCCGTGCCATTAGCCCACTTGTTTGCATGTCACTGCTCCTTAGTACTGCCGAAAGAATTCAATATCGGAACACGTTCCGTTCTGAAAACCCGCACGTACGCTGGCAGAAATAGCCACTGTCTTTTCAGTTGTGCCGCCAGCGTATGTAGTAACCGAGCCACAGAATCCATTCCGGGCTTCTCTCCGGAACCTGGAAAATATCAGGGCTGATCACCGCGGGGATTATTTCCTGTCAGACACGTACCTGTCAAACAGCTTCTTGCGACCCAGCCCAACGACCGCAGCCGGCTCGCCCCCGGCCGGCAGATCTGTCAGGCAGCCGCTCCCATGATTCCCTCTTGATACCTAGAACAACACTTGCCTCTTGACAGCAAAATCCCTGCAAGCGCACCATTTTCGAGAAAAACTAGAACTGAGATCTGCGCAGTATGTAGTCATACCGATTCAACTGAAATGGGGTCGAATCGTTCGTCGCCCGGCGCTCCTCGTGAGTGCTTGCCCGAAGAAGCGCAGAACACACAAGACGGCGGGCCATTTCGTTCCTTTCGGAGGCGATGTATGACGCTTTTCTACCCACGCAAGCAGTGGTTCTCGACCCTTCTGCAATCCCTTGCCCTCACCCTCTTCGCTCTCACCCTGCAGCCGCTCAACGCCCAGGTCGCCGGCACCGGCACCATTCAGGGCGTGGTCACCGACCCCTCCGGAGCTTTTGTGCCCGGAGCGACGGTCACCCTCACCGAAGAGTCGACGCACGTCATCCATACCGCCAAGACCGATAGCGCCGGCGCCTACGACTTTCCCGATGTCACAATTGGCACCTACACGCTGACCGTCGCCGATACCGGCTTCCAGACCTACTCCAAGATTCACAACGTCCTGGAGGTCGGATCCAACATCGACATCGACGCCCATCTGGCTCTTGGCAAGGAAGAGCAGACCGTCACCGTCGAAGCCGAAGGCCTCGCGCTCCAGACCGAGGATGCCAAGTTCAAGCAGACCGTAGACGAGCGCCAGATCGCTGAACTCCCGCTCAACTCCGCCTCCCGCCAGGTCACCGGCCTGATCGCGCTTGCGGGCGGGACCACACCCGCTCCTGGTGGCGACTTCACCGGCTCCAAGTACAGCTACCAGACGATCTCCGTCTCCATCGACGGCGGCCAAGGCAACAGCACCATCTGGCGTCTGGACGGCGGCGACAACACCAACTACACGGCCAATATCAACATGCCCTTTCCGTTCCCCGACGCTCTCAATCAGTTCTCAGTCGAAGCCAGCGTCCTTGGCGCACAGGACGGCATCAACTCCGGCGGCAAGGTGAATGCCGTCACCCGCTCCGGCACCAATAACTATCACGGCAACGTCTTCGAGTTCCTCCGGAACAACTACATCAACGCGCGCAACTTCTTCTCTGCGGTTCCGGACTCCCTGCATCAGAATCAGTTCGGCGGCACCTTCGGTGGACCCATCCGCCGCAACAAGCTCTTCGCCTTCGCCGGATATCAACGCCTGCAGGCGTCGCAATCCTCATCGCCTACTTCAGTGCGGCTGCCGACGGCCGCCAACCTCGCCGGTGACTTCTCCGTAACCGACCCGGTGAAGGGAACCAGCGACAGCTGCAGCAGCACGGGCGTCAACCTGCTCGACCCGCTCACGGGCAACCCTATCCCGGGCAACAAGTACCCCACGCCGCCTACCTATAACGCTTCTGCGCTCGCCATCCTGAAATTGATTCCGACGCCTACTGACCAGACCTGCGGCACCTACACGTACACCGTCCCAACCCGCACTGCTGACAACCAGTTCGTCACCCGCGTGGACTGGAACATTAACCCCTCGAACAATTTCTACGGCCGCTACTTCATCGATGGCTACCAGCAGCCGGGCGTGTACGACAACAACCTGCTCTTCACCACGCAGGCCGGTAACCTCGAGCGTACCCAAAGCCTCACGCTCGGTGAAAACTGGGCGATTAGTTCCAAAACGGTCAACTCCGCGCACATCACCGTGTGGCGCATCCGCAATAACCGGGGCTACAACAGCGCGGTACCCAACGCTACTGCCTTCGGCATCAACGTCTTTCAGTATTCGCCTGCCGGCTTCTACGACACCATCTCCAACCGCTTCACTCTTGGTTGCGGTACGTGCATCGCGGCGGTCATCAACGATAACGCCCTCAGCGTTGCCGACGAAATCACGCTCGTTCGCGGCCGACACAACCTCGTCATTGGCGGCGAGTTCGTTCGCAACCAGCTGAACTTCCGTAGCGGCTACAACTCCAACGGCAACTTCTCCACCAGCGGCAACTACTCTGGCTCCGGCCCCAATGGCGGCAACACCATCGGCGAGCCTCTCCTCGACTTCCTCTTCGGCACCCAGAACGTATTCAATCAAAGCACGCAACAGCAGGAGGCCTACCGCGGCCCCATCACCGGGGTGTATGCGCAGGACACCTGGCACGCCACGCAGCGAATCACCGTCGTTGCGGGCCTGCGCTGGGCACCCAACTTCTTCCCGCACGACTACTTCCATCGCGGCTCCATCTTCAGCATGGCAGCGTTCCAGGCAGGCCAGACCAGCACCGTCTTCCCCACGGCACCCGCGGGCTCGCTCTTCTACGGCGATCCCGGAGTTCCTGGCAACTTCACCAGCAACAACCCGTATCAGTTCGCTCCCAACCTCGGCTTAGCCCTCGACCCCGAGGGCAATGGAAAAACCGTTTTCCGCGGTGGCTTCGAGTTCACTTACGACCACCCCAACTTCTACACCGGTAACCGCAACACGCAGAATCCGCCCTTCGCGCCCAACGTACAGCAAACCCAGGGCTCCAACACAGGACCTATCAGCCTTACCAATCCGTGGTCTACAGGAATTGTGCAGGGATCCCCATACCCGGCCCCCTACCCCCCCACGGCTACGAGTGCCAAGTTCTACGGACAGTCGCAGTGGGTCGCGCTTCCTTCGGATTTCCATCCCCCCCAGACCTTGCAGTACACGGCCAGCATGCAGCACAGCTTCGCGCACGACTGGCAGATGCAACTGGACTACATCGGGTCGAAGACCAGGCGCCTGCCGCTCGGTGTCCCGCTCAATCCGATCAACTTCATCCCCGGCGTTTGGGGACCGAACGGCACCGGCTGCGCTGGCGTCGTGCAGACCGGCCCCGCCGCTGCGAAGCCCGGTGCCGCCGGAACGCCCTGCTCCACCACCGCGAACACCGTTTCCCGCGGTACCCTCGTGCAGATCAACCCCGTGCAGGGTAACTTCTACGCCGGTGGCGGCGGCGGCTCCAGCTCCGGGCAGATCATTAACGAAGCCTGGGCCAACTACAACGGTCTCGTCGCCAGCCTGCAGCATCGCCTCTCTTCAACGTTCAGCCTGCTCACCAACTACACCTGGTCCAAGTGCCTCAATGTGCAGGATGCTCAGGGCGACATCTCTACCAGCATCGCCTCGCAGCCGTTCAACCTGCGCGCCGATTACGGCCCCTGCGGCTCCGACTACCGGCACATCTTCAATGTCGCCATGGTTGCGGAGTCCCGCTTCCACATGGAAAATCGAGCCGCCCGCATGATCGTCAACGGCTGGCAGATTGCTCCTATCGTCCATATCACCAGCGGCGCGCCCTTCACCGTCACCTCCGGCGTTGACAACTCGTTCACCTCCGGCGGCGCCGACCGCCCCAACATCGTCCCCGGAGCTCAGGTCTACACCCACAACGCAATCCGCTCGCAAAACACCCCCGCCAATCGGCAGTACCTCAATATCGGCGCCTTCAGCAGCGTCACCGCCGGCTGCCCCACGCTGCCCGGCTCCTCCACCATCAACGTTTTGCAATGCCCCGGCTACGGCACGTTCGGCAACGTCAGCCGCAACTCCTACCGCGGCCCCAACTACATCCAGACCGACGCTTCTCTCAGCCGCATCTTCGCAATCCATGAGGCCATGGCGCTGCAACTCCGACTCGAAGCCTTCAACTTCCTCAACCATCCCTACTTCAGCACTCCGACGGCCACCACCAGCTCCAGCACCTTCGGTCAGGTCACCTCCACCACCGGCGAAGGCCCACGAATCTTCCAGGCCGCCGTCAAGTTCAACTTCTAGCCTCCGTGTCCTCTTTGCAGACCTGGCCCCGCGCAAGCGGGGCCCTTCTTTTGGTGCATGGGCCTCATCCATTACCTTCGCGCACCCGGCCGTCACTCTCCACAGAGCCCCCGCCAGCTACACTCATCCTTAATATGTGCGGAATTGTCGGTTACATCGGCCCCAAACCCTGCGTCCCCGTCATCATGGAGGGACTCGCCCGTCTCGAATACCGTGGCTATGACTCAGCCGGCATCGCCGTCGCCGGCGGCCCGGAGGGCCTTCAGCTTCGCCGCGCACCCGGCAAGCTCCGCAATCTCGACGCCATCCTCCAGCGCGATCCCGTCCACGGCACCTATGGCATCGGCCACACCCGCTGGGCCACGCACGGCCGCCCCACCGAGGAGAACGCCCATCCGCACCGCGACGGCTCCGGCACCCTCGTCGTCGTCCACAACGGTATCGTTGAAAACTACCTCACGCTCAAGCACGAGCTCATGGCCAAGGGCCACGCCTTCGCCTCCGAAACCGACACCGAAATCATCGCCCACCTCATCCAGGACGAGCTGGAGAACCACGCCCGCCAGCACGGCGAGTTCACTGACGCCAACGAGTCCGTCGCCATCGTCGGTGACGGCCACGCCTCCAAGCTCCCGCTCGAAGAAGCCGTCCGCCGCGCTGCTCGCCGCATGACCGGCGCCTTCGCCATCGGCGTGCTCTCCGCCAACGAGCCTGACAAGATGGTCGCCGCCCGCATGGGTCCGCCCATCGTCCTCGGTCTCGGCGACGGCGAGTTCTTCCTCGCCTCCGACGTCCCCGGCATCCTCCACCACACCCGCACCATCTACTTCCTCGCCGACAACGAAGTCGCCACCCTCACCACCTCCGGCATCGCCCTCACCGACTTCCACGGCAACGCAAAAACACTCTCCCCGCAGCGAATCACCTGGGACCCCATCCAGGCCGAAAAGGCCGGCTACAAGCACTTCATGCTTAAGGAGATCAACGAGCAGCCTCGCGCCGTCCGCGACACCACCCTCGGCCGCGTCTCCTTCGACACGGGCCGCGTCCACCTCGGCGACATGTCCGTCTCCGACGAAGACCTCCGCGCCGCCGCCGGCATCACCATCGCCGCTTGCGGCACCTCCTGGCACGCCGGCCTCGCCGGCAAGTTCATGATCGAGCGCCTCGCGCGCCTCCCCGTCGACGTCGACTACGCCTCCGAGTACCGCTACCGCGACCCCATCCCCAATCCCAACACCATCGGCCTGCTCATCACCCAGTCCGGCGAAACCGCCGACACGATTGCTGCTCAACAAGAGCTGATCAGCAAAGGATCAAAGACCCTCGCCATCTGCAACGTCGTCGGCTCCGCCGTCACGCGGCTCGCGGCTGGCACCATCACCACCAACGCCGGCCCCGAGATCGGCGTCGCCTCTACCAAGGCCTTCACCGCGCAGCTCACCGCGCTCTTCACGCTCGCGCTGCACCTCGCGCAGGTCCGCGGCACCATCACCGACAAGCAATCCCTCCACCTCGCGACAGAGCTATCCAGGATCCCCGGCAAGATCGAAGAGGTCCTCCGCTCCGTGGACGACATCTGCGCCAACCTCGCCAAGGAGTTCTCCACCGCGCGCGACTTTCTCTTCCTCGGCCGCGGCATCCACTACCCCATCGCCCTCGAAGGCGCGCTCAAATTAAAAGAGATCAGTTACATCCACGCCGAAGGCTATCCCGCCGGCGAGATGAAGCACGGGCCTAACGCTCTTATTGATGAAACCCTGCCCGTCGTCGTCATCGCCACCAAGGACCCCGCCGACCCGGCCTCGGTCCTCAAGTACGAAAAGACCCTCAGCAATATTCAGGAGGTCACCGCCCGCAGCGGCCGCGTCATCGCCATCGCCACCGAAGGCGACAAGCACATCCACCAGCTCGTCGAGCACGTCATCGAAATCCCCGCCGCCCCCGAGCTCCTCCTGCCCATCCTCGAAGTCGTCCCCCTCCAACTCCTCGCCTACCACATCGCCGTCCGCCGCGGCTGCGACGTGGACCAGCCAAGAAATCTTGCGAAGAGTGTGACGGTGGAATGATCTGGCGATTGCGTCTTCTGGCCTCACGAATTTAACTGGCATGTTATTGCCGCCGATCAGCAATTCGCATCTTCAAATCCGTTTGTCGGGCTTCTTCCTTCTTAAGGCACACAGTAAAGAAACCTCGATCGAGGCCGCCGCTCTTGGTCGCTAATTCGTAATAGCTCAAAAGAAGTTTTAGGACGTCCACTAAACTTGATTTGCCCGAAACTAAGTCGGCCTTCTGTATCGTAAAGAATTTAATTAGTCCTTGAATGCCACGCGCATCGGCCAAACGAAGAAATAGGCAGAGGTCCTTTTCCTCATAGTAAGCACAGACAGGGAAGTTCATAAGCTCGAACCAATGCTTCGAAAAAGAACTCTCTGGATCCGCGCCAAGCCTCTTAATCGCCAGAAAATTTCTGACGAGCTCGATGTACAAATCGTGACGCATTCTTCGTATATGCACACGTTCCAGTAGGAAACTCTTCGCTGGCTCAAGCGCAACTCCGATTAAGGCCCCGACCACAACGGATATCAAACTGGTCAGCCACACTACCATCGCTGATTCCTCAAGATCCAAAGCATCGAGTTCATAAAAGCAGCCGGCGGTGGTTCAACGCTGGCTGCTTTATCTATTCCGGGCCTGATCGCGGACGGGCAAGGCGCCGCGAAGACGAACTAACACAATCCTGAATCAGCGAACCCTGTACGGACGGGTCACTCCGATTTATTGAAATTCTTTGTTATCGCTTCAAAAACGACCGACGGTAAGCCGTTCGGACTCTCCTCTTTGCCCAATATTCCGGAGTCACCAAACTCTGTGACCGATTCTACTAACTTGCTCAGCACAAGGTCCTTCTGTTCAGAAGTCCGCACAGCGGCAACGAACGCCTCGATGCTCCGTGTCACCCTCAACTTGTGTTGGTTGTGCTCGATCATGTGGAAATAGGCTCGCGTCATCCGCAAACTGAATGCCAGTCCAATTCCCAAGACGCCAACCAACGCGAGTCGCAATCCGGTGAAGTAGGCGCTAGCGGCCAGCAACAAGGGCACCGAGACCGGCAAGGCACTTGTCTTGCTGCCCGGCGCAAGTGCAGCTTCAATCGAGTTGATTAGGGCTGGTGGATGGTTAAACAAGTAAGCTAATGCGATAGCCAGAGAGACGAAGAGGATAACGACCAAAGAAGCCCAAATGGTCGCTTTCTTGCGAAGCACTTTGGCCGCGTCTATGAACTGGCGTTCAGCGCTGTCAACAGAAATCCTGCTGGCTCTCTCCTTGGCGAGTTCGAAATCCTTGCCCGCCTCAACAGCCGTCGCCTTCAAAACGTCGCGTGCGTCGACGACAATTCCAGCGACATCCACTTTAGCCGCTTCAACTGACTTCTGAACCGCGGCCATTGCATCGGTCTTCCACGTAGCAAGGCTTTGCTCGGAAAAATCCAGAATGCCCGATTGCTCCAAGATTCTGAACGCAAGGAGCGGCATCTGTGGCTGGAATTCAGAAGTTGCTCTCCATATCGCATCTCGGATGGCTTCGTTAGGCCTCAGGCCTCCGCCATCCCCTATATTCACGACAGCTGTGGAAAATACCTCTAGGGGCTGCAAGAAGGAGTCGTCCATTTTGGCGAGCAATGGCTTAATGCGAGAGAGCCACTGCGAAGCCATTTGCTGTGCTTGGACCCAGGAATTGAAGAGGCTGCTGTCGTTTCTGATCCGAATGAAGTTTTGCGAACCTTGAACCGACCGTAGGTCGCCTTCGAGGGTGGCCAACCTCACCTGCATATTTGCCGATGCCATAGGGGCCTGCTTATGAGCTGATTGAGTTGAGGTAAATATAACGGAGCAGAGTGCCTATCCCACACGGTGGGAAGTAGAATTCCCGAGCCTCCGGCCCAATCCCCATTCCTCCATAGCCGACCAACGCGGGTGGCCGACATCTGGCCCAATCCCCAAAAATCGGGTGCCCCCACATCTCGGTTACCGAGATGTGTGTTTGCAGGAAGCGTCCGTTCAGAGCTACCACCGGCCAGCGTCATCTGCGCTGAAATCGGCGGATGGCCCACGAGGTGCCCACTCACTCTAACTCTCCACTCGACTCCGAACCTCCGGGTCGCCGTGCTCGCCAAATTTTTCCGTGACCCATGATCGCAACGTGTATAGTTCTCCGCTGTTGGAGAACAGGGCCCGATTTCGCCTCGAATCAAAAGGAGAAAACATGAAGGTAAGAGCTTTAATCCTTACTTCGGCCTTGGTCTTCGCCGGAGCGGCTGTATCGTTTGCCCAGAGCCCGATGGACGGCACCTGGAAACTCAACGAAGCTAAGTCCCACATCCCCGCCGGAGCCATTAAGAGCGACACCGTGACCTATGAATCCCAGGGGGACAATGTCAAAGTGACCACCGATGGCACCGTCGCCGGCACTCCGACTCACACCGAGTGGACGGGCAAGTTCGATGGCAAAGACTATCCGATGACCGGCTCATCGATGGATGACACGCGCGCCTACACCCAAGTCAACGCTCACACCCTGTCCATCACCATGAAAAAGGCTGGCAAAGTCACCACCACCGGTCGCGTTGTCGTTTCGGCGGACGGCAAGACCCGCACCGTCACCCTCCACTCCACCGACCCCTCAGGCAAAAAGGTCTCCGAGACCGCCGTCTACGACAAGCAGTAGCTGCCGCCCCGCGAGCGATTGGCCCACTCATCAGGTCCCATTCAGGGTGCTCCATTCATCGCAGTTTCATCGCGATGAGTGGGGTATGCCCCCGCGCCTGAAAGCTCGCCCCGATTCATCCGCGCTACAATCGCCGCGAGGTGAACCATGATCAAAGTGGCATGGAACCGCGTCACCCGCGACAGCGTGTTGCGCGCGTTTTCGGCAGCGATCTTCATCGGAGCAGCCTGCTTCGCCTTCGCGGCGGATGGAGGCACCAACATCACGGTCTCCGGTTGGGTCATTGATTCGGCATGCGCCTACACCAAGGGTCTCGACAAACCCATCGGCGTAGCCTGCGCCAAGGCATGCGCAAAAAATGGTTCTACACTCGTCATCCTTCGCGACGACGGCACCATCTTCCTGCCCATCGACAGCAAAACCCCCTCCTCCTCGCAAAATCCCAGATTGATGCCCTTTGCCGGCGAACACGTAACCGTCACCGGCAAAGAGTATGTCCGCAAAGCTTCTCACGCCTTGGTCATCGATAAAATCTCCAGGTAGCCTTCAACTGACGCACCTCAGAAGGGAGTTCGCATCCGAGAACTTCAGCGCAGGACCATCAGCAGTGCAGTAAGACGCGGCCTCGTCGCAGTGATGCTCGCTCTCTTAGGAGCGAGCATCGCTCCAGGACAGAAATCGGACGATTACCTTGCACGTGGATTTCAGCAGCCTCCCGACAGCGCAAAGCCGCGGGTCTGGTGGCACTGGATGAACGGCAATGTCACGAAAGACGGAATCAAAGCCGACCTGGAATGGATGAACCGTGTCGGCATCGGCGGCTTCCAGAACTTCGATGCGTCTTTGGGCACGCCGCAAATAGTTCAGAAACGGTTGGTCTACATGACACCGGAGTGGAAGGACGCCTTCCGATACGCAACCACACTGGCTGATCAGTTGGGCCTGGAGGAGGGGGTTGCGAGCTCCGCAGGATGGAACCTATCCGGTGGCTCGTGGGTGCTGCCTGCGCACGCGATTAAGAAATATGTGTGGTCCGAGACCGAGATCAGCGGTGGCGAGCCGTTTCATGGAGTCTTAAAGAGCCCACCGTCGAACGCGGGCCCGTTCCAAGATCTCCCTTCCAACAGGAAGGCGCCGGACTTCTACGCGGATAGCGCTGTATTTGCGTATCGTCTGCCGCCGAACGACACGCCGCCTCATGATCTGCCGAAGATTGCATCGAGCGGCGGCCAGTTCGATCTGGCAAGCCTGACGGATGGCGATCTCACAAAGGCGACATTGCTACCCGCAGCGCCGCCCAATGAATCGTCCTGGATTCAATTCGAATATTCCAAGCCGCAACGCATCTGCGGACTGAGCATCGCCTTCATATTCAAAAACGGAGACGAGCGCCGGGTTATGGCTCTAACCCGCCCGGCCGTCGAGGCCAGTGACGATGGGAAGGAATTTCATTTCGTCGCCGACATTCCCTGGGCATTGGCACAATTTCCAGTACGCACGATTGCATTTCCTCCAGTGACTGCGAAATTCTTTCGTGTCACTTTCAAAACACCTCCGACAGAAACCTCCGCGGTCGGAGCGCGCATCTCTGAACTCGCCCTTCGATCCGACATGCCCATTAATCGATTCGAAACAAAAGCGGCGTTCGGTCGAGAAGGCAACTTACTCTCTGTCGCAACGCCGCCGGCCGCCGCTGGAGACGCGATCCGGAAATCCGATGTCATCGATTTAACAGCCAAAATGCACTCCGACGGCACACTCGATTGGACCCCGCCGCCGGGACGATGGGAAGTCGTGCGACTCGGCTATTCACTTATCGGCATAATGAATAACCCCGCTGAACCGGAGGCCACCGGTCTCGAGGTCGATAAGCTCAGCTCTACATACGTCAGGGAATACTTCCAGAGGTTCTTCGATAACTTCACGGATGCCACCGGCGGTCTGATGGGCAAGCGCGGCTTGAAGTATGTGGTTACCGATAGTTGGGAAGATGGAACTCAGAACTGGACGGACGACATGTTCGCTCAGTTCAAAGCGCATCGAGGCTACGACATGCTTCCATGGCTACCAGTGCTCACCGGCCATGTCGTCGAAAGCTCTGAGGCAAGCGACCGCTTTCTTTACGACTTTCGCCAGACCCTGGCCGATCTTGTCGTAGAGAACCATTACGACCAATTGACCGACCTCCTGCATGCGCGGGGTATGGGCCGCTACTCCGAGTCGCACGAGCAAAGCCGCTCATTGATCGCCGATGGCATGGAAGTGAAGCGATCCGCTGATATCCCGATGGGCGCGATGTGGGTTCCGGATGCCGGTCCCACCCGCGATGCCGACATCCGCGAGTCGGCGTCGGTGGCGCATATCTACGGGCAAAACCTTGTAGCGGCCGAATCGTTCACGACGGGCGAGAGACCGTGGGCGTGGACGCCCGAAACCCTGAAGCCGGCCGCCGACAGGGAATTGGCGGACGGCCTCAACCGATTTGTGATTCACACCTCGGTGCACCAGCCGCTGGATGACAAACTCCCAGGGCTTGGGCTCGGAATGTACGGACAGTGGTTCAATCGGCATGACACGTGGGCGGAGTTGGCAAAACCCTGGATGACTTACCTGGCCCGGAGTTCGTATCTGCTCCAGCAGGGCAAGTTTGTGGCCGACGTCGCCTATCTCTATGGTCAGGACGCCAACATTACTCAACTCTTCGCTGTCCAGGGGCCCGAGGTGCCTGCAGGTTACAACTTCGATTACGTCAACAGCGACGTTGTCCTGCATCGCCTGAGCGTGAAGAACGGCCGGCTCATAACTCCGGGAGGCACCAGCTATCGTGTGCTCGCGCTCGATTCAAGTACGCGCCGCATGACATTGCCAGTGCTGCGGAAGCTTCGTGAGCTTGTTAACGATGGCGCGGTCCTGGTGGGCCCCATGCCCATTGATAGTCCCAGCCTGAGCGACGACCAGGCCGAATTCAAAACGATCGCCGATCAACTCTTCGGCTCAGGAACGGGCGACCACAGCTATGGCAAGGGCCGAGTGCTTGCAGGACAAACACTCGCCGACGCACTGCGAAAGCTGAATGTGACGCCGGACTTCCAAATCGGTGAAGGACAACCCGACACAAACTTGTTCTTCACGCACCGCCGCATCTCTAACGGCGAGATCTACTGGGTGAATAACAGGAACAACCGAGCCGAGACAATTAATGCTGCATTTCGCGTCGCAGGCAAGGCTCCGGAGTTATGGCATGCCGATACCGGCAAAATCGAACCCGCATCTTTCCGCGTCGCAGACAATCGCACGATCGTTCCGCTCCGCCTTGGCCCCAACGAAGCTGTGTTCGTAGTGTTTCGCAGGAACGCAGACGTGCCATCGCGAAACATACCGTTTCCGATGGAGACCACCGTGGCCGGCATTGATGGGCCTTGGAAGGTGCAGTTTCAATCAGGCCGAGGCGCGCCGGCCGAGGCTGACTTTGAAAACCTTGTGCCCTGGACACAGAGCAATGATCCTGGAGTGAAATATTTCTCCGGTACGGCGACCTACACGAAATCACTTCAGGCTCCAGCGAAGTGGTTCAACACTGGTGCGCGGCTATGGATGGATCTCGGCGATGTGAAGAATATTGCCGAGGTATTCGTGAACGGCAGATACTTGGGGATCCTTTGGAAGCCACCGTTCCGCGTGGACGTGACCGGAATAATAAAGCCGGGCACCAACGTGCTGGAAATCAAAGTGACCAATCTCTGGGTCAACCGGTTGATCGGCGATCAACAGCCCGACGCAACCAAAAAGTACACATATACGAATATGAAGTTCTACGGCGCTGACTCTCCTCTGTTGCCGTCCGGCCTCCTGGGACCGGTCAAGATCATGCGATCAGTTCGGGCTTTCAATCCCCGGGTGCCTCACCCACACGCGGTTTCGTCGCGTGTGAGTGGGCATTCTGGCTAACACGCTCGACTCAATCAGGGCCTTTCACGCCAACCGCCGCCATAGGAAGGAGCCCCCATGAGACCGATCGCTTTCGTCCTGCTCGCAACCGCATCGATCGCCGGCATCGCCACCCACAAGCCCAACCCACCGCAACAGGCAAACGCCCAGGCCAATCCCGCGTACGTCACCCAAATGCCCGCCGGATACCGCGACTACAGGTTCATCAATGTGGCACACGAGGCCGGCGGCCTCAACAGTTTGGGCGCGATGTTGGGCAACGACATCGCCATCAAAGCCTACCGCTCTAAAACCCTCCCCTTTCCCAACGGCACCATCATCGCGGCCTTACACTACACCCACTCCCCGAACGCCGAGAACAATCAGATCTTTGGCCAGGCCCAATCTTTCACTCCCGGCAGCCCCACCAACATCCAGTTCATCAAGGACTCACACAAGTACGCCGCCACCGGCGGCTGGGGCTTCGGCACCTTCAAGGATGGCAAACCCGACCCGCCAGCGGCTATGAAGTCCTGCTTCCCCTGCCACGCCCGCGAAAAGGCTCGCGACATGGTCTTCACCCAGTACGCCCCGTAGCGCTATGGACACTTCTCTTAAGCTCTTTCCCCACCGTGATCGTCAGCCGAATCCGAGCCAGGCGAGCGGCGCGGTTGGCTCAGCAGAGCGAGCCTTCGCCTGTCACGTAAGGATGGCGACCCTCATCACATCCACACACTGAATTGCCTTTCCCCAACGGACCCCAAGCCGTATAGTGGAGCGTCCCTCGGCCCAGCTGAAATATTCCATTGCACGCACAAGGAGAGCCCATGCTCACATTCGTCCGTCGTGTGGCCGTTGTCGTTCTCTCGTCCGCACTCACACCCTTCGCCTTCGCCGCCCACACCCACCTGCCCGGGCACAGCACCTGGACCCTCAACCTCGGCGAGTCCGACTTCGGCGGCGGCGTCTCCATGAAGAGCGACACCTTTGTCCTCATCACCGACACCGACAAGTGGGGCAAATGGACCGACACCATGGTCGACGCTGACGGCAAAACCGTGAAGTCCTCCTGGAGCGGCGCCGAAGACGGCAAGCCTCACCCCTTCACCGGCTGGGCCGGCGCCACCTACAGCACCGACCCCTCCTCCGACGTCAGCGTCGAGAAGTACCCCGACGGCACCATCCAGACCTGCAACTTCGAGCTCAGCTCCGACAAGAAAAAGTTCACTGAAAAGTGCGTCGCCAAGTCCCCCGACGGCAAAGAAGCCCACCAAACCCTCGTCTACGACCGCACGAAGTAGCGTCACATCGCCGCCCTACTCATCGCACTTACATCGCGATGAGTAGGGCTCGGAAACCCTCGTGGTGTACCATTCCGCCAAAACCACTTCTCGGTCGGAGAGCTCGTGAGAAAGTTTGTCTTCTGCGCATTGCTGCTCGCTCTCTTCGTGTCGCTGCCCGCCCGCGCTCTTGCCCAGAGCAACGCCCACCCCGACTACAAGCACCAGCACAAGAGCGCCCAAAAATATCAGAAGTCCCTTCAAAAGCTGCAGCGCAAGCGGGACAAGGAGCAAGCCAAACGCGCCAGGGCCCTCCGCAAGCAGCACCAGCAATGAGTTTCCGCTAAGCCTTCAAACGCATATCCTTTGATCTCCTTCTTCAATTTTTTGTCAGGGGCCGTTTGGAGAGACGCCCAACCTAGGCGCATCAATCAGATATTCAAGCACGCCGCGTTCGCCGCTACGCCACAGTAAAACGCCCCCGAGAGCACGCGCTCCCGAGGGCGTTTCAATCGAAGTTCCCGCCGCTACATCTTGTGAAACTTCATCGACGTCGTCGACGGCGAAGGATCAGGTGTCACATCCGTTTCCGTCAGGCTCTTACCATCCGCGCTCAGTTCGAACGTGTTGTGTCGCCGCGTCTTTCCATCCGCGCCGGCATAAATAACGATCAGCTTGTGCGGACCATCCGCCTTCACGGACATCGTCCCGCCCATGAACTTCACGGGTGTTCCGTCCAGCTTCAGCATCACGGGCTTGTCGTTGTCCGTCTCCTTGAAGGCCACCTCGTTTCCGTTCACATGGATCGACAGGATGCCCTTATCCTGCGACTCCCTAATGGTGACCGTCTTCCACTCGCCGTTTATTCCCGGGCCGCCTGAAACCCTCTTCGCCTCACTGGTCATCGTGAACGGGCTGCTCCCATCATCTGGAAACACTTCATTCTTTCGCGTCATCATGTTGCCGGACACGCTGGTCGTGACCTTGTTCGTCCGCTTTCCGTTATTGCTCACTTCCACCACATAGCCTGACCCAACCTTGTTGCACGTCACCATCGCGCCATCGGTGGGATCCTTATGCGGCTTGCCGTCGCATACCGTCTTCGGCCCCGGCTTGCCCTGTCGCGTCACAACATAGCCATCAGCGGCGGTCGTTATAGTGAACGTCGGCCCATCGTACTTAACCGTCGAGGGATCGATCTTCCACGATCCGTTCCATGGGTTGGCCTGCGCCAGGCAGGGAAGGGAAAAGCAAACTGAACAGGCAATTGCCCAAACGCTAACAGCAATACGCTTCATTGTTTCGCCTCAATTTTTGTAGTCAGGGCCCGCAGGCAGCCCATCCTCTGCTCTCTGCTCCCCGAAGTCAAGCCCTTTAGAACCCAACGTTTCCGGCTCGCGTGCCGCCCCCAAAAGCGGTGAGGCAATACCGCCAGAAACACAAAGCGGACCGCAAACGGTCCGCTTCTTTACGATATCGATGTTTTGAAGTTTTACACGCCCACGCGAACCATACGATTCTCCTGGCTACTCACTGTATTATACCCCTCCTTCAAAAGGTAGCGTCGGGACCAAATGTGTACCCGGCAGGCACGTTCACACCTTTCCAGCCAACCGTCCGGAATCCGGGCGGCGCCTGCAATTCAAACGTCCTCAACTCAACAGGCGGCATCGGTCCCCCCGGCGATGCACCGGGAAGAGGTACGAACTTCAGGTTTTGATATTGTGTCGTGTCGGGAACGTGCAGTGCGATCGAAATCTCGTCGATAGATTGGTTCGTCCGGCTCGGCTGCATCCTGAACTCTTCAGATTTCTTCTTTTTGAAACTCTTCAAAAGGCCTTTCACTGAGTCCTTGATCACAAGCGTGTAAGGGCCAGAATTTTTAGGCAGGACCACCTCGAAGTACGCCAGCACCTCGCGGTCCGCCGAGGTCTGCGAATCCAAAATCGGAACGAACGAGACGCCGATCAAATGTCCAGTCTGTTGCTCGAATAGGTGCCACGACGATCTCCGGAAGGCTGACTTTCCCTCCGACTCGGTCAGCGCAACCTTATGACAGTACAGCGGGTCCGCCATAGTCCGGAATGTTGTCTTGTACTGCACGACATCCGGCGCGTCTTCATCCTTCAGGCTGTGCGCAAACACTTCCATCACGCATTGCTCATACTTTATGAACTGCCCTGCATGTTGAGTGCGATACATCTGGGCCAGCTTCGTCATGGTGCTTACATTTTCGCGGCTCCAGATGTCGCCGAGAGCTGCATCCGGGTCGGCGATGTAGTCGCTGAACCAATCGATAGCGTCGCTCTTCAATCGTCTGTAATGTTCACCAAGACCGTCTCCGAGTGCCTGTTCGAAAGAAAACGTGTCAAGCTCAGTGTCAATCTCAAACAAAAACGGAGAGCCTAGACTGTCGTGCGATTTTGCGGTCGCGCTGCGCATCGCCGTGTCGAGCAAAGCCGCAGCGAAAGACTTCAGAGAGGATGGAGCTGCACCGGACGTATCCTGATTCTTGAAGACAACACCAAGAACAGGTCCATAGATAGCCTTATCTTTCGAAAGGAAACTCCCAGCAAAATTCTCGGCAATGCCTCCATCGACTAACTCGTGTTTCCATGTGCGAAACAAAAAAGGAATGCCGCAGGAATCCATGAGTGCCTTGCCGATCCGCTCATCCTCCGACACGGGCACAGCCTTGGCTTCACTAAGGTCGGTAGCCATTACCAGGACCGGGCGATTAAAATTTTTAGCAATATCCTTGAGGAAGGTTACTTTCTTGCGCGCAAATTCCTGGGTTAGAAGTTTCTCCAGGTTCTTCTGGGACCAGATAGGCTTGCCCGTCGAGAGAACACGGCCGATCCCGATCATTCCAGGCATCTCAAAACCTGCGATGAGTTCCTTTCCCAGGCTTTGCTTGAGCCGCATGGAAAAGTCGTCAATATCGATCCCGGCGCCCAGCATGCAAGCCACAATGGCGCCCGCCGACGTGCCCGCTAAACGGGTAATTTCCAGGTCTGTGATTGGAAAAGACTGAATCGCCGCTCCCACCGCAAGCAACGATGCAATCTTCGCGCCGCCCCCTTGAATCGCTAGCTGAATCTTTGGCACGAGATTCCTCCGACGAGCGACAACCTTCGATCGGGGCATGTAGCCCGCTTATGAGCCCGATAGAGTTACGTGGCCCATTCGCCGCGGCATCATCGCGAGTAGGATAAGCTCCCGCCAGCGCGGATACTCAATGAAGGAGCCATCAGCGAAGACGTTTTGGTTTCCGGCAACACATTATGACAGACGAAACAATGCATAGCCATCTGATCGGTCGCGAGGGCGGCCGTCGCGACCTGAACACCCCCGTCCTTGTTGTCGATCTCGACGCGCTCGAACGCAACATCACGACAATGGCGCAGTGGGCCGCGAAGCAAGGCCTCGCTCTCCGGCCACATACCAAGACCCACAAGTCCGTCGAAATCGCCCGGCTTCAGCGCAACGCCGGCGCCATCGGATTCTGCTGCGCGAAGCTCGGCGAAGCGGAGGCTATGGCCGACGGTGGCATACGAGACGGCCTGCTCCTCACATCTCCCGTGGTTTCCGTCCCCGCAATCCACCGCCTCATCGACCTCAACATTCGCACCAATGGCCTTATGTGCGTCGTTGATCATCCGGCAAACGCGAAAGCTCTCGCCGGGGCCGCACGCGCATCCGGCAAGCCCCTGCGCGTGCTCATTGACATCGACCCTGGCATCCACCGCACCGGCGTCGCCTCGCCCGAAGCCGCTGTTCATCTCTTTCACGAGATCGCCTCACATCCGTCGCTGGTCTATAGCGGCGTGCAGTTCTACTGCGGCCGCGAGCAGCACGTCGAAAGCTTTGCGGAACGCCGCTCGGTCATTCAGCAGAAGTCCGAATATCTCCGCACCGTCATCGAAGCGCTGAAACACGCGGGCGGGTCTCCGTCCGTCATCACCGGCGCTGGCACCGGAACCCACCGCATCGACGCAGAACTCGGCACACTCACCGAGCTGCAGGTCGGTTCCTACATCTTCATGGACAGCCAGTACGCCGACTGCGACCTCACCGGCAACCCCTCTGGCGACAAAACCCCGCCGTTCGAATTCGCCCTGATGGTCGATGTCCGCATCATCAGCGCCAACTCACCTGGCATGCGAACCGTTGACGCAGGCTACAAAGCCCTCGCCACCGACGGCGGAATTCCGCGGGTTCTGGCCGGCATGCCGCCCGAAACCGAATACCAGTTCATGGGCGACGAGCACGGCGCGCTGCTCTCAAACGCCGATCCGCTCCCAGGCATCGGCGACCGCGTCATCCTCACCGCGCCTCACTGCGATCCGACCGTCAACCTCTACGACTTCTACCACGTCGTCCGTGGAGACACGCTCGTAGCGATCTGGCGAGTCGATGCCAGGGGCCGTTCGCGCTGACTCTTTTCCAAAATCACGTCGTCCGCGCAACCCGCAGCGCTCCTCTCCTACTCTGAACTTACTGTCTGGCAAGCCTTTACAGGAGATACACACTGTGGAACACCCCGTCCATCACGTAGACGTCAGCCGCTACATCCAGTCCACCGAAGGCACGCACTCACTGCTCGTCTGGATCGTCATCGGCCTCATCGCCGGCTACCTTACCGGCAAGATCATGCGCGGCGCGGGCTTCGGCCCCATCGTCGACATCATCGTGGGCATCATCGGTGCCATCATCGGCGGCCTCATCATGATCACGCTTGGCTACGCCGGCACTGGGGGCTTCCTCTACACCGTCTTCATCGCGGTCATCGGCGCCGTCATCCTCACCCTCATCCTCCGCCTGCTCACCGCCGGCCGCTTCCGCAACTTCTGACCAGGACGCACTCCTCGCACTCGCCTTAAGAGTGCGTCCGCCATGCGTGGATTACCCATTTGTTATCAATACTTTGCGGCAAACTATTGATAACAGATACTTTAAAGTCCAAGCCTAACTCTCCTCGAATGAATACTTTGCGCGAAAAGGGGGAGGGGGTACCCCTTCGCGAAAACCACAAACTCCTCCGCGTCCCTGAATGGCATCGCACAGCTTGTAGGAGGGCCTATGAAGGTTTATCAGCTCGCAGCCTTCTTTATCCTTGGTGGCTTTGCCGGCCTGGCAGCCGCACAAAGCACCCCGCAGCAATCCCCGACCACCCCGACGACACCGGGTACTGCAACCGTGCCGAAATCTCCGACAACACCCACCACCCCGACCTCGCCTATTACACCGAGCACGCCGGTCTCGCCGGTCACACCGACAACCCCTGGTACCACCCCAGCAACCCCCGGCACCTACCCCGAAACAACAAGCCCCTCCACCACGGGTACGACCGGAGACACGAAGGGAAACTCGAACACCCAGCGCCCTCCGACTAGCGCACCGGGCACAATACCCACAACGCCGCCTTCGACGCCCCAGCCTCCCGGATAACTCCAGCGGCTTTGCCTGTTACGAAACCTCTCCAACCCAGCGAAAGCCGGGTTGGGCCTTTTGTGGCTTCCGGTCGGCCGGCTCGGCGGGCCGAATCAGTCTAGTTGCGACGCATCTATCAGTTGGCTACTTCGTAGTCCATCAGTAAGCTGAGACGACCAGCATGCTCAAGGTCCTGATCACCGTCGACACAGAGGCGCACCCCATCAGCCGGAATTGGAAGCAAGACCATCTGGCGGCCGACATGAAGCGCGATTTGTACGGTCAGGTAGACGGGCATGAGGTCGGGCTTGAGTACCAGCTCAAAACCCTGTCGCAGCACGGCCTGAAAGCGAGCTTCATGGTTGAGAGCCTGTTTGCGGCGGTTCCGGAGATCGGCGAGCAGCCACTCCGAGAGATTGTGCAGGCAATCGTGTCTGGTGGACACGATATCCAGATACACCCTCATACGGAGTGGTTGCCGTACATACCCGATATCGGGGTCCCTGGCCGGAGTCACCTGCT
The DNA here is from genome assembly GCA_035944135.1 of Acidobacteriaceae bacterium. Lineage (NCBI taxonomy): Bacteria > Pseudomonadati > Acidobacteriota > Terriglobia > Terriglobales > Acidobacteriaceae > Acidobacteriaceae bacterium. Next base: position 794,084 of record DASZBM010000010.1, read on the forward strand.
CAGCGCGTACTCGGCTGCCGAACAGGAGGCGGTTATCCGGTTTGCGGGGGCGCGATTGGAGCAGGCCGGAGCTCCTCCTCCAGTGGCATTCCGCGCCGGTGGATTTGCCGCGAATGCGGACACTCTTGTTGCGCTTGCACGCTGCGGCATCCGCTATGACTCCAGCTTCAATCGCACCTACGGACAGAAGAGGTGCCTGTCACCGCCGCCAAAATCCGCAGGACACCTGACGGACTATAACGGCGTGCAGGAGCTGCCGGTTGCGGTCTTCGAAGACTTCGTCGGCCACTTCCGGCCGGCGCAGCTATGCGCCTGCAGCACAGCGGAGATGCTTCATGCGCTGCACGCGGCAGAGGCCTCAGGGTGGGAGTATTTCGTTGTTGTTTCGCACTCCTTCGAGATGCTCACCAGGCGCCGCCACCGCACGAAGCCGCCCGTGATCCGGTGGGACGTGGTGGAGCGGTTCGAGCGGCTCTGTCAGTTTCTGGCCGCAAACCAACAACGCTTTCCGACGGTCCGGTTTTCGGACCTCGATGACTTCGTTGCGGTTCCAAGCGGGAACGGCGTGTACCGCGACATCAAGGGCAAGTTCACGAATACGGTTTCACGCGTTATGCAGCAGGCAGTTAGCAGGATTCAGAATTATTGAAGGTCGGATTCGGCTGCGTGTAGGCGGGGTTCAGTCGGCGATGATCAGTTCGCCCGCGACGATTGGGCGCGTGCGCGGAAGAAGTCCACGCAGGCCAGCGATCCCGATGAGAGTGAGCGTGGCGGCGAAGACTGCAAGCTTCATGACCGCGGTTTTGCGGCTCAGTGGAAGCGCCTTCCAGAGGACGAGCAGCAAGGTCTGCGCAGTGGTTACGCCCCAGACGGCGGTGTAGAAGAAGCGGCGCTCATTGCCTTCGGCCTTCGTGGACACACCGGCGCGCGGAAGGATGCCGAAGGCACCGGCGAGAATGACCAGGCCGCATGCCGGCGCGTATCCCCACTGATAAAGCTGTTTCATTCGCCAGGCACCCGTGGCCGCCGCGATCGCGAGTGCGAGCATGTTGAGCGCGGCGAAGCTGAGGAGCGCGTTCCACGCGAAGGTGTAGCAGATGCGGCGGTAGAGCGGGTTCGGGCGGTCTTCGTCAAAGCGCAGGATGTATGGCCGTGGCTCGACCCCCGGGAGCTGCCCACGCAGACCGGCGGTCCCCGTACCGGCGAGCACAGCGAGTAGCCACCCGAGATTGGGCCAACCGATTTCGCCGGCAAACAGCCGAAACGTAAGCGGTCCGGGGACAAGGAAGAAGACCCAGATCCAGATGGGCCAGTGCGCGAGGCGATAGTGAGGCTTGTTCCACTGACGAATGCTGCGTTGATGCGCGTACTCCACGCGTCCGCCGTATCGCATACGGGCGAGTGTCACAGAGGTGGCAGGCAACGTCAAATGCTGCCACGTGACAACTGACGAGGCATTGCGGGTCTATAATCGCGCCGTAACTTTAACTCGCAGGAGGCTTGAATGAAACGGATCGCTGTGCTCGCTACACTTGCTCTCACCTTTATGGCCGGGTCTGCATTCGCCGAGTCGTTTACCGGATGGGTATCCGACGCGATGTGCGCGAAGAATCCTGACAAAGTGTCCAGCGCTGACCATGCGGCCTGCGCGAAGAAGTGCATCGAAGGCGGATCGCCCGCTGTGCTTGTCGTCAAAGGCAAGGTCTATCAGGTTTCGAATCCGGACATGCTGAAGGAACACGCCGGTGAGAAGGTCACGGTCGACGCGACACTGGACAACGGCACATTGACGATCAAGTCTGTCAAATAGCCGTTCTTCACTTACGTAAGCGTGAATTCGGCCATCAAGTAAGGTTCACCACGTGCCCTGCTTGCCGCCGTACCACCACACGAGGCCGAGTGTCGCCGTCGTCTGGTGTTGTACGGCGGCGCCGGGGTTGTGTGTCAGGAAGTACGGCTGATTGGTCCAGTCGGTGCGGTACTCGAGGAAGGCATCGAAGCCTTCGCCGAAGTTGTATTTCCAGGTGCCGGTCCACTCTTTGAGAGCCTGCGATTTGCCGCTGAAGAGACCCTGCGGGTCGGACATGTACTCGCCACGTGTGGCGAGAGAGGCCTTGGGCGTGAGCTGATACTGAATGTAAGCTGCGCCGCCATCGACATGCGAAGGAGCAGACGAGTGCCCTGGAGCTGCATTCGCCCACTCGCGTTGGATGACGTAGTCACCCTCGGCGATGAGCGTGAGCTTTGGAGTGGCTTGCCAATTTATGTAGTCATCGAAGATATGTAGCTTGCCGTTGGGCGCGGGAGTGATGGGAGATTCGCAGAGACCCGGCTGCACGGGCACCGTGCAGTTATTCGCGGGTGTGGAATCAGGGTGTTCCTGGCCGAGGTAGTAGTTACTCGTCCACGTGATGGTCTTCGTCGGTGTGAGGACAAATCCGAACATCTCGTCCTTGTATCCATTGGTGGGTTCGGACTGATTGGTGCCGTTGACGAGCCAGTAGTTCGCCTGGATTTTGTCGTTGAACTTGTAACTTGCCCGCCCGCCCTGGTGATAGAAGGGCAGGAAATAAAAGTAAAAAGAGCGCGTGTAGTTCATCTGGTCTTTGGTGTAGTTGCCTTCTGCACCGAGAGAGCTTGCCCATTTGCCGACATCGATGTTGAGCCCGCTGCCCAGCGGGACGATGTAAGTGCCGTAGGCTTGAAAGATGTTCTGATAGATCTGCGGACGCGGCTCGTTCGCGGGATTGCCCTGGAGTGTGTCGGTTGCCTGACCGAATTGGAGGTCAAGCCGAAGACCGTAGCGGCGATTTTTACTGACGTCGGGATCAAGGGCGAGCACGACATCGGCCTGGTTGATGCTGAAGACGTTACTGAGAACGTCATAGGCGCGGACATAGTTCACGCGGCCGGGCGGCTGGTTGAAGTTGAATTCGTAGTAGCCGTCGAGCGTGTAATTCAGCGTCGCTCCTCCAGGCAGAGTGGCGGGGAGTACAGAGGCGAGCGGCGAAGCGGAGGCCTGGCTCTGCGGCTGAGGCTGGGATGCAGGTGCAGGGAGCATGGGCTGCGCCGGCGCCGGACGAAGAGGGAGATTTGCGGCGAGCTCGCTGGCGTCGGAGGAGAGCGCGGATGGCCCCTGCGATGAGAGACTCGCGCTATCACTCTGCGCGGAGGAGCCTGGCGCAGCTTCGGGATTTCGGCGCTCGTTGAGCTGCCGCTCGAGGCCGTCAACGCGATCTTGCAATCGCAGCACCATGGAGCGAAGCTCGTCGATCTGCTGCGCCTGAGTTTTCGTCTGGCTCTTGTCAGGAGGATCGTTCGCCCAGGCTGTGGGCGCGAGGAGCATAAAGAAGCCGATGAGCAACGCTGCGGCACGTTTTCTATATGTTGCGCGTCGATTTCCTAACGCCTGGAGATATCGCATCGGAGACTCCCTTCCCGTGTGGAATGGCACAGGCCCGCTCCAGTCTCTCAGCCGGAAAGATTAAAAGTCCGTAGCATGGGAGTTTATGCACTGGGCACGAATACATATGCATAAGTGCATTATAAATCAGCTATTTACCTGAAATTGACTTGGAGTAGTCAAGGGACTGGGAGCAGACTGGGAGCAGAAGAAAAGGGTGCCTTATGCTTCACAATCAACTTGCTCACCACGAATCGGGTTCTGCTCAAACTGCCGCTGACGGGAGCCGTTCCATCCATCTTGCAGAGCCGGGCCATCTCGCAGTGCGTGGCTCGAGTGCGACGCCGCGCTCGACGGTGAACCTTGATGTGATCGCGATTGTGTCACGGCGCTGCTCGGCGTTCTTCGCAGAGGCTGCGGTACTTGTGCTTGTCTTCGGGATCCTGGACTACCTGATGCTCAAGGGCCGGATTGAATTGCCGTGGATTGTGGGTGCGCTGGCGATTTCGGTTTTCCTACTCGCGGTGTCGATCCTGATGGACGTGACCGCACATCGCTGGATTAAGGCGCATCCCTAGCAGCCTCAGTGATGGCCCACCGGAGATCGAGGATGACAGCGACTAGCCGCTGTTTCAGGGATGCGAGCCGGGATTCTCGCGCTTGATGTCAGCGCCACCTTTTGCCGAGCTCGTCCAGCCCGCTTGCGGCCAGATCCTGTGGTGTCATCACGGGATGCATTTCGACGTCCGCGTTGAAGGTGAGGAACCACGGCTCGGCGATGGAGGGAATTTTCGAGGACTCGGGAAGGTCCATGATCAGCACGGCGCTGCGCCGGCCATTGTGATCCATGAAGTAGGCTGCTTCCGGCTTCTGCTCGTCGAGAATCTTCTTCATTTTCTGGGCGATGCTGCCGTCGCGCACGGCAGAGTTGAAGGGTTCGTGTGGAAACGTAAACCGCACCATCATGCGCATAGAGATGCCTTTCGCCGAAAATGATCCGGCTGCTAAAGAAAGGACCCGCTGAAGTGAGACTCAAGAAACTACGCCGCCCAGGCAGGCAGCGTCAAGGTGGTTGGCGGTCTGCGTCGTGATCGGAAAGAGAATTTGCAGCAAAGGAAGAGGGGGAGCGAAAGCTCCCCCGGTTTGTTTTGTTGGAAGCTGATTATTGGAAGCTGAGAAGTCGTTCGAAGAAGGAACGGTAGCGACGGAGCGCCACGCGAAGATCTTCGGTGGAGACGTTGTCACCGCGATCCCACTGCTGCTCGAGTTTTGCGCGCTCGTCGGCGAAGAGCTCTGCGATGCGCTTTACTGCGTTAGCGACAAGCGCATCGGCTTCTTCTACGGCCTTGCGTGGTTCGTCGACGAACATACCCTGCGCTTTATCCCAGCGGGTGCGGAGATCGCGCGTCTCGTTTTCAGGGAAGAGGGGAGCGTGTGCATCCGTGTTTGCAGCCGCGTTCGTGGCTGAAGCCGTGTTTGAATCGGCCGGAAGAGCAATGGTGTCTTTCCGCAGATCAGGAAAGTCGGGGTCCCTTCCCGCGTCGTTTGCGTTCGAAATCTGCGTCGGCCGCGGAGAGTTCGCGATATCGGCGGTGGTGAGTCGTTCATCCGTTACGGTCTGGCTCATGGAACACTCCATTGGGGGAATTCATGCGAAAGGCGGGAGAGCTCTGCGCGTCACCGTCGATCGGCACCTGCTGATGAGATGCCGCTTCAGCGTTCGTCAACATTGCGGAATGGAGACTTCTGTGCAGATTTCACTGCGCTCTGATAGCCTTCTCCGCTGTAGTCAAAAACTTCAGCCTGGAGGTTTTTATTATGGGGCACGGGATTATTGCATGGATCATTATTGGTCTGATCGCTGGCTGGCTCACCGGAAAGCTAATGAAGGGCTCGGGTTACGGTGCGCTGATGGATATCATCGTCGGCATTGTGGGAGCGCTGATCGGTGGATTTATCGCAACGCATCTTGGATTTGGCGGAGATCACGGACTGGTTATGTCGATCATCATTGCTGTGATCGGCGCCGTGATTCTCACGTTGATTCTTCGTCTTATCACCGGAAACAGATCGTCCAACCTGTAGCTGCGATGCGGCGGACCGGTATTCCCGCGTACGCCGCACGCACTCCATCTCATTCTTCTGCAACTTATTAGCTGGTGATGTGCGCAATTCTGTATGCGTGCGTGCCACGCGTTGCGCCTGAACGTGCATCGAAGAATGACTGGAGGGATAAAGATCGATGGATCCCAAGGTTCTTGTAGCCATCATCGTTGTGCTGGCCATCATCGTAATAGCGGCTATTGTGATTTCCCGCCGGCGGCAAAGATCCACGCATCTCAAACAACACTTTGGCTCCGAATATGACCGCGCGCTGCAGCAGCATGGCAATGCCGCCAAGGCAGAGGCTGCGCTGGCTGAGCGGGAGGAACGTGTTCATAAGCTGACGATTCGTGAACTGCCCGCTTCAGAACGCGCGGCATATGCGGATGAATGGGCGGCAGTGCAGCGGCGTTTCGTTGACGATCCGTCCATGGCTGTCAATGAGGCAGATCGCCTTGTGAACCGCGTCATGACTGCACGCGGATATCCGATGGGCGATTTCGATCAACGCGCCGAGGATATCTCGGTGAACTACCCGACCGTGGTGCAGAACTACCGGTCCGCACGCGAAATTGCGGTTCGCCGCAGCACCGGCAGTGCATCTACGGAAGATCTGCGGCAGGCAATGGTGTACTACCGGTCGCTGTTCGATGAGCTGCTTGGAACACCGGCAGCGGCGGCCTCCGACCCGACGGTTCTTCGTCGCGCGTCGTAAAAGACAATCCGAATCTCAAACGGAGCCGGTTCCCGGAAGGGGCCGGCTCTTTTTCATTTGGCGGGAGAGTTCGGCGCACTGGTCTTGGTGAAGAGAGATTTCGGACACATGACGTGAACGCCGTCATTGGTGTCGACGAGCTGTGTAATGTCGACGTCGCAGGCGACGGAGATGAGGGAGTAGGCATCGTCGCGTGAGAGGTGGGGGGCGTCCGGGTTTTGCTCGGTGAGGAAGGTAATCATGTTTCGGACGGCCATCTCGGCGGCGGTCTTGAGGTCAGCACTGAAGCCCATCGCGATGTAATAGCGCGGGGTTTCGGCGCGCGGCCAGAGGAGGCGTGCTGATTCGGGCGCATTGGGATCGCGTTTGTGGACGATGAACTGGAACGTCCCGGTGAGGAAGGTTTCGAGCGCGGTGATGTCCACTTCGCCGTTGCCCTGGCCGGCGTGGCCGTCGCCGGCTTCGAAGAGCGCGCCGGGAGCGTTGACGGGGTAGAAGATGACGGAGCCTTCGGTGAGCTCTTTGTTGTCCATGTTGCCGCCGTGCATCCAGGGTGGGGCGGAGTTCCACTTGCCGGCGGACTCGGGCGGGGCGACGCCCATGGAGCCGAAGAAGGGATGGAGCGGGATATCGATGCCGGGCGCGAAGTGCGCGAGCATCGCTTTGCGGTCGAGCGGGATGATTTTGGTGCGGCCGTAGGGGAAGTCGTCGGGGAGGAAGCCGCGGCCGGCGCCGAAGCCGTTGCAGGCGAAGTCGGTGTCGAGCTGGATGTGGAGGACGCGGACTTCGAGGACGTCGCCAGGTTCAGCTTCGGCGATGGCGACCGGGCCGGTGAGGATGTGCCCGCCGGGGCCGCGGTCTGTTGTTGGGACTTCTTTGTAGAGGCGGCCCAGCCAGTCGGGGATTTGGGCGGCGGGAACGCCTTCGGCTTCGAGGCGCTCGGGCGGGCCGCAGGTGGAGGCGGTCTGCATGATGATGGTGTCGCCGGAGTGGACGGTGAGCGCGGGTTTTGCGTGCGCGGAGTAGAAGCCCCATGCGACGGTGGTGGGTGTGGCGAGGAGGGTTTGGGTGGTTTGTGCGCATGCGAGTGGGCTTGATAGAAGCGTAGCGGCCAATGCGAAGCGGCTGATGATGTGCATTTGCGGGGAGAATAAATCAAGGCTGGGCTAAATTCAGGGAAAATTCGAGCGAATCGGTGTATTCGACGTCATGAAGGATTTCATCTCGCATCGGCGACAGTTCAGGTGGAAGACGCATATACACGCTTGCCATGAAGGGATCATCGCTTGCATTGACGAACCCACCGCGCAGTTGAACCATTCCTTCGATCGGGGTTCTCGCACGCTTGATCCATGAATGGGTGCCAAGTCCCTGCTGGTTTGCAGGTGTAGTGAACTCGACTAGTTCAGGGGATACGTGATGAAGGAGGTCCTTCGGATACGGTCCACGAGGAAAGTCCTTTGTCGGTTCTATCTGTTCGGCGATCACAGCGCGAGCGAAGCCCATGTGCTTTGGAAACACGCGCGCGATTGTTCTCGCGATTTCAAATCTTCCAGAGGTGTTGCCATCGCTGATTGTGAGTTGTATGCCAATATTGAGGCCGGGCCATCTCGTTTTGCCGAAGAAATCCGTGGTGCTGATCGGCTCGGGGCTAATGAACAGGCTCTCGCCGTTAGATCCGTAAGTGCCGAAGCAATGCCAACCGCGGGGAGCGAGCATGCCGGGACCTTCTGCCGCGGCGTACCAAGCAAGATATTTCGCCTGCTCGGGGAGCAGATTCGTGGGATGCCACTGATCCTTTGGACCAGATCTCGGACCCATCTGTCCATTGGAGGAACAACCTACAGCCGGCACAACGAAGCCTATCGATGTGCCGGCCGAAGAGCTCTGCGTAACGAGAGCAGAGCCGAGCAGAATCAGTGAAAAATACCGTGCGCAAACCATCAGCGAGAGCATAGCGGAATTCGTGCAGAATGGACGTGGGGTTTTGTCGAGATGAGCTTGCCGCAACATGCAATGTTTGCGCCGTCGCAGAGGGTGCACTTTATCGGGATTGGGGGGATTGGGATGAGTGGGATCGCGGAGATCCTGCTGACGATGGGGTATGCAGTTTCGGGGTCGGATTTGAAAGCCAGTGCCGTGACGGAGCGTCTGCAGAAAATGGGGGCGACGATCTACGTGGGGCATGCGGCGGAGAACGCCCGCGCGTGCGATGTGGTGGTGACGAGCTCTGCTGTGGCGAAGGACAACCCGGAGGTACTGGAGGCACGGGCGCGGAAGACGCCGGTGATTCCGCGGGCGGAGATGCTGGCGGAGTTGATGCGGCTGAAGTACGGGATCGCTGTGGCGGGGATGCACGGGAAGACGACGACGACGAGCATGATTGCGTCGGTGCTGGCGGGCGGAGGACTGGACCCGACGGTGGTGGTGGGCGGGCGCGTTGATGCGATGGGGTCGAATGCGCGGCTGGGGCGTTCGCAGTATTTGGTGGCAGAGGCGGATGAGAGTGATCGGAGCTTTTTGAAGCTGAGTCCGGTGCTGGCGGTGGTGACGAATCTGGATCGCGAGCACATGGATGCCTATCGCGATATGGAGGATGTGGAGGCGGCGTTTGTGGAGTTTATCGACAAGCTGCCATTTTATGGAGCGGTGACGGCGTGCACGGATGATGCGCGGCTGAAGGGGATTCTGCCGCGGGTGACGCGAAAGGTTTACACGTATGGCGTAAGTGACCGAGTTGATTTTGGGTTGCGCGTGCGTGAGGCGCAGCCGGGATGTCATGCGACGTTTGAGGTGAGTGCGCAGGGGTTGTTGCTGGGTCCTTTTGATTTGAATGTGCCGGGAAGGCACAACCTGCTGAACGCGACGGCGGCGGTGGCGATCGGGGTGCAGTTGGGGATTGCGCCGGAGCAGATTGCGGAGTCGCTGCGTGGGTTCAGGGGCGTGGATCGCAGATTTCAGATCAAGGGCAAGGTGCGCGGAGTGACGGTGGTGGATGATTATGGGCATCATCCGACGGAGATTAAGGCGACGCTGCAGGCGGCGAGGGAGTGTGGATACAACCGCGTGCTGGTTCTGTTTCAGCCGCACCGGTATACGCGGACGCGGGACTTGATGGACGAGTTTGCGGGTGCGTTTGGAGATGCGGACACCGTGGAGGTGCTGGATATCTATGCGGCGAGCGAGCAACCGATTCCGGGGGTGACGGGCGAGGCGTTGGCCAAGGCAATTCGCGGGGCGACAGTGGAGTATGCGGCGAGTGTGGATGAGGCGGTGGAGCGGTTGGCGGCCCAGGCAGACGAAGGCGATTTGATTATGACGCTGGGGGCGGGAAGTGTGTCGCAGGCCGGGTCGGTGGTCCTGAAGAGGCTGGAAGCCGCCGACAGTTAGTAGTTAGTAGTTGGTGGAGTGGTGCTAGACTCTTGCCGCAACTAAAAAGCAGTGGATTGCAGGAGCGTATTTTTATGCGCTGGAGTGTGGTGTTTCTGCTTTCGTTGGGTGTGGGGGCGATGGCGCAGCAGGCGGCGCCGCAGCATCAGGCGAACTTTGACGCGGAGCGGCAGCAGGCGAACCAACTGTATCTCGCGGGGAAAACGCTGGATGCTCTCCCGCTCTATGAGGATCTCTGCAGGCAGGACCAGACCGTCGCCGTGTTTGCGGAGAGGCACGGAACCGGGCTGTTGGCGAAGGCGGACGTCACTGCTGACCCGAAGGCAAAGGCTGCATTGACGGATGCCGGGATGTCGGAGATTCGCCGGGCACAGTCGCTGGGAGATAACAGCCCGTATGTTGTCTCGATTTTGAATGCGGCTTCGAAGACGCCGGCGGCGGCGGCGGCGAATGCGCCGCTGGGCATTCCCCCACTGACGGTGGGTTATACGCATGTGCCTTCGGCGAAGGCTCAGGCGTTGTATGGGCAGGCGCAGCAGGTGTTTGACCAGCAGAATTATGCAGCCGCGGCTCCCCTGTACGTGAAGGCGAGCCAGGCAGACCCGCAATGGTATATGCCGGCGTTGAATGCGGGCGATACGTACTTTCACCTGAAGGACTTTAAGAATGCGAATCTGTGGTTCGCGAAGGCGGTCACGATCGACCCGGACCGCGAAACAGCCTACCGCTACTGGGGCGACGAGCTGTTTGCGGCGGGCGACAGGATGGGAGCGAAGGCGAAGTATGTCGACGCGGTGATCGCAGAGCCGTTCACGGGAGCGACGTGGTCCAAGTTGCAGGAGTGGGCGCGCGTGACGCGGACGTCGTTTGTGATTCCGCGGGTGAACCGGCCGGAGTTTACGACGCCTGATGGAAAGCTGAAGGTTGACACGGCGCTCGAGAAAGAGACGGGTGATGGACGGTCATCGTGGCTGGTATACGAGCGCGTGAGAGTCTCGCATGGCGCGCCGGCGGCGGGCCAGTTAGTGATGGCAGGAGCGTCGGGCGTGAACGGGCAATTCACGCCGAAGGGATATGTGCACACGCTGGATGAGGAGATGGCTGCGCTGAACGCGATGCTGGCGGATGTGCAGAAGAACATGGCGGCCGGCACGGTGACCGAAGACAAGCTGGATCCGGGGATCAGGGCGATGCTGATCCTGCAGAAACATGGATTCCTGGAACCGTTCGTGATGTTGAACTTCCATGATGCAGGTCTCAGGCATGAGTACCCGGCCTATCGCGCGGCAAACAGGGGGCTGTTGGTGGCGTATTTGAACGGCGCAGTGGCGCTGGGCGCAGCTCGGTAGAGACGGCGCGGAGGGGCGCCAAACCGCCGGTGCGCCCAATCCTGCCGGATTTTTCGCTTTACGAAAAATTAGACCTCTTCGTTTCACGCCTCTGACCCGAGGGTTGCAGTTCCTGCGGGGATACCCGGGGCGAAGGACGCGTTTTCCAAGCGGGTTAGCCCGTTATAGTTGGGAAGGCGATTTGTCCGCGGCCTTGAGCAGTTTCCTGATGTTTGGCGTTGGCCGAGAGAAGAGAGGGCCGTTTTCCTTGAGAGAAAACGGCGTCAGCATCTTCGCTCCGCCGATATCTTCAGGAAAACTGCTCGAGCTCGGGCCGGCCGGAGATGAAGATGGGTTCAAAGCGCGGAGCTGGGGTGCTGGATGCGCCCGAGGAAGAATCCACCTACGAGGTGGAAACGCCGCGTCGTCGGGCTGCGCGGGTTGCGCGAAAGTCAAGTTACGCGCCACAAGAGGGTCCGGCTCCGGACGATTACGCAGACGAGTATGACGAGCCGGCGTTCAAACGGCAGGGCGGCCTTAAGCTAAAGGTCCGGAGGGGGTTGCCCAAGAGCTGGATCGGCCGCGGGCTGTTTGCGGTCGGGTTACTGATGGTCCTCGGCGTGTTTTTCGCGACGTTCGCGGCGGCTCGGAGTGCCCTGTTGCACGACAGCCATTTCGTGATGACGACCTCAGAGGATGTTCAGATTGTCGGCAATCACAATGTGACCCGGGAGATGGTCCTGAGCGTCTTCGGCGCGGACCTCGAACGGAACATCTTCCGCGTGCCGCTGGATGAGCGACGGGCCGACCTGGAGCGGCTGCCGTGGGTAGCGCACGCCACAGTGATGCGCCTGCTGCCGAACCGCATTCGGATTGCCGTGACCGAAAGGACGCCAGTGGCGTTCGTGCGGCACGGGAGCCAGATTGGGCTTGTGGACGCAGGTGGCGTGCTGCTGGATATGCCTCAGGATGCGGCGGGTGATCCGCACTATTCGTTCCCGGTGCTCACCGGACTCTCGGTGAACGATCCGCTGTCGACGCGGGCGGCGCGCATGGCGATCTTTCAGCGCTTCATGCAGGAGCTGGACAGCGCCGGGCAGAAGAACTCGAGCACCATCAGCGAGGTGGATGTCTCGAACCCTGAGGACGTGAAGGCCGTCGTTTCCGGCGGCGGAAGCGACATCCTGGTGCACTTCGGGGATGAGCAGTTTCTCCATCGTTATCAGGAGTTTGAGCAGCATCTGCCGGAATGGAAGCAGCAGTATCCGAAGCTGGCCGCGGCGGACATGCGTTATGAGCGCCAGGTGGTGCTGGAGATGCAGCCGGGAACGGGGGTTCCGCTGGTTGGAGACTCCGGGGCGTCGGATGCGGCGGCCGAAAGTGCGAGTGCCGCGCCGGCGGCGCCGGTCGTTTCAGCTCCCAAAACCCACGTCAATTCCCCGAAAGCAGCAGTGAAACCAGTATCGAAACAGGTTTCTCATACCTCTACCGCAGCGGCGAAGGCGAAGGCTACAACTTCCGCTGGAAAAACGAAGACGGGCAATGGCAAGATATTTGCTGATCTAGCTGCGGCGCGGCGGGCCAAAGTGGCTCGTGGGAAACCGGCTGCAGCGGGGGCCCAATGAATCCGAAGAACGAAAGCATCATCACGGTACTGGACGCCGGCAGCTCAAAGAGCTGCGTGATGGTTGCTGAGTTGGCGGATGGTGTGCTCCGTTATCGTGGGCATGGGATTGAGCCCTCGCGTGGGATGCGGAAGGGCGTGATCTCGGACCTGGGACCGGCGGCGGCGGCGATCAATGACGCCGCGCTGACAGCGGAGCGAGCGACGAAAGCGCCGATTGAGACGGCTGTGGTGGGCGTGGGCGGCCCGCATATCCGCGGGATGAATTCGCAGGGCGGCATCACGATGGGCTCGCGGATGAAGGAGATTACGCGAGAGGATGTGCGCTCCGCGATCGACCGCGCAAGGTCGATTGGCCTCGCTCCCGATCGCGAGGTGCTGCACCTGCTGCCGCAGCAGTTCATCCTCGACGATCAGGCGGGGATCCACGACCCGGTAGGGATGGTCGGCAACCGGCTGGAGGTCTGCCTGCACATGTCGACGTGCTCGGGTAGCGCCGCGCAAAGCGTGATTACGTGCGCGAACCGGGCAGGGCTCGAGGTCGTGGACACGGTGTTTGAGGGGTTGGCCTCGGCCGAGGCCGTACTGAGCGCGGATGAGCGCGAGCTTGGTGTGTGCCTGGCGGACATTGGCGCGAGCTCGACGGAGCTGGTGGTGTTCTTTGAGGGCTCGGTGGCGCACACGGCGGTGCTGCCGATCGGCGGCGATCACTTCACGAACGATCTGGCCGTGGGTCTCCACGTGAGCGTAGAAGAGGCCGAGCACCTGAAGCGGACCCTCGGTAACTGCGTGGTGACGGCTGTGCCGCAGTTGAACGAGATTGAAATTGGCGGTGACCTGGCGACCGGCGGTGCGGCGGCGCGTGTGGTTCGGCAGCGGTTTCTCGCGGAGATTCTGGAGCCGCGGGGGCGCGAGCTGCTGATGATGATGCGCGACAACCTGCGCGCAGGCGGCGTGTTGGAGGCGATGGGCGCGGGCTGCGTCTTCACCGGAGGCGGAGCGCACATGGTCGGGTTGCTCGATCACGCAGAGAGCCTACTGCGCGTCCCGGCGCGGATTGGCTACCCGGTGCCGCTAAGCAGGATGCCGGCGGAGCTGGCGCGGCCGGAGTTTTCGACGGCGATCGGGATGCTGCTCTACACGCATCGCACGCAGGTGAGGAAGGCGAGCGAGGAGCAGGGGCTGCGGCAGAAGCTGAAATCGATCTTTGCCGGGAGTTTCTAAAGGCAACTGCGAACCCACATCTCAGAACCGAGATGTGCGGCACCCGCAGTGGCTTCCTGCAATTTGGCAGGTAGAATAAAGCTCATGTTTCGTTGCAGGACTGCCTTTGGCATTGCCCTCGTTCTTTTTCTGCTCAGCTCTGTTGCAACCCACGCCCAGGTTGGCGTTTACGCCACGGCGAATGGTGCCTGGTTCGGAGGGGTGACCTGCCCGTCGTTTGCCAGCCCGTGCGCGGAAACGGATGGCAAGGTAAAGCCTTTCGGCAGCAACTTCGGGGCCTACTATGATTTCCGCACATTTGGTCCCATGCGCTTCGGTGTGGATGCGCGCGGAGCGGTCCAGAGCTCGAACAAGCGGGCCGACAGCTCGGCGGGCGGGCCCGGTATCGTGAAAAACTACGAGGCGCTTGGCGGGGTGCGTGCGTCCTTTCATACGCCCGTGCACTGGATTCGTCCTTATGTCGAGATTGCCGGGGGATACGCCCGCAATAACGCCAGCGGGCTCTACACGAACACGGTCACGATCAATAACAATGTGACGCCAGCCCTTACGCAGAGTGTTCTCACTTATAACGCAGCTACCTACACCGGATACACGCTCTTCAAGGGATTTGTGGGCGTGGACGTTCCTCTGCTGCCATACCTGAGCATCCGCGCGATTGAACTTGGTGAGGGCGAGGCCTTTGGATCGACTCCGACCTTGCAGACGACGACTCTCACCACTTCGGGATCAGCAACGACGTCCAGCACGGTGATCACTTCACGCAGCCCGGATACCCATGGGATTCAGTCGATCGGTGCCGGCATCGTGTTTACCTTCCCCCTCGGGAAGTAGGCGGCGTCGTTCCGGCGCGATCTGCGGGGAAACTACGACTTTCGTCCGGTGAGTGCCGTCCGCCTGGGTGTTGACGTTCACGGCAGGGTCTTGAAGTCTAGAAAAAATGCGGGGACCTACTCTCGAAGCCTGGATCAGATGCCACCCGTGCGCCCCCCGCGCGCGATGGAGTCTGGAATGGATGCGGCTTTCGAACCGGTCACGCACAGCATCCAAAGTATTGGGATTGGCGTTGTGTTCTACACGTCGCGCGCCAGCCGGTAAAAGAGGCAGCGAGCCGGCAGGTACGAATCCAGCAAGATACGAGGTAACGCGCTTTGTTCGGGCGTTTTCCTTTCACTCATGCAGAATCACAACAGGCGACCCCCATCGCCTGAGGAGGCCCGCGTATGTCCAATCAGCCTGAGGATGCAATTCGCATCCACTACCACGATGAAGCGCAGCGCAACGCGCGCATCAAGGTGATCGGCGTGGGCGGCGGCGGCGGCAACGCCGTAAACCGAATGATTGCAGCAAACGTGGAGGGCGTGGAGTTTATCGCGGCCAACACGGACGTGCAGGCCCTGGAGAGTTCACAGGCTCCCGTGAAGCTGCAGCTCGGCGTGAAGCTGACGAGCGGCCTGGGAGCGGGCGCGAATCCGGACATCGGCCGACGGGCGGCGCTCGAGGATTCGGACAAGATTATTGAGGCGCTCGAAGGCGCGGACATGGTGTTTGTGACCGCGGGCCTGGGCGGCGGAACAGGGACGGGCGCGGCGCCGGTGATTGCCTCGCTGGCGAGCGAGATGGGCGCGCTGACCGTGGCGGTCGTGACGCAGCCGTTCAGCTTCGAGGGCAAGCGGCGCATGAAGCAGGCCGAGCGCGGCATGCAGGAGCTGCTGGAATCCGTCGACACGCTGATCGTGATCCCGAATGAGAAGCTGTTGGCCGTGGCGCGTGACGCAGGCTTTTTCGAGAGCTTCCGCATTGCCGACGATGTGCTGCGGCAGGGAGTTCAGGGGATCTCGGACATCATCACCATCCCCGGCGTCATCAACCGCGACTTCGCGGATGTTCGCACCACGATGGCCGGAATGGGCTACTCGGTGATGGGGACCGCAGTGCGGAGCGGGCCGGAGCGCGCGAAGGAAGCGGCTGCGGCTGCGATGGCGAGCCCGCTGCTGGAGTCCGGCGCGATCGATGGAGCCAAGGGCATTCTGATCAACATTACGGGCTCGAGCAACCTGAAGCTGAATGAGGTGTTTGAAGCATCGACGATCATCCAGAACGCCGCGCACGAGGACGCAAACATCATCTTCGGCGCCGTGCAGGATGAGTCGATGGGCGACGAAGTGAAGATTACGGTCATTGCGACGGGGTTCAAGGAGGACATGCCGCAGCGGCGCGAGCGCATGCTGCAGGGCGCTGCCTTGCCGGCATCGCGTGTCGAGCCAATGGCCCCCCCGGCGCCGCCGCGCATTGCTCAACGCCCCCAAGTTACGCCGGCCCCGTTTGCGAGCGAGATTTATGCGTCGGCCGCGGAGCAGGAGCGCCCGGTCGAAGTGCAGGAAAAGGCTGCGCGGAAGAAGGGTCGTGAAGAGAAGCGCGAGTCTGTGATGTCAGTGGTGCCGCCGCCCGAGCCGGTTGCGGTTCAGCCGCCACCACCACCTCCTCCAACGCCAGCGCCGGCTGCGCGCGCCGAGGAGCGACCGCGTACGACTTCGCGTGCGGAAGAGCCACTGCGGATAACGCCGCACGATGACGAGCCCTTGCGCATTACGCCACGCTCGGAAGAGCCGTTGCGGATCACTCCGCCGGTTGAGCCGCTGCCGGAGCCGGCCCGGTTGAAATCCAGAGAGCCGCTGCGCATTACGCCGCCGCGCGAGCCGGAGCCGGAGCGTGTGCATGGAGCGTATGTGCCCACGGCGTCCGCCGAGCCGAAGCCGGAATTAGTTCCGGTACCTGCGTCGGTCTTCGATGACGACTTCTTCCGCAAGTCGAATGACGAGCTCAGGCCTTCGCCGGAGCCACGGTCGTGGGAAACGCCGCGCGAGACCCCTCGCGACACGCGAGAGTCGTTCGAAAGCAGGGAAGCCGACAATTCGCAGGCGATGGAGACCGTTGCGGCGCAGCAGAAGACCGAGACGCACTGGCCGGAAGCGCGGATTCCCAGCTTTGCCGGGTATGCTGGAGGAAGCTCCTCGTCATCTGATGAAGATGAGCTTGATATCCCAGCATTCCTGCGGCGGAGCCGGTAGGTAACAGTTTTATTAGTCAAGAAGCACGGGAGCGGGCGAGAGTTCATGAATCGGAGAGTCACAGGGCTAGCTCTTAGTCTGTTGGCGGGCGCAGGAGTCGCGCTCGCATCGACGCAGCATCGCGTCGTTCACCACACTTCGAGAACACATGCAGCGGTTCGGGCAGTAGTGCATACGCGCGCCGCCCGTACAGTGGTGCAGCGTGTCGTGATCCACGGGCATGTCCACTATTACCGCCGGACACTGGTGTATCGCCCCACAGAGCGGTTCACGACGAGTAGCTTCGCCGACGACCTGACAATGGGCGATGTGACCGGCGGTGAGGACCCAACGGTACGCGCCGCGGCCGTCGAGGCGCTGGGGAATATGAACGGCACGGTGCTGGCCATCGATCCCTCGAATGGCCGCATCCTTGCGATGGTGAACCAGAGATTGGCTCTGAGTGCAGGCGCGGAGCCGTGTTCGACAATCAAGGTCGCGGTCGCACTGGCAGCACTGAAGGAAGGGCTGGTCAAGGCGGACACACCAGTGAACCTGGGCGGCCATTATTCGTTAGACCTGACGCATGCGCTCGCGAAGTCAGTGAACCTGTACTTCGAGGTGCTGGGCCGCGCGATGGGATTTGAGCGCGTGAAGCACTATGCGAATGAATTCGGGCTCGGCGAGCTGGCCGGGTACGACATTCCCGGCGAGCAGCTGGGTGTGTATCCGGATGTGGAGCTGCCGCAGTCGGAAGGCGGCGTGGGCAGAATGTGCTCGTTCGGCGAAAGCATCTCGATGACACCGCTGCAGCTCGGCGCGTTAGTCTCTGCGATTGCGAACGGCGGCACGCTCTACTACCTCCAGCACCCCACCACGCCCGACGAGGTTGCAGCGTTTGAGCCAAAAGTGAAACGCGAGCTCGACATCCAGAACGTTATTCCGGAGATCCTGCCGGGCATGCGCGGGGCGGTGGACTTCTCGAACGGAACGGCCCGGTCACTCCGTCAGAATTTTGAGCAGTTCCCCGTCTTCGGCAAGACGGGCACATGCTCGAACAACGGTACGCGGTACGGATGGTTTGTCTCGTACGGTCAGGCGCCAACCGGGCCCATCGTGACAGTGATCTTCCTGGAGGGCGGACGGCCCACGTTCGGTCCAAAGGCCGCGGAGCTGACGGGCGAGTTCTACCGTGCGATGTACGAGCGGAATTACTTCGCGCCAAAGCCGGTCGAGCCTGCGCAGTCTGCGATGACGACCGCGACAGGGAACTAGCCTGACGGTCAAATCTGAGAGGAAACTGCTTCGTTCCGTTATTGCCTGCATCTGAGGGACAATGACGAGGATGGAGATTTTAACCGCAGCGCAGATGGGTGCTGTCGATCGCGACTCCAACGATCGCGGTGTACCGGTGCGCGTCCTGATGGAAAACGCGGGCGAGGCAGTAGCGCGGTTTTGCCACCACTATTACCCCGGCTTAGCGGTTGTCGCGCTTTGTGGCAGAGGCAACAACGGTGGTGACGGCGCTGTAGCAGCGCGAATTCTGGCGGAGATACAGACTCCGGTCCGACTGGTCCTGCTTGGCTCGATCGAGGAGACGCGAGGCGAAGCGGCAGCCGCATTGGCCAGCGCGAAGGAAACTCCCGGGCTTGAGTTCGTTGAAGCGAAGGACGAGGCTGCACTACGGACCGCCTTAAGGGATGCGAAGCTGATTCTGGATGCGATTGTGGGAACGGGTTTCAAGCCTCCTCTGCGTGGTTTGGCGGCAACCGCACGCGACTTGATCGCACCATTGAGCGCACCCGTGGTCGCGGTCGATCTGCCGAGCGGGTGGGACGCCGATTCGACCAAAGAGACGTCAGCAGATGAGAGCGCAAAAGCGCAGGCTTTTCGCGCAGACGCAGTCGTGACCTTCGTAGCGCCCAAGATGGCGCATGTGTTTGGACACCTCACTCCGGGCAAGACCTTCGGGCCAGTAATCGTCGCGCCGATTGGCACACCGTTGGAATCGATGCCCGCGCATACGGAACTCTGTTGGGCGGGGACATCGAAGCGGATCGTCGAGCGCCCGCGCGACGTGAATGGTAACAAGGGGCGTTTTGGGCACGTGCTCATCATTGGCGGAAGCCCTGGCAAGGCGGGTGCGCCGTCGATGGCAAGCCTGGCCGCGATGCGCACAGGCGCTGGGCTCACGACCGCTGCCGTGCCGCGCTCGATTCTGCCGACCGTCGCGCAGGTAGCGCCGGAGCTGATGTGCACGCCGTTGGAAGAGAAGGATGGGCTGACGCTTGACCAACTTGAGGAAGAGTCGTTGCAGAAGCTGCTGAAGGGGATGACTGTTGTGGGCATCGGGCCTGGGCTCGGACAGGACGGAACGACTCCGGACTTCGTGCGTGCGTTGGTGCAAAAGATCGCGCTTCCGATGGTGCTCGATGCGGATGCGCTGAATGCACTCGCGGACAGGACAGAGCTGCTGAAGCGCTCGACATCTCCCGATGAACGCGGCCAGCGGCGAACTATCGTGCTGACGCCGCATCCGGGCGAGATGGCGCGGCTTATCGGCTCGAGCGTGAAGGACGTCGAAGCGGACCGCATCGGTCTGGCGCGGCGCTTCGCGACAGAGAACGGTGTCACGCTGGTGCTGAAAGGATGGCGCACGCTGATCGCGCATCCGGACGGCCGGGTTGCTGTGAACACCACAGGAAATCCAGCAATGTCGAAGGGTGGAAGCGGCGATATTCTCACTGGAATTGTCGCGGCGATGATCGCCCAATATCCGGAGCATGTGCCCGAGGCAGTGGAGGCCGCAGTCTTCTTGCATGGGCTCGCTGCAGATTACGCGACGCTCGCGCAGGATGAGCACACGGTGCTCGCGACGGACACCATAAATCATCTTTGGCAGGCGTTTCGCGCGCGTGTGGAAGACGCGGATGGATCGACGTGGATCACAGGGCTTGCTGGACGCGAGGACCGTCACCATGCCTGAGTTCACGCGCGAGAAGCGCCTCCGAACTCGCAGCGTAAATGGCACAATCGCGTTGGGCGAGTTGATGACGGAACTGCTTCGGCCGCCCAAGCTGGTGCTGCTGCACGGCGATCTCGGCGCAGGCAAGACAACGCTCGTGAAGGGAATCGTATCGTCGCTCGGCGCGGCGGAAGCGGACGACGTTGCCAGTCCCACGTTCACCCTGGTGCACGAGTACAACGGTCGCAACCTGACGGTCTATCACCTGGACCTGTATCGCCTCGAGAACGATTTTCAGCTCGAGGCGCTCGGAATCTCGGAGATGCTGGAGCGCCAGGATGCGCTGGTGCTGGCCGAGTGGGGCGAGCGCTTTCCGTCGCTGGTGGCGCGCGCCGATGCGGAAGTGACGATCGAAATCGGTGAGAACGAAACAGAGCGCCTGCTGAGAGTTCGCTGGCGCGAGTGATTACTTGCTCCTAAAACACGCCGAGCGCCGTAGGCGAAACATCCATCGCCAGCGGCGCTCCTGATTGCGGTGCTATGTCTCGTCGGTTACGCGCTGTGTCTCCAGTCGGCATTGGTGCGTGCACGAATGCCGATGAAGGTCGGAACAAAGACGGTGAGAGCGGCGAAGGTGGCGATCAGAAGGTCGTACATACATGTCTCCTCATAGCGCTCGCGTATGCTGCGGCGCTGAACCCGATGCGGGGCTGTAGTGATGGTCATCAGTGCGGGCGGTTGTGAGGTCTTGACTCAGCCGTCGCTATCACTGGAATAAGCTATTGGCCCGATACGCAGGTGCTGACCTTTTGCGTCTGCATCCAAGCGCCTCGTACATTCAGCTATACGGATCGGATGTGGAGAGAGTTCCCTGTGATTCGTGAATTTCGCACAAACGGACCGGTAATCGGCTGATTATGCTCCTGATTTATGAGGGAATTCTATTAATACGATTGGGGTGCCCGATTTGTTCCCCGGCTTCTGAATCTGTAGATCGCGCAAAGTTCATCGCCGGTCGAGCCATATTCCTTCTGCTGTGCGATCGCCGCGAGATCCGCAATATGGTCTTCTGCGGACATCGGCACCCGTCCCAGCCACAGGCGTTGAAGAGCCGGGTGTTGATCGAGAAGCGAATCATGCTCGGCGTTCACGTAAAGAAGATCGAATGGGCGTGGATGTGTGGCGAGGTCCTTTTCGACGTGGCGAAGAAATCGGCGAAGCAGCCGATCTTCGAACGGATGAAACAGATGCGCGAGGGTCGGCTCTGTCGGTAAGGGAGCCCGTGTTGCATCCGCATCGTGCAACTCGAGCGGCGCGAGCATCGCTGATTGTGGCGCACTTTCCCATACCGAAATATTCCGCCGCGCAATGTCAGCCAGCATCGGATTGAGTTCGACGCCCTCAACGCGCTGGAAGGGATACTCCGACGCGACGAGCATTGCGCGACCTTTGCCTGCGCCGACATCGAGGAAGACGGTGCGTTCAATCGGTGCGAGCGGCTGCAATTCTCGTAACCAAAGATCGAGCACTGCGCGCAGGATGCTCGGTGCGATGCCGTAGTAGGCCGTCAGGTCTGCGGCTTCAGCACTTGTGCCGCGCGCGATGATCTTGCCGCTTAGCAGGCCCGACGTCTCAGTGCCGTGGGCGACATCGAAAGGATGAACGGCTGGTTTGCGTGCAGGCATCAGGAACGCCGTTCGGTCAGGATCGGAAAGATCGCCGGGAGCATCTGGATCTCGGTTCGCGAGATCTCCGGCAGCCCGGCGAGACGGTTTTCAACCTGTGCGCGGACCTGCGCGTTCCGAGCGTCGTCGGAGCCGGGTGCCCGCAGTATGATTCTTGCGATGTAACGCGGTGCAATGCCGCGCACGTTCGCACCGGGAGCTTCCGCGTCGCGTGTGAGTGAGGCGGACTGCACCAGCCGAAGATCCACAATGTTGCGCTGCTGCAGTGTGTCGTAGCAGTCGCGCAGCGCGTTAACGAGATCGGCGTCTGTCATCGTTGTGTTGGTATTAGCTGCTGAGATCACGATGGTAGCGGGCGCAGTTGTCGAGGTGTTGCGTGCTGCGCTCTCGCCATGCGTCCCGCGCGGAGGCATGTGCGTTCTGGCGGTAAAACAGCAGCCATGTCTGGCAACCATCAAGGTCCGCTTTCTCCTTTTCGGAAGCCGTGTCGATCTGCTGCTTCAGCGCGGAGAGTGCCGGTTGGAACTGATCGTCCGCGGCATCACGGAGGCCGGCCGCTTTATCGAAAGCCTGCCATGCGGGTGACTGCGGCACCGGGCCGTTGCTGACTGCGACGGTCGTGGGTGCGGCCACGCGCTGTGAAGCTCGATGCATGCGCATGAAGTTGTACACGCCGAGCACGAGGATGATGGCGATCAGGACGTAGTGGCGTGGGCGAAAGCGCATGGTGAGCTCCGGGCTAGTGTGTGCGCTCGACGAGATATAGTGCGAGTGATTTGAGCGGATCCGCCGCTTCGCCGAACGGTTCAAGGGCGGCAAAGGCGTCCTGGATGAGCGCGTTCGCGTCTTGTCGCGAGCGCTCGATCCCGAAAACGGCCGGCCACGTTGCCTTATCCGATGCAGTATCCTTGCCCGCGGTCTTGCCGAGCTCCGCCGAGGTCTGCGTCATATCCAGCACGTCGTCGATGATCTGGAAGGCAAGCCCCGCGTTTTCTCCGAACGTTCGCAGACGCGCGATCGTGTCCTGCGCGGAGCACGCGAGCCGCCCGGCGCCTTCGTTGCTCGACAAGCAGTGGTCGAGCCCGAGCAGACCGCCGCACACGATGGATGTGGTGATGAGCGCGCCGGTCTTCGCGCGGTGAATCCGTTCGACGAGATCAGCGGTTGGTTTGCGGCCTTCGCCCTCAATGTCCATCACCTGCCCGCCGATCATGCCGGGCGCCAGCGGCGTTGGGGCGCCGACTCCCGTGCCGATGGCAACGGAAAATTCGCGCAGGATCTCGACGACAGTCGCCGCTCCGGTCTCAAGCTGCGAAATGGTTTGAAATGCAAGCGTCTGCAACGCATCGCCTGCGAGGATGGCGATGGCTTCGCCGAACGCGACGTGGCATGTCGGTTTTCCGCGTCGCAGATCGTCGTTGTCCAGCGCCGGCAGATCGTCGTGGATCAGCGAGTACGTATGCACCATCTCGATTGCCGCCCCGAGGTTTGGCGCGGCTGGCGGCAGTTCATGGGCTACGCAGCGCGCGGCTTCCAGGCACAGAATGGGCCGCAAGCGTTTCCCGCCGGCGAACGTGGAGTGCCGCATCGCTCGGTGGATGGAATGGGGTTCAACAGTCGGGGCCGGCAGCAGGCGCTCCAAAGCGTCGTCAGCGAGCGCCGCGCCTGTCTTCAAAAGCGTGTGCACATCGGCGTTCATGCGTCACGCTTGATTGTACGCGAGCGCACAAGGAGTGCTCCAAGTATGCCCAGCGCGAGGATCGTTATAGCGTCGCCGAGCCAATCATCCCATGTCCGATGCCAGCGAACGTCGATGCTGGAACTGCCGGCCGGCAGTGCGATAGCGAGCAGGCCGTCGTCGCGTTGCAGATGTGTCATCAATAACGTGCCGTTGCGGAAGACCTGCCACGCGGGGAAGTCGCGCAAATTAAGCACAAGCACCTCAGGCTGCGAGAGCGTGAGCTGAAGATGCCGCGGTGCGACCCCGCTGATCGTCTGATCCACCGGTGGAGGCAGGTCGTAGTTGATGATCGTGGCAGCAGGATTTGGCACAGTGCCCGGCGCGAACGCGCTGGCGGTCGCGGCAAGCCAGTAGCCGGGGTCGTCCCAGCGCAGCACGTCGTTATCGGCATTCCCGGGAGTGTACTCGTCGGTTGGCTCGACGCCGTGATGTGTGGTGAAGAGTTGCGCCCGCGCAAAGGGAAGATCGAGCGCCTCACAGGGCTGGCGAAAGGTGATGATCTCGCGCCCTGTCATCGTGCCGACGAACGCGACGGCAACGATTGGGAGCAGCAGGTTGGATGTCTTGAGGTTCGGGATCGAGCGGAAAGCCAGGGCGATCGTGAGCGCCAGCGTGGCCCCGAGCACGCAGAGAAAGCGCCATGGAAATTGAAGAAAGGCTAGCTCCGGCACGTGATGCCAGATCGGCAGAGAAACAGGCGTGAGCAGAAGGGCGATGAAGAGGGTCAGGGCGGCGAGAATCGGAAGCGCGTCGGAGCGACTGTCTGGCAATCTTCCGTGCTTGCCATCCCGCTTGCGCAGGAAGAAGGCAGTCGCGAGTGCAACGCCTGCAACAATCAGCATGCTAAGTGCGATCAGACTCGCGGTGTGCAGGACGCCATCGTGCGGGCCGTCTCCCGTGTGTCCGAACAGGAAATTATCGTCGACCCGCATGTTCGCGATGATCGCCATCGCAACCTGAACGTAGCGCCGTTCGTAAGCAGCGGGCAACAGATAGAACGCCGCTACCGCGAGCCCGAGAAGACCTCCCGCGCTGAACCGCACTACCAGCATCTGCGCAATCGCTCTTGAGCGCCGGGCCGTGGGGAACAGCGCGAACCCAATTCGCAGCAGGCCGATCAGTAGCAACGTATAGATGCCGATTACGGCAGCGGGTGCATTCGTGAGCCAGAGCAGAGCGGTGGGGATCGCGATGCCAGGAATGCCGGGTTCCGCGCGAAGTGCGGCACGGATCAGCAGCGGAATCCAGACGGCGGCCAGCAACTCTCCGTAAGCGGTGCGCTCGAACGCGGTGAAGAGCATATAAGGGTTGCCGATGTAGACAGCAGCTGCGAGGAGCGCCACACCGCCTGAAGCATAATCACGTGCGAGGAGGTACATCGTGACGCCGGCGCCGACCAGCGCGACGGCGGTGAAGACGATCGGCACTGCGGAGAGTGGCATCATCAGCGCAAGCAGCGCGCCGAACATCCACGAGATAGGTGGATAGAAGAGGAATCGCGGCTCGCCGGCATTCCATGCGGCGGAAATAGTCCACGCCGGATCCAGTGTGCCGTGTCGCATCTGCGCGGCAGCATCGAGCCAGCTCTGTAGGTGGAACTCGAAATCGTGCCCGCACGAGACGCCGTGCGCCATCAGAGGCCCAACGACGATCAGCGCGAGCAGCGGAAGCAGGGTGGCAGGCCATGCTCGCGCAAAGCCCGTCGAAGAACGCGGCATGCTGTCCAGCTTAGCTGACACCTGAAGCCGAAGTGGGGGTGCGCATCGTCAGTGCGACGGAATGAGGGTGAGTGAGTGCTCCGCGTTATCGCTCTGCACCGGCAGCGCGAACGTTGTCCCGCGAAGCCACGGCTGAAGCTGGTCGAGATACCAGGGGGAGCTGAGGTTGCCGGACTCGCCAGTCACAATGTTAGCGAGGGCAGCAGAAGGGTCGGAGAGGTCAGCCGTATAGCGCTCGCTCGGTCCGAAGCTGGGACCGATCGCGTCAATCGTGGTCATGTCGCCGCCTGCCGGTTGCGCGCCGCTTCCGGTCGCCGTACCGAGCAGCCAGTTGAGGTACGGCCGCCCGGCAAACAGCGGATGATCGATCACGATCGGATGGATAGAGCCGTATTGCCATCCAGCGAGATTGCGCGGGGCGTGCGCATCATGAAGTCCCTGCTCGACCACAGAGGTCAGGAAGTCGCTCCAGTTCGCGACCCCACGCGGCAGCCAGCGGGCGGGCATGTGCTCCAGCAGATCTTCAAGTGCCGTATTGTCTTCATGCCACGTGTAGAGCCGCGATATGCGGGCCGCGTCCGTTCGAGAACCGCCATCGTGCGCGATGATCTGCGGAACGAGGAGTGCGCTCCAGAGATCGCCGCGCGTCGCGGCTACGATCGCTGCAGCAGGCGAACCCGCGCTCATCTCTCCATTCCATGTCCTGAGAAGATCCGCAGCCTGCTGTAGCCGCTGTGAGTCACTGCTTCGTGTTTTCGCCGATGAGTGATCGATGGCGTAGGCGAGCCGGTGTGCGAGCACCAGATCAAACTCCGAGTGCTGATCGATCTCCACATGCAGCATCTGCTCCGGCTTCCAGGCAGATCGTGCGTCGAGCAGCCGATATATCCGCTCGACGCGGTATGGATCAACCCAGTCGTCCGCGAGTGCATACGGATAATCGTCCGGCGTAATGCGCGCATTCGCGGTGGCCACGATGCCAGCGGCCGGATCCTGTATGCTCGGCAGCTCGTTGTATGGCACGTAACCGGACCACATCTGGGATGCGTCCAGCGCATCCACCGGCGACATCAAGATCGGCGAACCGATCGTGTAACTCTGCGTGGGTTCGAGCGCAATCTGTGGTTGCGAGCCACCGGTTTTCGGATGGGGCTGCGGTTGTTGCTTTTGCGGAGCTTGAGTCACGGGCGGCGAAGGAGGCTCACTGTCCTCTTCCTCTTCGGACTCTGGCTCCGGTGAGGGCAGCACGAACTGCTGCTGAACACGCGGATGTTGAACCGCAGGTCCGCGGATCGGAATCCGCCCGATCGCGTGGTACCCGATGTGGCCCTGATCGTCGCCATAGATAAGGTTGAGCGACGGTCCGCCAAAGCTCGCCAGGCTGGCGACAAGCGAGGCGCCAGCGCTGGCGGTGTTCGTCGCAAACATCGAATTGTCCACGCAGGCGGGATCGTAGATCGCCCAGGCGAGCGACAGCATGCGATGCTCCGATGGAATCGCCGGAGAGATGATAGGGCTCTCCATCATGCCAGTGCCGGCAGCGTGTTGTACCGTCAGCACATCCAGCGACACATTGGGTCCACCGCGCACCACGATCTGTTCTGTGTGGTGTTGCACCGGTGACCATGTGCCGTCAGGTTGTTCAAACTGCATATCTGACCCCGAGCCGCGGAAGTGCTCAACGCGCACATCCTGCACATCGCCGCCCAGATTCGTAAAGCTCCAAGCGACATGCGTGTTGCGGCCGACGACAACCCACGGCAACCCAGGCAACGTGAACCCGGCAACATCGATCGGCGCGCTTCCATTCGCGGCAAGGTGAAGCGCCGCTTCGTACCAGATGTCGGGCACCCGAAGCCCGAGGTGCATATCATTCGAGACAAGCGGCTTTCCTGAGGTGGAGTGCGCGCCCGATACAGCCCAGTTGTTTGAACCCGAGCGACAGTCTTCACATCCTGCCGGATCGAGCGCCGCCGTGAGCGCAACGAGGTCCCCCGCGCTCGCCGGCAACACAGGCCGGTCAACTCGCGACTGCGTCTTATCCAGTGGAATCTCTTCGATCTCGTGCGGTGTGGTGAGATCAGTCGGGGGTTGCGTCGGCGCATGATCGCGCCAGGACCCCACGGGATAAAGATCGGGCAAGAGCGATGCTGGAAGATGGCGCGCGAGCGCTTCACGGTCCAATTTCGTCGTAAAGCTGGTCGACAAGTCCTGCCACATCACGAGCGATACGAGCAATGAATCGCGCGGCGTCCACGGTCGTGGCGCATAGTGCAACAGGTGAAACTCAAGCGGCAAATTATCCCGGTGACTGTCGATAAACGCATTCACGCCGCGCGCATACGCCTCCAGCTCACGCCGCTGATCTTCCGGAAGCGATGCTGCGCCGCGATCCGCCGCGGCGCGGAGCCGCAGATATCTCTGCAGCTTGTCGTGCTCGACCATGCCTGGCCCGAGTATCTCTGCAAGTTCTCCTGCTGCATGTCGCCGCAGCGTGTCCATCTGCCACAGCCGATCCTGCGCGGTCACATAGCCCTGCGCAAACAACAAATCATCCTCGCTGGTCGCGCGAATCGATGGCACTCCCTGCGCATTGCGCGTCACCGTTACAGGACCGTGGAGTCCAGTGACAGAAATCGTCCCGTCGACCACAGGCAGCGCCGCACGCATTACGTGACGCGCCCAGATCGTTCCGGCGATCGTCAGACCCACGGCAATAATCACGAGGAGAGTCAGCGCTATCAGGACTCCGCGAAACACCCTTCTGCGACGCGGCGGCCGTGAACTCGTCTCTCGGTGCGAACGGTCGATATCCTCGCGCGTCAGCAGGCGCGGCTCATCGTCCGCTTCAAGCCGCACTGCGGCGAGCCGATTTTCTTCCCGGTCCCGCGTCGATCCAGCCGCATCGCCCGTCAAACTCATTCCGGCTCAGTGTACCTCTGGCGCGAGGTCCTTCTCCATGTGGGGCCACGGCAGAACGGATGTCCCAGATACGGGTGTTCCAGAGCGTCGAAGAGTTGTGACAACAATCAGCGTGATCAGCAGCATAATCGCCAGAACGAACAGGCTGCCCTCAGGTCCCGTCGATCCTCCACTCATCAGTGCAGAGCCTTGCGGCCGCGACGACAGCAGCCGCCCCGCGCTTACTCCACCGCTGTCCGCCACTCCAAACAGGAACGACTGCGCCCAGTCCCACGCCGCATGAAATCCAATCGCCCACCACAGCGAGCCCGTGCGCCACAACGTGAACGCAAAGACAAGCCCCGCGAGTCCAGCGCATACAAGACCTATCGGCGACTCACCCGGATTCGCAGAGTGCACGAACCCGAACGCAAACGAGATGAAAACTGCCGCGCACCAAAAGGCTGCGGTGTCTGCACTGCTCGCTCGCGTGAAGCGCCTGCGCAACAGATCAACGAAGCACAACGTAACGATGTACAACAGGTACCCGCGAAAGAAGAATTCTTCGAACAGCCCGACACCGATAAACGTAAACGCCCATGCAGCGCCCTTGAGTGCCGCGCCCGCTCCGTGTTGCAGGATCCCGGTGAACACGAGGTGGTGCGTGCTCCACAGCATCAGGATGAGAAGCGACATGCACAGCAATCCCCACACTGCGCCCAAGAGCCCCCTCCGCACGCTCCCGCGCGCAGGCTGCAGGCCGTAGTCAAAGACATCGCGGTCTTCGATCCGCGACATGATCCACGTCGCGAAGAAGATATACCCAAACTGCATCCATTCCTCGATCCCCTCGACCACAGGAGAGAGTTGCTGGATCACCTGCGGTTGTGCGGTTGCGACCGCCATGTGTTCGGCCAGCTTCATCAGCAGCCAGGGAGTCAGCACAATCGCGAGATAGAGCAGAAGACGCCACCACGGACGCAGGCCAGCATCATTTGCGAAGACAGATGCTGGCGTGGTTGCCGATTCTTCCGGCGGCGGCTCTCTGAGTGGATACGACATCAAACTCTCTTTCGATGATGCTCATCCGATGATACGGTCCTCCGCCGTGTCCCTGTTCCTCCGTCGCTTCCGCTATGCTGAAGGCTTGCGCGAGCTCATCCGGAGGTCCTCACTGCTTTGAAATGCCGCGTCTTTTACCACGACAACTGCTTCGATGGCGCATGCTCGGCTTCGCTGTTCACGCGCTTCCACCGCGAGTGCATCGGCACTGCGGACGCATTCGACTACCAGGGGCTCCTGCACCGCGCCGGCGCCCTCTACGATGAAAGCTGGTTCGAGAAGGCAGACGAGAACGCAATCGTCGACTTCAAATATTCTGCGTCGCCACGAGTCACCTGGTGGTTCGATCATCACCTGTCTGCATTTATGAACTCCGAGGACGAGGAGCACTTCCGCCGCGGACAAAAGAATGCAGACGGAACGCCGGGACCGCTTGCAAACCGCCAGTTCTTCGATCCGAAGTACACCAGCTGCACAAGCTGGATCGCGCACATCGCGAGCACGAAGTTCGGCATGAATGTCACGCCTCTCAAGGAGCTCATCTACTGGGCGGACATCGTGGATGGCGCGAAATACGAGAGCGCCCAGTCTGCAGTCGAGATGGCCGCGCCGGCAATGAAGTTGACGATGGTCATCGAGAGCGCTACGGATTCCGCTCTCGTCCAGCGCATCATTCCGCTGCTCACGTCAATGCCGCTGCAGCAGGTTCTCGATCAGCCATTCGTTCAGGATCTGCTCGATCCGCTGCTCGCCAAACATCGAAGAGATATTGAACTGATTCGCGAACGCTCAACCTGCGACCGAGGCGTGATTACGTTCGACATCACCGATCAGCCGACCGAAGGCTACAACAAGTTCATTCCGTACTACCTGCATCCCGAGGGCACGTATAACGTTGGCCTTTCAAAGTCGAGCTTCCGCACCAAGGTCGCGGTTGGCACGAATCCATGGACGAAAAAGCCCGTCAGCGAGCTTGCGAATCTCGCGGAAATTTGCGAGCGCTATGGCGGCGGCGGCCATGCACGTGTGGGTGCCATCAGCTTCCCGGTCGAAAAGGAAGACGCCGCGCGCGCTGCTGCGAAGGAGATTGTCGAAGAATTGCGGAGCAGGGAAACGTAGCGCCGCAAATGGAAAACCCCACCCTGTCGCGCGATGAAGCTGCGCATCGCGCGACAGGGTGGGGCACCCGAGTTTCTAGATTATGGATGTCGTAGCTTCGTGATGTCGTTGAAGATCACGAACACCGCGAACACAATCAGGCAGACAAACGCGACCTGGTACACGCGCTCCTTGATCTCCTGGTTCAGGTCGCGGCGCATGATCGACTCAATCGCGAGGAACAGAATCATTCCGCCGTCCAGGATCGGAATCGGCAGCAGGTTGAAGATGCCTAGGTTGAGCGAGATCGTGGCCATGAACTGGACCAGCGTCCAGAAGCCGAGCTTGGTGGCGATGTCAATCTGCTGTGCAATGCCGATCGGCCCGGAGAGCGACCGTACCGACACCTGCCGCGTGAACATGCCCTTCAGGACACGGATGATCAGCGTCGAGTCATCCTTGTTGTCCTTGAACGATTGAACGATCGCTGCGCCCAGCGGCAGCTTGACTACCTTGACCGGCGGGTTCTCGTTCTGGAAACCGAGGCGGTACTGTACATCGCCAGCGCCGTTGTCCAGCTTTTGTGGCGTGATGTGGAACGTGAGCGGCTGCCCGTTGCGCGTCACGTAGACGGTCGAAGGCTGGCCGTTGCGGTCCTTCAGGTATGCGAGCAGCGTGTTGACCGAGTGCAATTTCAGGTTGTCGATCTGCGTGACCTGGTCGCCCGCCTGCATTCCTGCACGAGCCGCCGGATCGCCGGCCGACACGCTGAGCACTCCGAGAGAAGGCTGCATAGCGGGGTTGATCCCCAGCGACTGCAGATCGTCCAGGCCGAACTCGCCGTCGCTGCCACTGTAGGCAAGATGCAGCGCCGTTTGTGTCTGCTGGCCGTTATGCGAAAAGACCATCGGCACAGTGCCGTTGATGTGCAGATTGCAGTCGATCAGAATGCGTTCCCATGTAGGGTCGCGGTCCTGCGCGAATTGCGTAATCACGTCCCCCGGAGCGAGGCCGAGCGTCGCGGCCTGAGAGCCTTGCGAGACGTAGTCGACGATCGCGGGACCATCGAGGTACTGAGCCACCTCATGATGGAACAAACCGACGAAGATCAGCAGCACGAACGAGAGTATGAAGTTTGCGATGGGGCCTGCGAGTGCGATGAGCACGCGCTGCCAGCGGGAGTGTGCGTTGAACTCGCCGGGATCGCCAGTGGGCTGTTCGCCCGGGACGTCGCCGGACATCTTGACGTATCCGCCCAGCGGGAGCAGTGAGAGCCGATAGTCCGTGTCGCCGCGCCGCCAGCCGAAGAGTCGTGGGCCGAAGCCGATGGAGAAGGTTTCGACGCGCACGCCGCAGAGCTTGGCCACGGCAAAGTGCCCGAACTCGTGCACGAGCACCATGATGCCGAGCACGATGCCGAACTCAACAAGGACCGATAGAAGATGCATAAGGGAAGCGGAAAGACCTCAGTGGGCGATGAGATGCGGGTGATGCTGCTCAATCACCTGCTCAGCGAGCGCTCTTGCAGTTTGATCCAGTTCGAGGACCTCCGGGATGGACGCCGGCGAGGCAGCTCGGGTGAGCGAAAGCACAGACTCGATTGTACGTGGAATGCCGAGGAATGACAGCCGTCCTGCCAGGAAGGCTGCGACGGCAATTTCATCCGCTGCGTTCAGCGCAATGCAGTGCGCCTGCGATGCGCCGGCGGCCTCGTAGGCAAGCCGTAAACACGGGAAACGCTGGAGATCCGGCGTCTGAAAGTCGAGCTGCTTCAACGCTGTCATGTCGAACGTGAGGTCGCTCGCGATGCGCTCGGGCCACGAGAGTGCGTACAGAATCGGCAGGCGCATGTCAGTCACGGAAATCTGCGCGAGGATCGAGCCGTCGATGTACTCAACCAGCGAGTGAATGGTGGACTGGGGGTGCACAGTGACCTTCACCTGCGCGGGCGGCAGGTTGAAGAGACGGCAGGCCTCGATGATTTCGAGGCCCTTGTTGAGCATCGTCGCGGAGTCGATGGTGATGCGCTGGCCCATGACCCAGGTGGGGTGCTTGAGCGCCTGCTCGGGCGTGATGTGCTCGAACTCTGCGAGGGGCGTGTTGCGGAACGGGCCGCCGGAGGCCGTAAGCCATATCTGCTTGACCTCGTTGGGTTCGCCGCCGCGGAGGCACTGATGGATTGCGTTGTGCTCGCTGTCGATCGGCAGTAAAGCAACGCCACGTTCGCGGGCCGCCGCGAGGATCAGGTCGCCGGCGGCGACGAGGCACTCCTTGTTCGCGAGGCCTACGGTCTTGCCGGCCAGTACTGCGGCGTAAGTGGCTTCGAGCCCAGCGACGCCGACGATGGCGGAGACGACGAACTCAGCGTCTGGCAGGGTGGCGACGCGTACGGTTCCGGCCGTGCCGTGGACGACTTCTGTGGCGATTCCGGCGGACTTCAGACGTGCGCGGAGTTGATCCGCGAGCTGTTCGGTGCTGATGGAGACGATTTGCGGGTGCCAGCGGAGGCACTGCTCGAAGGCGATGTCGACATTCGAGCCGCAGGCGAGCGCGATGGGCTGGAATCGGTCGGGGTAGGACTCGCAGATGCTGAGGGTTGACTGACCGATGGAGCCGGTCGAGCCGAGAATGGCAATCTTCTTCACTTGGCTATTTTCTCAAAAATACAGCTGAGGGCTCTTTTTCAGTCGCAGCTAAAAGCTGCCCAGCGAGTAGAACTCGCGGATGGCGAGGACGAACCAGAGTACGGGGGCGGCCAGGAGGAGGGCGTCGATGCGGTCGAGGATGCCGCCGTGGCCGGGGAGCATCGTGCCGGAGTCCTTGACTCCGGCGCCGCGCTTGAGGGCGGACTCGAGCAGGTCGCCGAACTGGGCGGCACAGTTGAGCAGGACGGCGAGGAGCACGAACTGCCACCAGGAAGCGTCGGTGTGGAGGCGGGTGAAGCTGGAGCCATGAAGGCTGAGCCAGTCGCCGTAAAGGATCAGGGCCATGCCGAAGACGACGGAGGCGACGACGGAGGCGATGGCTCCTTCCCAGGTCTTGTTGGGCGAGAGCTCGGGGGCGAGCTTGCTGCGGCCGAAGCGCTTGCCGACGTAGAGCGCGGCAATGTCGCCGGACCAGACGCAGAGGAAGAGGAAGATGACGAGGACCAGGCCGTCACCCTCGGCGCGATTCCAGATCAGGGGGATCAGCGTGAGCGGATAGGCGATGTATATAAGGAGCAGCAGGCCAGCGGCGGTTTCCTGGAGGACGCGGGCGAGCGGCGTGGTGAAGGTGTTCCACGCGAACAGGAGCAGCGTGGAGAAGACGACTGCAGTGATGGTGTCCTGCGGGCGCTCGAACGTCGCGAGGAAAAACAGGGCGATGGCGAAGAGGGTCCACCAGAGGGGGATGGGGTTGCCGCCGGCGGCAGAGAGCTGGCGGAACTCAAGCGCGGCCAGGGCGGCGACCAGGGCGGCGAAGAGGGTGACCATCCAGAGCTTGCCGAGGAAGATGAGCAGGCCCACGAGGACGATCAGGACGATGGCGGTAAGGACTCGCTTCATGCGCTTTGATGAGGATATATGGAGGGTACCCCCCTCCCCCCCTGTTTTTGTGCAAAGTCTTGATTCGACGTTAGTTGAGGGTGGACTTTAATTGCAAACTATTGATTCCAGATACTTTAGTAGCAAGGTATTTGGAATCAGTAAGTTGGATGCTGATGATGTGAGGCTTGGACGTTTTGGGAGGGTACTCCCGGGGGCTGCTTTGTCAAGTTGTGGGGTTCGTCTGCCGGTTCCCGGGTCTCACAACCGAGACCCGGGACCTTGGCTGTGATGGTGGGCTAGCCTCCGAGGCACATGCTGGGCGGGATGTTGTTCGCTTTGCAGAAGGCATCCTGGCTGGCTTTGGCGTTGTCGACGGCGTGGTGGTAGGCGATGATTCCACCGATGCTTCCGGCGGCGACACCGGCGATAGGAATAAGGATTAGGGCGGTGCGGCCGTGGTGGGTTGGGTATTCGGTCAGAGCGGCCTGCTCTTCGGGAGAGACGGGCTGGTGGGCGAGCGCCTTAAGGCGCGTGATCAGGTTCTGCTCC
The DNA here is from genome assembly GCA_035944135.1 of Acidobacteriaceae bacterium. NCBI lineage: Bacteria > Pseudomonadati > Acidobacteriota > Terriglobia > Terriglobales > Acidobacteriaceae > Acidobacteriaceae bacterium. The sequence goes on from DASZBM010000010.1 coordinate 828,167, forward strand.
GATACGTCCATCCAATGCGCGTAGGTCTTTTTCCCGGCGATGTAGATGGGCGAGGTCACGGTCCATAAGGCGATCCCGGTCTTCGCGTCGAGGATCACGATGCGGAAGGACGGAGTGCGGTCATAGAGGTCGGTGGCGGGTGTGACATTGCCACCGTTGCGGGGATCGATCTCGTCGAGCTGAAAGATGAGGTCGGCTTCCTGTGGGCTGCTGGCGAGCTGGTAGTAGCCCCACTGGGCGAGGCGCGAGTGGATGTCGTTGTAGAGCTGGTTGGGGTCGAGGCCGAGCCGGGCCGTGATGCCGACGTTGGTGAGCATCACGCTATGGGCGGCGGCGATTCTGGCCGGTACGGGGCCGCTGGGGACCTGCGGTGCGGGCGGGTGGTTGACACCTCCGAGCTGAACGGGAAGCGAGCTCGAGGATTGAGCGGCGTTGATGCTGTCCTGCGTGGCCTGCTGGTTGGCTTGGATTGCTTGTTGATTGGCCTGTTGAGCGGCTTGCATCGCCTGCTGCGCGGCCTGCTGAGCCGCCTGCGTGGCCTGATCCTGTGCGAAGGCTGTTTGGGCAAAGGCTGTCTGTGTGACGACAAGGACAGCGATGAGTCCGCTGACGATGGCGGAAGGAAGATACTGCGTTGGGTTTTTCATGGCACTCCCTCTCAACGTGAACGTGCGCTGCGCAACCGGAAGCGCTCTCTCCGGCGCGAAGAGGCGCGCGGAAAGACATTCCGGCAGGGAAGGGAAGGTGCGGGGATCTAGATGCGGAGGGCGAACGGCCGGCGCTGCGGGTCGGTGGAGACGGACCAGCGCGCGAAGGTGAGGTGACCGGTGCCGGGTAGTGAGAGAAGGCTGGCGCTGTATGCGCCTGCGAGGTCGAACGAGGCGAATGAGGTGTGACGGTGCGCGAGACGAGCCGGCCTGACGAGTCGAGTGACGGCGAGAGAAAGCTTCTTTTCCGATTCAAGCCTGGTCGCGGCGACTTTGACGGTGTTGGGGTGGCAGTCGGGAAGAATCGAGCGGGTGGCCGCGTGGCCGGTATGCGCAAACAGAACTGCCAGGCTGAGCAGTGCGATGCGGAACCACGGCGATCGTCTCACGGCGCGCATGAAAAAGGCCTCAGGTGGAGCGACGCGCGATGACATGTCGATCCACCTGCAAACAATAACGCTAGCGCAATAAAAAAGACGCGTGGGTTAGAAAAAATCTGACGTTACTTTGGTTTGGTCGGCGCGCTGGTGTTGTTTGTGGCGGGGTCGAGCAAGGTGATTCAGTCGCTACGGCTACGCCTTCGCGACGATCTCCCACCCCAGCGAGCAAGCACGCTGGGACTGCGGGCCTTCGGCAGAGCGGAAGCGCGCTGGGCGCGCGGCCTTTACGGCACGGCTGAAGCCGTGCCCCTTCCGATTTCTCGGATGCATCGAGTGTGATCGAACCACCTTCAGCGCGATTTTGGGCACTGTCCTTTGCCTTCGCGACAGGCCTTCGGCAGAGCGAGGTCCGCTCATGCCGGTTCGCTTCATGAATGGGACGCCCGAGGGCCGTTCACCCCACCCATCGCGCAAAGACGCGCGATGAATGGGGCACCCTGATTCGTGAGATTCGAGCGTCAGTGGCGATGCGCGCCAAGGGAAGGCCGTCGACCTGATCGACGCTTTACAATCGTTTCAGTGCGGCGGATTTTTCAGTTCGGCGTTTCGATGTTGCTGCTGAGCGTGGTGCTGACACCGGTGTTCGAGTGCTTCGATCGCTGGGATGCGCCAGGGCTTGGATGTGACACGGAATTCGCGGTGTTTGCGATTTTGGTGATCGTGTGCCTGCTGCTGGCGGTTTGTAAGCTGCTAAGAGAACGCGCATACGAGACGGATTTCGAGGAGCTTCCAGCCGAGTTTGTCGACCGCTCTGCGGCGGCTCCGCTGAGACTGCAGCGACTTGCGCTGGTAGTGATTCCGTCGGTGTCTCCTCCGCTCCGAATCTGATACTGCTCCGATTTGGCCAGGCTCCGCGGCGGCTTGTGTGCCGCGTGGCCCGTTTGTGCGCGCGCATACGCGTGCTGGCTTCCGCCTTAAGCCTTCGGAGTAAAAGAGTGTCTTGTCTTGTGTCTCGCCTTCGCTGCGGTGTTCTGGCCGCCGTGTGTCTTGTCGTTGCTCCAGTTGCGGCGCAGACGCCGACTGTGTCTGTTCCGCCCGAGCCGCCGAGTCAACAAATGCCTGCAAGTTCAAATCAGAAAGGCGCATCGTCATCGCCGTCGGCGAGCCAGGAAAGCGTTCATGATGAAGCGGAGCGCGAGCTGCGTGAGGAGACGCACCAGCGCATGGTCGGGGTGGTGCCGGCGTTTACGACGGTGTACAACGGGCACGCGGCGCCGCTGGATGCGCGCGAGAAGTTCCGTTTATGGGTGGCCGATACGGCTGACCCGTTCGACTTTGCGGCGGCCGGGGTCGATGCCGCAGTGGAGCAGCACAGCCATGAGTTTCCGGAGTACGGCTATGGTTTTTCCGGGTATTCGAAACGGTACGGCGCGTCGTTTGTCGATGACGCAGATGGAACGTTTTTCGCGGAGGCCGTGCTGCCGTCGTTGCTGCACCAGGATCCGCGGTACTTCCGGCTGGGGACAGGGTCGATTGCGCATCGGCTGGGCTATACGCTGCTGTCGGCGGTGCGGTGCCGCGGCGATAACTTTCATTGGCAGCCGAACGTGTCGCTGCTGGGCGGGAATCTGATCGGTGGCGCGATCTCGAATGGGTACTATCCGGCGGCCAATCGTGGGTTCGGGCTGACGATGGAGCGCGGGTTCACGGTGACGGGCGAAGATTTGCTGAGCTCGCTGGCTACGGAGTTTTATCCGGATATTTCGAAGGCGCTATTTCATCGGAAGAAAAAGACGCAGCCTTGATTCGCCCTGGTCGCGACGCGAATTGATGGTGATTGAGATTGGCTGAGGGCGGAGGGTGAAGCGGCGGTTCATGGCGCGTTAATCCAGGTTGCTGGTGGTGACGAAGTGAAAGTGCGTTGAGTTTCGATTGCATGGGGGGTTACGGAGTGCGCATCCAAGAGCACGAAAGGAGAGCGCGAATGGGCGAGAGCAACGAGACCGACTCGAAGTATCAGGAGCTGAGCGGGGAAGCGGGACGGAAGAAAATTGCAGAGCTGGTGAAGGGGATTCGTATCGCGATGATGACGACGCGGGCAGAGGACGGCTCGATGGATGCGCGGCCGATGGCGGTGCAGGATAAGCCGTTCGATGGAACGCTGTGGTTTCTTACGCGCGGGAGCTCAGAGAAGGTGAGCGAGCTGGAGCAGGACCGGCATATCACGCTGACGTTCAGTGAGCCGTCGGATTCGAAGTACATCACGCTGAAGGGGCGTGGAACAGCGACGCGGGATCGCGGCAAGATTCACGAGTTGTGGAATCCGATGTACAAGGCGTGGTTTCCGCAGGGTGAGGATGACCCCGAGATTACGGTGCTGCGCGTGGATGTGAGCGAGGGGTTCTTCTGGGAGGCCAGCAGCAGCAAGATTCTGATGTATGCGAAGTATCTGGCGGCGGCGGTGACCGGCGGGGCGGTGGCGGTGGGGACCGCGGGGCATGTGACTGCGTAGCTGCTTAGCGGCGGGTGAGGACGTCGGATGGGTGGAGTTCGGTGGCGATTTCGGATTCGAGCTCGGAAACGGGCTGGAGGGTCTCGATTTTTTCGTCGGAGTTTTCGCTGAGGCCGCCGAAGCGGCGGTCGCGACGCTGGTAGTCGGCGATGGCCTCGATGAGGTGGATGCCGCGGAAGTCGGGCCAGAGGCGGTCGGTGATGAAGATCTCGGCGTAGGCGATCTGCCAGAGGAGGAAGTTGGAGATGCGCTGCTCGCCGGAGGTGCGGATGAGGAGGTCGGGGTCGGGCATGCCGGCGGTGTAGAGCGCGTTGGAGATGGCGGGCTCGTCTAGCGAATCGAGCGCGCCGGCACCGAGGATGTCTTCGACGGAGCAGCCGCGGGTGTGGGCCTCGGTGGTGAGGTCGGTGAGGATGCGGCGGACGGCGTCGACGATCTCGGAACGCGAGCCGTAATTGAGCGCGAGGGTGAGGGTGGTGCCGGTGTTTTTTGCGGTCTGCTCCTCGGCCCAGTGCATGGTGTCCTGGACTTCAGACGGGAGCTCGTGGGTGCGGCCGATGTAGGCCATGCGGATGTTGTTGGCGTTCATGCGCTCGACGTTGGAGACGAGGTAGTTGCGGAGGAGCTTCATGAGGAAGCTGACCTCGGACTTGGGGCGGCGCAGGTTGTTTTCGAGTGAGAAGGCGTAGAGGGTGATCCAGGGGACGTCGATGCGCGAGGCGGTTTCGACGACGTACTGCACGGACTCGGCGCCCTGCTGGTGGCCGAGGAAGCGTTTGAGGGCGCGCTTGCCGGCCCAGCGGCCGTTGCCGTCCATGATGATGGCGACGTGCTGCGGGAGGCGCGTGAGGTCGAGCGTGTCGTAGACGGCGCGCTCTTCGGGGGAGAGCTCGTGGGCGCGGTTGGAACGCTGATAGGCGCGGCTGGAAGAGGAGGAAGGCACGGCTGCTCGCTGATACTGAGGATAGACGATGCGAGGGTGCGGGGGACAGCGGTGAGGGATCAGAAAGGCGAAAAGCTTTGACGCGGAGGGCGCAAAGGTGCGCGAAGGGACGCCACGGCGGTCCTGGTGATCCGGATTAAACGGAGAGGCGTCGCTGCGCTGCCTGCGGGTGCGGGCTAACGTGCGACGCCTGGAGGTCTGACGGTGTTGCGGCGCTGGGAGTTTAGGCCAGCTTGCGAGAGCGCCCCTGGGCGATCTCGCGGACATGGTTGAGGAAGATCGACTTCTGCGTCGAAGTGAGATGCGCGGTGTACTTTGCGATCTCGGCGAGGAAGGGATCGGTCATGAGCACGGCGGTCTCGTCCTTGTGGCGCGTGGGCGCGTCGCGGAGCAGGGCGGAGATGTCGACCTGAAGGGCGCGGGCGAGGCGGTCAAGGGACGAGAGGGTCGGCATGGCTTTGCCGTTCTCGATCTTGGAGATGTACGTGCGCGGGACGTTCATGCGCGTGGCGAGCTGCCGCTGCGAGAGATTGCGGACATGGCGGAGATCGCGTACGGCAGAGGCGACCTGGATGCCTTCGGCTTCAGGAGCTTCGGGCTCCGCGACGAGAGCAATGGGCTGAACTTTGGGAAGCTCAGGGAGCAGAGACTTTTTGCACTTGCGGCAGATGTCGTTGGCAGTGCGGAACTGCACAAGCTTGCAGTGATCGCAGCGAAGGACCTCGCGTTCAGCGCTGACCACTGGTTGGGTCTGGGGCGTTGGTACGGCGGGAGCCATTCCTGTAGCCATGTTTTTGTTGTTGCGGGCGGCTGCCAGAGCGGGGCACCGCAGCGCGTCACGTCCGATAAAGAGGTGAGCGATGTGCCTACTGTGACACCCGGTGCCGGAAGAGTCAAGGGGTATCGCGGGAGATTCAGGGAGAAATACCGGAAAAAACCGGAAGCCGAACCAAGGTGGTAAATAGGAAGGGCAGTGGTTAGTGGTTAGTCGTTAGTGGTTAGTGTGGAGACGGTAGAGTTTTACGGTGAGGTGTGGATGGCTGAACTAAGTGCGGCGAAGGCGGAAGAGTTGTTGAGGGAGTGGACGAAGAGTGAGTCGCTGGTGAAGCACTGCCTGGCGGTGGCGGCGTGCACGGAGAGCTATGGTGTGCGTGAGGCGGCAGCGATGGATTTGAGTGACGAGGCTGCGGAGAAGTTTGCGGAGAAATACAGGTGCGCGGGGCTGCTGCATGATTTCGACTATGAGCGGCATCCGACACCGGCGGAGCATCCGTTTGTGGGGGTTAATTACTTGCGAGAGAACGGGTGGCCGGAGGAGATTCTGCACGCGATTTTGGCGCACGCGGATTATTCGGGTGTGAAGCCGGAGACGCACCTGGACCGCTCGCTGTATGCGTGCGATGAGCTGGCGGGATTTTTGACGGCGTGTGCGCTGGTGAAGCCGTCGAAGAAGATTGCGGAGGTCGAGGTTGCGGGCGTGAAGAAGAAGATGAAGGACAAGGCGTTCGCGCGGGCGGTGAAGCGCGAGGATATTACGCACGGCGCAGAGCTGCTGGGGATTCCGCTGGAAGAGCATGTCGGGAATTGTTTGGCGGCGATGCAGGCTCGGGCGGAGGAGTTGGGGCTGTGAGGCGAGTGGTTAGCCGTTAGTGGTTGGTGAAGAGCAAAAGTAAAAGCTTTGACGCGACGGGCGCGAAGGTTCGCAAAGGCACGCCACGGCGTATGGTGGCTGGTCCCGGTCGTGAATTGGCAGTCAGCAGCCGCGGAGGATCAGGAGCCAGACGAGCGAGAGGACGATGGAACCGACAATGCCGAAGATGATGAGTGGCTTGCCGGTGAGTGCGGGTATGGCGGTGGAGTGGGTGGTTTCGTGAGGGGCGTCGGGGTTGTAGCGGATGGGGAAGAGTGTGCCGACGTGCATCGCTTTTTCTGAGGTGAGTTCGGCGGTGTGGAGCTCGTCGATGTTGTCGGCGTTTGGCGCCCAGTAGTTGTAGGTGATGCGGAAGTGGCGCGCGGTGGGAAGGCCGAAGGCGAGCGCGCGGCCGGCGGCGAACTCATACTTGCAGGCGGTAACGGTGGCCATTGCTTCGGGCCAGAGATCGCGAGCGGGTTGGATGAGCTTCGGCATCGAGCCGTCCATCTGCTTTGGTCGTTGTTGCTACTTATGGAAGCGGTTGGGGTGTTTGGGATTCCACTTGATATTGAAGGTATCGCCCGGCTGAAACGGCGGCGAGCCCGCAGAGCCTTGTTCATAGTATGAGCCGTCTTGTAGCTCTCCTCCAGCTCGGTAAGAGAATGTGACCACGTAGAAGTCGGGACCGCGTCCACCGTCGCGAAATTCGCAGGTGTAGACGGTCGCTGTGGCGGTGGGCCAGGAATCGATGCCGCGCCAGCGATAGATGAGATCAGATAGTTTTCCGAGTGGGCCGGTGGACAGTTCTTCGAACATGGATGCGCTCAGTGGGATTCCAGCGTGTCACTTAATCTGTGCTGAGGTGATGCGTTGAATGTTGGCCTCGGCGAAGCAGGTGTTTGTGTTTTCGACGGTGCCGGGGAGGGCGACGGCGCGGGAGAGTTCTTCGAGGACGAGGCAGGTGAAGCCGAGGCGGGCGCCGTCGATGGCGGAGAAGCCGACGCAGAAGTCGTAGGCGAGGCCGCAGAAGAAGAGGCGGGTGAGGTTGCGCTCGCGGAGGTAGCCGGCGAGGCCGGTGGGAGTGGTGTGGTCGTCCTCGAGGAAGGCGGAGTAGCTGTCGATGTTGCGCCGGAAACCTTTGCGGAGGATGAGCTCGGCGTGGGGGATCTGGAGGCGGGTGTCGAGCTCGGCGCCGGGAGTGCCCTGGACGCAGTGGTCGGGCCAGAGGGTCTGGGTGCCGTAGGGGGCTTCGATGGTGTCGGTGAAGGGCTGCTTGCCGGCGTGGGAGCTGGCGAAGGAGATGTGGCCGAGGGGGTGCCAATCCTGGGTGAGGATGACGTGCTCGAATTTTGTGGCGATGGCGTTGATTCCGGGAATGATGGCATCGCCGCCGGCGACGGCGAGTGAACCGCCGGGGAGGAAGTCGCGTTGCATGTCGATGACCAGAAGCGCGTCTGTGGGGGCGAGCCGAAGCGTCATTACCTGATTGTACGGAGGGGTTATGGCTTTGGAGGGGACGCGCGGCTAGGCTGAGCGGGTGAATCGAGCGGGCCAGGTTCGGCGTACGGCGGCGAGAGTAGGCGTGATGGTGGCGCTGATCCTGGCGACGGCGTGTGCGTTTGCGCAGGGGCCGATGGCGATGATTTCGCCAGGCGGCTTGATGCCAAATGTAGGCCGCGTGAGCGGCATCATCGAAGACGAGCAGGGCGCGCTGATTCCGGGAGCGAAGGTGGTGCTGGTCGCGGAGGGCGAGAGCCTCAAGCTGACGAGCGGAAGTGATGGGCGGTTCTGCTTTGACGGTGTGCCCGCGGGCTCGTTTACGGTGAGGGCCAGCGAAGATGGGATGCTTGACGGTGTGAAAGAGGGCACGCTGGAGGCTGCTCAGCAGATGGAGCTGGAGCCGATGATGCTGCGTGCGGGCGCAGTGATGTCAGTGACCGCGGTGACGCAGGAGCAGATGGCAACGATCCAGGTGCGGCAGGAAGAGACGCAGAGGATTGGCGGAATTCTGCCGAACTACTACGTGGTGTACGACGCGAATCCGCAGGCGATGACGAAGAAGCTGAAGTTTGAGATGGGCTGGAGATCGGTGTTCGATCCGGCGAATGTGCTGTTCGTGGGAGTGGTGGCCGCGGGGCAGCAGGCGGAGAATGCGTTCCCGGGATATGGGCAGGGAATGAGTGGGTACGGCAAGCGGTTCGGCGCGGGGATGGCGGACGCGACGGTGGGAACGCTGCTCGAGGGTTCGTTGCTGCCGATGGTTTTTCGGCAGGACCCGCGGTATTTCTACAAAGGCACGGGAAGCAGGGTGAGCCGGACGTGGTACGCGCTGAAGACGACGGTAATCTGCAAGGGCGACAACGGGCGGTGGCAGCCGGCGTACGCGAATGTGCTGGGCAGTTTTGGCTCGGGTGCGGTGAGCGGGCTGTACTACCCGGGCGGCGAAAAGGGCGGGATGCTGGTGGTAGAGAACGGGCTGAGCGCGCTGGCGTTTGATGGCTTCGCGAATGTGATGCAGGAGTTTGTGCTGCGCAGGATGACGCCGTCGCGGCGCGAGGAGTGACTTCGGTCAGAGGCCGAAGAGCGCGATCACGAGCAGGATGAATAGAACGGCGCCGACGCAGAACGCGGCGATGAGGAAAGCCTTGCGCTCGCGGCGCGGGTGGTTGAGGCTGTTGCGGCGCGGGTCAAGTGGATCGTACTGGACGGTGACGCGGGAGCCTTCTTTGAGTGGCCTGCTGCTGATGACATCGGTGAGATAGAGGTCGCCTTCGACGGGGTAACTGATGGTGATGGAGTAGCGGAGGCGGTCGCGTGGCTTGAGGCGTGTGCCGTCGCGATGGCGGCCGCGTCGCTCACAGAGTTCGACAGTCGCTTTGGCTCGCTTCCAGCTTCTGTCGCTCCTGTCGCTCTTGTCCCTCATAGGGGCACCTACACGCGAACGATCATAACCTCGGTGGATTTGACGAGGGCGGCGGCGGTTTGGCCTTTGCGGAGCTGCATCTCGCGGGCGGCGTCGGAGGTGATGATGGAGGTGATGCGCTGGTCGCCGATCTCGATGACGACCTTGGCGAGGAGCCCGGAGATTTTGACGTCGATGATGCGGCCGACGAGTTGATTGCGGGCAGAGACGGTGCGGAAGCGGTCGCGGCTGGCCTTGGGATTGCCGGCCGGACGGGACTTCATCAGCGGCTTGAGCGAGGACTCCGGGATGCGGTGGTGGCCGCCGGGAGTTTTGATGGTGTGGATGGTGCCGGCAAGGATCCATTGCTTGAGGGTGGGATAGCTGACGCCGAGGGCGGCAGCGGCTTCGCGTGGTTTCAGCAGGATGTCGGCGGTGGGCATCGTTCGGTCTCGGGGGAAAAGTATACGCGGGGAGTTGGCGCAGGATGTAGGCGATGCGTGATGCCAGGCGAGGCAGGTTGTCATCTTGCGCTTCAGATATATACGATTATCCCTAACGGTTTTTCGATTTGGATGGTCATGCGGCGATACCGTGCTGATCGTCTTCGTGAGCCTCGAAGTACCTATCCCTCCCGCAAGTTGTCATGGTGATGAAAATGTCGCGACTCGGGTTCTGCTTCTCGACGTTGGTGCTGTGCTTGCTGGGTATCTCCGCTTCGGCGGGCGCGGCGCAAGTGTCTGCAAACCTCTCAGGGAGGGTTACCGACCCGAGCGGTGCGGTGGTGCAGTCCGCGGCGGTGACGGCCGTCGAAGATGAGACGGGCACTTCACGGACAACGCTTACCAATCGGGCCGGAGAGTACCAACTGGTTGAGCTTCCGGTAGGGCGCTACGAGCTTCATGTGAAGAAGAACGGTTTCGCCGAGAAGATCCGTACGGGGATTGTGCTGGATGTGGGCCAGGATGCGACGGCGGATGTGAGCCTGCAGATCGGGCAGGTGGACCAGCACGTGACTGTTAGCGATGATGTTTCGGTTGTGAACGGATCGACGCAGGATATTTCGGGCCTGGTGGGGAGAGAGCAGGTTCGGCAGTTGCCGCTTAATGGGCGAAGCTATGACCTTCTGCTGACGCTCAACCCGGGCATTGCTAATTTCACGTCGCAGAAGACAGGGGGGATTGGAGTTTCGAATTCCACGACCGGGAACAACTTTGCTGTGTCGGGGAACCGCCCGCAACAGAACATTTTTTTGCTGAACGGTGTGGAGTTTACGGGAGCGGCGGAGAACAATATGCAGCCGGGTGGGCCGAGCCAGCAGATGCTCGGAGTGGAATCGGTGCGCGAGTTCAATGTGCTGCGCGATGATTACGGGGCGGAGTATGGGAAGCGGCCGGGTGCGCAGGTGATCATTGTGACGCAGTCGGGCACGAATCGAGTGCACGGTTCGGCTTATGAGTATTTGCGTAACAACGTTCTGGATGCTCCGAACTACTTTGACCAGGGATCGGCGCCGCCGTTCCGGCGCAATCAGTTTGGGGTGTCTCTCGGCGGGCCGCTGAAGAAGGGTCGCGCTTTTCTGTTCGGAAACTATGAGGGTTATCGGCAGAGCCTGCACCAGACGTCGGTTGCGTTTGTGCCGGACCTGGCGTCGCGTGCGGCTGCCGTGGCGAGCGTGCAACCGCTGCTGAACCTGTGGCTGACGCCTTCGGCGGGTGCGCCGGACTTCAATGGCATCGCCGAGGTGTTCAGCAGCCCGGTGCAAACGATTCGCGAAGATTTTGGAACCGCGCGATTCGATCAGAGCTTCTCGACGAAGGATATGTTGTCTGCCGTTTACACGGTCGATGACGGAGCGGACAATACGGCGACGACCGCGAATCCGTACAGCACGGACATTCTCACGCTGCGTGAGCAGGTTGCGAGTGTCGACGAGACGCATGCGTTCTCGGCGGATTTGCTGAATGTGGCTCGCTTCGGGTACTCGCGTGCAGCGTACTTCTTTACTGGCGAGCCAACGCCGGGCACGCCGGCTGCCAGTGTTCCGGGATTCATTGCTGGACGTCCGGTCGGAGCCGTTGTGGTGGGAGGGAGTGCGGCGTCGAATCCGCAGGCGCAGGTTGGGCTGGCAGGAAGCAACAACGGAAGCAATCTGCCCATCGTGCGGAATCTGTACACGTATGAAGACCGAGTGACGTGGTCGCACGGGCATCATCAGTGGAGTTTCGGAGCGTGGTTTCAGAATTTTCAATCGAACGAGACGCTCAACCTGAGCCAGTTTGGGCAGGCGACGTTTACGAGTCTGCAGACGTTTCTGACGGGGACGACGAGCAGTTTTCTCTACAGCCCATCGCCGACGGAGATGAACTGGAGATCGCTGTTCGGGGCGGTGCATGCGCAGGATGTGATCCAAGTGAGTCCGAAGCTGACGCTGAGGCTGGGATTCCGCGGTGAGTTTTCGACGGGATGGAACGAAGCACACGGGCGCGCCGCGAACTATACGTTCACGGGGTACACGATCTCGAGCGAGCCGCATATTGGCGATCATGCGTTCACGGTGAACAACGCGAAATTCCTTGCACAGCCGCGCGTTGGACTGGCGTGGAGCCTGCGGCCGCAGAAGACGGTGATCCGCGCGGGGTTCGGAATTTATAACGAGCTGCTGGATGACCTGGGCTACCGGATGGACCAGAACGCGCCGTTCAATCCGACGTACAGCATCGCGTCGCTTCCCGTATCGAAGTTCCCGATCGATCCGGCGTCGCCTGCAGCTTCAAATGCTTTGCTTGTGCCGGGTGGAGTGCAGCCGGATGCGAAGATGCCGACGTTGATTTCTGACTCGCTGCGGGTTGAGCAGGCGCTGACGCGGAACACATCGCTGACAGTGGGTTACGTGGGTTCCCACGGATATCACCAGCTAATCGGTGTGGATGGCAATGAGCCAGTGCCGACGATCTGCCCGGCGTCTCCGTGCCCGAGCGCGTATCCGTCGAGCTTTCCGGCGCCTTTGGCGGGGGCGGCTGTACCGGCGGGCAGTTTTTACATTGCTGCGGGAACGCCGAAACCAACTCCGACGCTGGCGAACACGTGGACATGGTTTGCGTCGGGCACGGCGAGCTACAACTCGTTGCAGATTGATTTGAATCATCGGTTCAGCCATGACCTGGCGCTGCGTGGCGTTTATACGTGGTCCAAGGCGCTCGACGACGGAGACTCACTGAATTCAACCGCGGCGGGAAACGCGCCGGGGCTGGTTTCGAATCCTTATAACCTGCGCGCGGATTGGGGACCGGCGACCTTCGACGTTAGAGATATCGGCGTCGTGAGTGCTGTTTATGCGCTGCCGTTCGGTAACGGGAAGGCGTTTGGCAGCGGTCTGCATGGTTTCGCGAATGGTGCAGTTAGTGGATGGTCAGTCGACAGCATTGTGACCCTGCAGTCGGGGTTTCCGCTGACACCGCAGTTGAGCTATAACCCGTCGAATAACGGGGACACGCGGAATCCAGTGAGGCCGTTCGTGAATCCGGATTTTCATGGGTCGCCGGTTATTGGTAAAGCGACGCAGTGGTTCAACCCAGCGGCTTATCTGGCGCCGCCGCCGAATAGCGGGTTCTATGGAAACTTGAGCAGAGATTCACTGCCGGGTCCGGGACTGGCGACGTGGGATTTTGCCGGGCAAAAAGACGTGGCCATGACTGAACGATTGACTCTGCAGTTCCGGGGAGAGATCTTCAACCTGTTGAACCGGGCGAATTTCAATACGCCGAATCTGATTGCGTTCACGCCGACGGGAGTTTCGGGGACGGCGGGCGCCATTACCAGCACGTCTACGACTTCGCGGCAGGTTCAGTTTGCATTGAAGCTGCTCTGGTAGCTAGTAGCCGATGCGGGAGTGGCGGACCCAGAAGTAGGCGATGAAGGCGAGTACAGCGGCGATGGCGAGGATGTAGTAGACCCAGCGCTCGCCGCGGCGGTCGCACATGGTGTTGGTTTCGGGGTCGTGGGGATCGTAGCTGATGCAGAACGTGGAGCCGACCTCCCAGGGGCGCGAGCATTCGAATTCGCCGGTGTAGTGGCGGCCCGAGACCTCGTACCGGAAGGTGATGGAGTACTCCTGACCGACGTGCCCGCCGGCGGCGGCGATATTGCAGTGGTGCTGGGTCGAGGACTCGACGGTGGCTTCGGTCTGGGGCCAGGTTGCCGTTTTGGTGAGTGTGGCCATGATGCATCTCCCGCGCGGGACAGTATGACATTGGCATGCTATCCTTCGCGAGTTTTCTAGTGTTTGTGGAGCGGGGTGCATGGCTGGAGGCGTTAAGGCAGGGAACCGGCTGGAGTCGCGGCTGGATACGAAGTCGGCGAAGTTTGAGAGGAATCGGGAGGCGACGCTTCGGCTGCTCGAGGAGGTTCGGGCTGAGGAGGCGCGGATTCGCGAGGGTGGCGGGGCGAAGGCGGTTGACGCTCAGCATAAGAAGGGGCGGCTGACGGCGCGGGAAAGATTGGGGTTATTGCTGGATCAGGGCTCGGAATGGACTGAGCTGGGGCTGTGGGCGGCGTATGGGATGTACGGCGAGTGGGGTGGGGCTCCAGGCGCAGGGGCAGTGGCCGGGCTGGGGCGAGTAGGCGGCAAATTGTGCCTGATTATCGCGAATGACGCGACGGTGAAGGCGGGTGCGTTCTTCCCGATGACGGCGAAGAAGGTGATTCGGGCGCAGACGATTGCGCTGGAGAACCGAATTCCGACGCTGTACCTGGTGGATTCGTCTGGCGTGTTTCTGCCGTTGCAGGAGGATGTGTTTCCGGACCAGGACGACTTCGGACGGGTGTTTCGCAATAACGCTGTGATGAGCTCGCTGGGCGTGCCGCAGATTACCGCCATCATGGGAATGTGCGTAGCGGGAGGAGCGTACCTGCCGGTGATGACGGACACGGTGCTGATGACGGAGGGCTCGGGGCTGTTTCTGGCGGGGCCGGCGCTGGTGCAGGCGGCGATCGGGCAAAAGACCCCGGCGGAGGAGTTGGGCGGTGCAGCGATGCATGCGGAGGTGTCGGGGACGGTTGATTTCAAGGAGAAGGATGATGAGAGCTGTATCGAGAGGTTGAGGAGTCTGGTGGGGAAGATTGGCTCGAAGGCGGCGGGTGAGGTGTTTTCGAGGGTCGAGTTTGATACGGAGCGGGACAAGCCGCTGTATGGACAGGAGGATTTGTATGGGTTGATGGATCCGACTGTTGGTGCGAGCAATGCGTATGACGTTCGCGATGTGATTGCGCGGCTGGTGGACCGCAGCGAGTTCGATGAGTACAAGGCGGAGTTTGGGCGCACGGTGGTGTGCGGGTATGCGCGGATTGGCGGGCGCGCGGTGGGGATTGTCGCGAATCAGAAGATGCATCAGCAGATGACGGTCGCGATGGGGCCGCAGCAGGGAGAGAAGCGCACGGAGTTTGGCGGCGTGATCTACACCGAGAGTGCGCAGAAGGCGGCGCGATTCATTATGGACTGCAATCAGCAGCTGGTGCCGCTGGTGTTTCTGCATGATGTGAACGGGTTCATGGTCGGCAAGGATGCGGAGTGGTCGGGGATCATTCGCGCGGGCGCGAAGATGGTGACTGCGGTGTCGACGAGTGTGGTGCCGAAGATCACGGTGATCATCGGCGGCAGCTTTGGTGCGGGCCACTATGCGATGTGTGGGAAGGCGTATGACCCGCGGTTTGTGTTTGCGTGGCCGACGGCGCGATATGCGGTGATGAGTGGGGCTTCGGCGGCGAATACGCTGGTGGAAGTGCGCGTGAAGCAGATGGAGCGCGGCGGGAAGCATCTGTCTGATGACGAGAAGAAGGCGATCTACGAGGAGATCAAGGCGACGTATGATGCGCAGGCCGATCCGCGGTATGGAGCGGCCCGGTTGTGGGTGGATGCGATCATCGATCCTGCGAAGACGCGCGAGGTGCTGATGACGGCCCTGGAGGCGTGTGCGCTGAATCCGGAGGTGAAGAGGTTTAATCCGGGGGTGATCCAGACGTGATCTCCCGAAGAACAATCATCTGGTTTGGATTATTGCTTCTCACGACGCTCGCCCTAGTTGGCGTGCAATGGGCATGGGCTCGACCGTGTCGAGAATGGAAGGCTGCGCATCCCGATGTCCGTGCTGCATACGACGATACAGCTGGTTGGCGCGAGCCCGACGGCACTTTTGTAGCAGCAATCAATCCATGCACAACTTGGCTTTGGCAGAGCCAGCCATTACCGATAAAGCTTGGCGCTCTTGGGTGGTTGGTTTCGCTGATAGGTTTTTTGCGGAGCTTTATCCTTGACATCATCCGCTACTGGCGCGGCAGACGTCACACCACTGGTCTTGGTGACTTCATAGAGCAACAACCTCGGAAGCTGTAGGTCAGATGTTGTCGCGGATGCGTTGGAGTATTGTGAGTGGCGTTGTAATGTTGTGCGTGAGTGTGTGGGCTTTCGGGCGCAGTAGAAAGAGACCAATGGATTAAGAGATCAAGCTGGTGACCCAGACGTGAATTTAGCTCGATTAATCACGATAGTGGCGCTGGGCATTTTCCTGGTTGTGGGCTCGGTTCCGTATGCGACGATTACGGCACCCGACTGGACACTGAATGTGGTTGATCCTTCCGGAGCTCCGATCAGGGGTGCGCTGGTTCGCGAGATTTATCGGAATTATTCGGCGGATTCGGAGGATCACATCGTTGACGAGGAATCCGATAATTATGGCCGAGCGCATTTCGCCAGCCTGACGACGAGCGCTTCGTGGATCCGGCGGATTATCGGAACGCTCTCTTCCGACACTCCTTTTGTTTCAACAGGTCCTAAGGCGTATGTGGTGGTGTTTCTCGGCAGGGAATCGAATATGGCGATTCTTCAGGGCGGCAACCCTATCTGGGAGGGCTCGCCGGAAAGCGTCAAGTCAACGGTGGTGCTGGTTCCGTTAGACTCCAGTGGCGGCCAGTAAACGGGGCCGAACTTTCACGAGCCTGAATTCGGGAGCGAGGAGCTTTCATTGGTAAAGATTGTCGAGTGTCCGCGGGATGCGTGGCAGGGTCTCCCGAAGATGATTCCTGCGGAGGTTAAGGCAGAGTATCTGCGGACGCTGATCGCGGCGGGATTTCGGGAGATCGACGCGGTGAGTTTCGTAAGCGAGAAGGCCGTGCCGCAGATGGCGGATTCGGAGGCCGTTCTGGAGCTGGTGGACCCGCCGGAGGATGTGGAGATCATCGGGATCGTGGTGAATGCGAAGGGGGCGGAGCGCGCGGTGAAGACGCGGCGCGTGACGACGCTGGGCTTTCCGTATTCGATCTCTCCGGCGTTTCTGGAGCGCAATCAGCGGCAGTCGCCGGAGGACGCGCTGGATCAGTTGGAGCAGATTGGCGAAATTGCGTACAAGGCGGGGCTGGATGTGGTGGCCTACCTGTCGATGGCGTTCGGGAATCCATACGGCGATAGTTGGGATATCGATGAGGTGGTCAGCGCGGTGGATCTGCTGGTCGACGCGGGAGTGGCGGAGGTATCGCTGGCGGATACGGCAGGTGTAGCGAGCGCAGAGTTGATTCGGGATGTGATGCGGCTGGTGCTGGATGTGCATGACGGGCTGGAGGTGGGCGTGCACATGCACACCAGGCCGGATGAGGCGGCAGAAAAAGTGAGCGCGGCGTTTGAGGCAGGCTGCCGGCGCTTTGACGGCGCGATTGCCGGGCTGGGCGGATGCCCGTTCGCGCAGGATGCGCTGGTCGGGAACCTGGCGACGGAGGTGCTGCTGGCTACCTTGCGCGATATAGGAGCCGATTTGCCGGAACTGGAGCCGCTGGATGTGCTGGTGCAGCGGAGCGTAGAGATTGGGAAGCGGTATGGGCAGGCGGTGCAGTAAGGCAGTGAATATTGAGTAGTGAATAGTGAATAAGGCAAAGGCCATATGAGTTTGGTGAGGGTGGAAGATGAGGATGGGGTTCGGACGATTACGCTGAATCGTCCCGAGAAGCGGAATGCGTTGACGCCGGAGCTGCAGGAAGAGCTGATTGCGTCGATTGAGGCGGCGGAGGATGCGGGCGCACGTGTCGTCGTGCTCGCGGGCGAGGGTGAGGCGTTCTGCGCGGGACTGGATCTGGGTGTCCTGCGGGAGATGGCCGGGAGGAGCGCGGAAGAGCACCGAGCTGAAGCTGTGCGCGTCACTCGGATGTTTCGAGCGGTCTGGGAGTGCGATCTGCCAACCATTGCAGTGGTGCAGGGGCCGGCGATCGCCGGTGGAACCGGACTGGCGACGATGTGCGACTTCACGCTGGCGGGGCCGGAGGCGCGCTTCGGCTACACGGAGGTGCGGATTGGTTTTGTGCCGGCGCTGGTGAGCGCATACCTGTCACTGCAGGTGGGGGCGAAGGTCATGCGGGAGCTGCTGCTGAGCGCGCGGATATTCGATGCGCAGGAGGCCTATCGGCTGGGGCTGGTGACGGAGGTTGTGCCGCGAGAGAGGCTACGGGCAAGGGCGGCGGAACTGGCGATGGAACTGATGCGGAACTCGCCGGAGAGCATGCGGGCGACGAAGCGGCTGTTGCGGAGGCAACAGCGCGACTGGATGGGCACGGCGCTGGAACTGGCGATGGAAGCGAACGCGGAAGGCAGGCAAACGGCGGATTTTCGCGAGGGCGTGGCGTCGTTCCTCGAGAAGCGGAAGCCGGTGTGGACGATCAGCCGATAGCAGGGGAATCGAGTGTGGGGCGTGCCTTCGTCTGAGGTGGCGAGGCGCTGGTAAGCTGCTCGAATGAAGCTCGTGTGTGCGGCGGTGATGGTTGCGATGGTGGGATGTGCGGGCGCCCAGCAGATGCCGGCCGGCTCGGAGATGCATGGTGGAGGAGCGGCGTTTCTGACGCTCACGCCCGAGCGAGCAATTGAGGTTGGAGAAGAGGACATGCAGCGCTTCTACGAGGGCGATGACGTCGCGCTGTGGACGCAGATGTCCGCGGCGATGCAGTCCGCGGTGAAGGACCAAAGTGTGCTCAAGGCGTTCACGGAGCACATGGCGAAATACTTCGGCAAGGAAACGAAGGTGATCCACCAGAGTGCGGTCCCGCTGCCGCCGGCGGCGATGCAATATCGCCGGATTGTGATGTATAAGGACGCGGATTACCCGATGGTGGTCAGCTTCACGTTCAGCGGCAGCGGAACGATTGAGGAGTTTCACATCAAGGAGGAGCCAAAGGCGGCGGACACGAAGTATCTGAAGTACCGCGACAAGACAAAGGTGGAGTTCCCGCTGAAGGGCGAGTGGATGATCTACGAGGGCGGGCCGATGGTATCGGAGAACGAGCATGCGACGACCACAAACGAGCGCTTTGCGTACGAGATGGTGATGCTGAACGGTGGCCAGCTGTTCTCGCACGATGGAATGACGAATGAAGAGTGGTTTGCGTACGGGCAGCCGGTGCTTGCGGATGCGAATGGAACCGTGATCGCGGTCGTGGATGATTGCGCGGACAGCTTGCCGTACCATCCGAACGCGGAGATGAAGCACGGCAACGTCGTGGTCATCGGCCATGGTGATGGCGAGTTCAGCGTGTACTCGCATTTGAAGCATGAAAGCGTGACCGTGAAGCAGGGAGACCAGGTGAAACTGGACGAGAAGATTGCGGAGGTGGGCAACAGCGGCGATTCGCAATTTGCGCGGCTGGAGTACAACCTGCAAACGAGTGCGGATCTGAATAATACTGAAGGGCTGCCGGCTGCCTTCGCACACCTGAAGGTGATCGGCAAACACCGGAAGAACGCTGAGCTTGTGCGCGGCGATGTGGTGGACAGTCGATGACGGCAGAGACACGGGTGCGCGTGCGATACGCAGAGACCGACCAGATGGGCGTGGTTTATTACGCGAATTATCTGGTGTGGTTCGAGGTGGGAAGGGTGGAGTTCATTCGGCAGATGGGCCTGGATTATCGCTCCATGGAAAAGGAAGAGAATGCAATGATCGCCGTGGTGGAGGCGACGGCGCGGTACAAGGCACCCGCCCGGTATGACGATGAGCTGATTGTGCGGACGACGCTGGCGGGTGTGCGTGGATCGATTGTGCGCTTCAGGTATGCTGTGGTGCGCGCGGCCGACGAGCAGTTGCTGTGCGAGGGAGAGACGGTTCACCTGGTGGTTGGGCCCGATATGAAGAAGCGCGATATGCCGGAGCGGTATGCGAAGGAATTTCAGGGGCTGCTGGATAGATCGGCCATAAATAAGGAGAGCAAGGAGTAAGGCACGATGGACGACATGGGTGTGGTGCTGATCAGCGGAGCGAACAAGGGGCTGGGGTTCGAGACGGCGCGGCAGCTCGGCAAGATGGGCTACAAGATTCTGCTGTGCGCGCGCGACGTAGAGAAAGGAAAGGCAGCGGCGGAAAAGCTGCGCGGCGAGGGCCTGGATGTCATCGCGGTGAAGCTCGACGTGAACTCACAGGCTGACATCGATGGCGTGGCGCGGCTGATCGATGAGGAGTTCGGCGGCGTGCTGGATGTGCTGGTGAACAACGCCGGCCAGATGGTGGAGAAGAGCTGGACGAACAACATCACAAGTGAGATGAAGGTCGAGGACATCCGCTCGACCTACGAGACGAATGTGCTGGCGCCGTTCGCGTTGACGAAGGCGCTGCTGCCGGCGCTGAAGCGATCGAAGGCGGGGCGCATTGTGAATGTGTCGAGCATTCTGGGATCAGTGACCCTGCAGGGGACAAAGGGGTCACCGATCTATACGACGAAGTTGTTCGCCTATAACTCGTCCAAGGCGGCGCTGAACATGCTGACGATTCATCTGGCGCACGAGCTGCGCGGGACGAAGATCAAGGTGAATTCGGCGCACCCTGGATGGGCGAAGACGGATATGGGAGGGAGCGCGGCTACGCTGAGCGTTGAGGATGGGGCGAAGACGATCGTAGAGTTAGCGACGCTGCCGGAAGATGGGCCGACCGGAGGGTACTTCCATGGGTCGGAGATGATTCCGTGGTGAGGGATCAAAGTTAGGGAGTTAGGAGTCAGGGAGTTAGGTAAGGAAGGTCCATTGGTGATTTGATTATGAAGAGCAACCGGTCGAGTTTGCTCCAAACCGTTTTTGGCACATGGCTGGCGACTCTACTCTGTCTTCTTATTGCTCATTATGTGGCTCCCCATGACGCGTGGGCCGCTATGTTTTCTCGTCCGGTATTTCTACTGATCGTTCCCATTGTCGTGGGGTGCATCCCGATCCTTGCTGCGAAATCGATGCCGGGAAAGAACGGACATTACAAGGAAGGAGACCTTGATACAGAGCAGAGGCGAAGAAAAATAGATGGTAAAACCGTCTGGAAGATGGCGGTCGTATGGCTGGTCTCGTTGCTGGTTTTTGCCTTCCCACACTATGGGACCCCGATGGCGGCGCTCGATTTCATCTGGCATAATCCACTGTTCCTGATTATTGTTCCGCTCTTGCTCGCATGCATTCCGCTGCCAGCCGTTTCATCCAAACTACGCAGATCAGGAATCAGTTATCGACAGATAAGCGACGACAGCCCGTATCTTTTCTGGAAAGGGATCATCTCGAGCGTCATCCTTGCAGTGATTCTGGTTCTGTGCCTGATCGGTGTCAACAGCATGAAGGGTGCTGTCGGCAAACTCTCCGTCAACATCGCGATATTGGTGTTGCTGGTTGGAGACCTCGCGGGCATGTGGAGCATGGTGAAGAGGCTCAGAAGGCGGAGAGACAACTCTCTTGGCGAATAGATATAGGCACCTATTCAGCGAAACTACTTGCTCTTTCTCGAGCGCTCCCAGGCTTTCGCGTACTTCCAGCTTGTGTAGATGGCGTGATAGAGGTGCAGCAGCAGGCCCTCGCGGCCGTCGAGGAAACCCAGCCGGAAGATGTAGTTCCAGATGAAGGTGAGCTGCGGGATGAGCCAGACGTTGAAGGCGAAGCTGAGGGAGGAGCGGCTGGTTCGTTTTTTTGCAATCAGCAGCTCCGCGCCCAATGAGCTGTAACGGTCCATGTGCTCGATGTACGTCGAGAGCGTGGGATAGGCGTGGTGAATGAGGTCGTAGTCGAGCGTGGCGGAGATGCCGTTGAAGACGATGGTCTCGTGAACGGGACGTTCTTCAAACTGCGGCGTCTGCACGAAGTTGGCGGCGGAGCGGCGAAACAGGCGCAGCTTGGGATCGGGATAAAAGCCGCCGTGCTTAATCCAACGGCCGAGGAAGAGATTGCGGCGCTTCAGGAAGTAAGCGTCGACCGTTGGTTTGGACATCAGCAACGATTGCATCTGGAACTGAAGGTCCGTCGAGAGCTCCTCGTCCGCGTCGAGCGAGAGGATCCAGTCGCCGGTGCACTGTGAGAGAGCGAAGTTTTTCTGTGCTGCGAAGCCGGTCCAGAGGTGGTCTACAACCCGTGCGCCGTGGTTGCGGGCGATTTCGGCGGTGCGGTCGGTCGAGCCGGAATCGACGACAATAATCTCGTCGGCCCACGAGACACTCTCGAGGGTGCGAGCGAGGTTTGCCTCCTCGTTGAGGGTAATGATCGCAACAGAGAGCAGCGGCATCTTTGGGGTGCTCGTGAAGCGATAGTACGTCGGTGCTGTATCTGTAAGCACGGCCGCACTATTAGATTCGCGAAGCAAGGGATTAGTCCAGCTTGAGGGAGGGTTCGTCGAGCTGCTCACGGAGGAGTCGCTCGGTGAGGGAGCGGAGGTCTTCGCCGGTACGCGGGAGGGTGAAGACATGGGCGGCGTCGTTCCATTCAAGCTTGAAGGAGGTGGACTGGGCAGAGATCCAGACCTGCCGAACGGGGGTGTTCGGGGTGAAGACGAATTTGGCAGAGTTGTCATCGAAGAGCACGTTGAGGACGCCGTTCTTTTCCTCGGTCTCAAAGCCTCCAATACCTTCTTCGGCACGGATGAGCGATTGCTTTAGGGCTTCGAGGGCGGAGTCGGACTCGCGGCGGAAGGTGGTCTCGTCAAGCATGGCTGTGAGTTAAGTGTAGCGGAGGGGCGAGTGGTTAGTGGTTAGTCGTTAGTGAAAGGCGAGGACGATTCTTACTGAGCACTAACTACTTGCGCTGGGGTGGATGTAGTAGACGAGGCCGAGATAGTCGTCGGTCAGCAGGAAGGTGTCGGGGCCGACGCGCAGAATGCCGCAGGGGCGGCCATGAACTGCGGGCTTGCCGGCAACGGTGGTGAGAAATCCTGAGATGAAGGTTCGTGGCGTGTGGTCTCCGGGAGTGAAACGGGCCACGCGGTAGCCAGTTCCGATGCGTGGATGGCCGGCGCCGTGGAGCGCAACCAGGAAATTCGAGTGGAGCAATGGGTTGTCTGCGCCGAACCAGGCCAAACCGAGGGGCGAGCTGTGCGCCGCGAAGGTGGTGTAGGCGGCGGCGACGCGTTCGCAGGAGGAGAGTGGCTGGGGCGCGGTGCCGAGGTTGGCGTTCGGGTCGGCGCCGCGGTTTTGGGCGGCGAGGTTGGTGCCGGCGGTCGCGATACCGGCGGATTGCGCACCATAGATTGAGTCTGCGCTGTTGTTGCTGGCGCCGAGCCTGGGTTGAGTTGTGTCGATGCCGTGTGAGGGGATCCCGGCGTTGGCCGGGCGTTCGGATTCAGTGGTGAGGTCGCCGGGCGGGGGCATGGCGGGCAGGGGTGTGGTGTCGTGAACGGGCTTACCGTTGGCGAAGTAGCAGGTTGGCCAGCCGTAGTTCGGTGGCCGCGTGGTTGCGATCGACCCGGGGCGACCGTTGGAGTCGAGCTCGAAAAATGTGTCTTCGGGCAGGTTGTCGCCGAGGTGGTCGTCGCCCATGTTGGTGGCGAAGAGCGCGCCGTGGTCCAGGTCAGGGATGAAGCGGAGGTCGACGGCGTTGCGCAGGCCTTGCGCAACGAGATGCTGATCGCTTCCATCGGGATTCATGCTAACGACTGCCGCGCGCAGGACTTCGCGCTCCTGGCAGTAATTGCAAGAGGAACCCGCGGAGACGTAGACGCGCGTATGGCCGTGGAGGTCCGCGATCGCGACTGTGCGGGTCAAGTGCCAGCCGCCGTACTTGTAGTTGAGGCCGTAGTCGGGGAAGCGGATGAGGGTCTCGGGTGCGGAGGTTGGATGTAGGTCGCCGGCGTTGTATTTGTAGCGGACGAGTTTGTCGGTGAGTGGGAGATACAGCCAGCTCTGGTGGGTTGCGGGGTCGGTCCAGAAGGCAAGGTTGTTCGGATTGCGCAGATGGTCGAGATAGTGGATGACGCGCGTGCATCGATGGGTCTGCGGGTTCCAGCCGTCGAGGATGAAGACGGTGCCGCGCGTGTTGTCGGCGAGGTTGTACATGCCGGTGGCGAAGATGCGGCCGTCGGGCGCTTGAGCCATGAAGCGCACGCGCCGCAATCCGCTGGCAGCGACTTCGATGTCGAGATCCGCTGGCAGGGAAAGGGTGATCGACTTGCCGGGGGCGTAGGAAATGGTGTGCGGCTGGAGCTTCTGCGCGTGCGTTGCTGCAGAGCAAATCAGGGCTGCCGCGAGGCAGCGAGCGACGTCTTTCAAAGGCATACGAAGGATTGGACGCTGCCGGGCGCGATGTCTGTCCGGCGAGCTGTGGATTACGGCTGGGCTGCGGAGCGTCTGAACTGGCGGTCAGGGGACACTCCGCCGGGTGCCGGCGATGGGGTCGGTTTTTCGGGCTTGGCCGCTGCAGGTTGCCCAGGCTTGGGGACTGGGACGGGCGGAGTTGCGGGCTTCACGCTTTCGAAGCAGGGCGCGGAGTTTGCGGTGGGCTCGTAATGCGAGGTCTCATCGCTGAACTCGAACGGCTGGCACTCGTAGTTGCGGGTGTGGGAAAAGTCGAAGAGGCGCATGCGCGAGACCGGATCGATCGCGTCATGCACGCCCACGCGGCCGGTTGCGGTGACGAGAACCGCGGCGGCGCCGCCCAGCGCCGGCTCGCCCTGCAGCCAGCGCTCGGTGAGGTCGCAGTCTCCGTGCGGTGTTTTCGCCTGCAGGTGCGCGGTTTCACAGACCCGTTCCGCCGAAGCAAAGCTGATGGTGATCGCCGCGTGTCCGTTGAAGACGCTCAGGTGAGCCTCGTGCTCAGTGAGGTCACCGTCAGGCGTAACGGTGACACCTCGGAAGATTGCGGTGTAGTGCTCCGGACCGAGAAGCGAGCGCACGGTGCGCAGAAACGTCCCGAGGTTGGTGGTCGGGTCGGCAAAGTTGGTCGCGTAGGTGACTGTGCCGACGCGGCGCCACTCGCTGCCGGAGGGAACGAGGATCGCGCTGACGAGATGAAGGTCGAGCTCGACGGTAACGATCGCATCCAGCTCGCCGGAACTGCCGAGCGCAACGTAGTTGATCTGGATGGAGTGTGGCACGGGAGCGTGCTCGCGCGAGATGTAAGAGCTCGGCGCACCGATGGCGGACAAGGCTGCTGCGCGGATGCGGTCGTCGTCAGCCTGAAGCTGGGCAACCAGTGATTCCGGTGCGGGCTCGAGAGCGTTCGCCTGGGTGAAGACCAGCGGACCGAGGCCGGAGCTGACCGGAACGATCGGCGCAGGAGCAGGCAGAGCCGCCTGCGGAGGCGGCGGCGCGGTGGGCGGAGAGGTAATCCCGCTGTGGCGCTGCGCATGTGCGGAGATGGCCGCGAGAGCGAGCGCAAGTAAGGGAAAAAACGGACGGCGCATGGTCAGGAAACGGAGTACATAGTCCGTTTAGAAGGGGATGTCCTCATCGGTGATGCCCTGATCGGCGTAGTCGTTTGCGGGTGCGCTGGGGGCAGGGCGGCTGTAGGCGTTGGTGGCGTAGCCGCCCGAGGAACGTTCGCTGCGGTCACCGCCGCCCGATGAAGCGCCTTCACCGCGGCCGCCGAGGAGCTGCAGGTCATTGACGAGAATTTCGGTGCGGTACTTCTTCTGACCGGACTCCTTGTCGTCCCAGGAGCGGGTGGAGATCTTTCCTTCGATGTAGAGCTGAGAGCCCTTCTTGACGTAGTCGCGCACGATCTCGGCGGTCCGCTGGAAGGCGACGAGGTTGTGCCACTCGGTCTTGTCGGTCCAGTTGCCTTGCTGATCCTTGGCGCGCTCCGCGGTCGCGAGCGAGAAGCTGGCGACGGTCATGCCGCCCTGGGTGGTACGAATTTCGGGGTCCTTGCCTACGTTGCCGAGGAGGATAACTTTGTTGACGCCACGTGCCATGGTTGCTCCGTTTCCGAAGTTGAGGATAGCAGAATGAGGGAGGAAAAAAGCGCGGGCGATCAGCGCGCACGGCCCGGAACGGAGGGCTTTTTCGTGGAAGCCGTGATCCTCCGGTTGGCTGTCTGGAGCGGCCAGTGGGCGCCTACACAGGCGATCGCCGTATCGACGGTGTTGCCCGGCTGAATGGCACTGGGGTCAATGGATTGCGCGACCCGGACTGTGCCGGTGGCGTCGGTGAGCAGAAGGAACGGAACGGCATCGACGGCCAGCCGGTCGAGGACCGAGGGGGTGAGAACGATGGTTGGCGTGCCGTTGAGCAGCAGGCTGGAGTCCGCGGGATCAAAGCCCTCGGCGAGCGGCGCTTTGGCCGGCGGGACGGTCTCGGCCAGCACGCCATAGAGATAAGCCTCGTGGCCCGCGACGGTGAAGACGGTCTCGGGGAAGCGCTGGCCCATGCGAACGCACTGGGCGCACCAGTCGGGAAAGACCAGGAGTGCGGTGATTGCATTCCGGGCCGGGAGCTGCGGCAGCGGCTCGTTGCTGCGCAGGTAGCTGAGAGGCCGGAGCGCGGGCAGCGGGTGTCCGAGTAGAGCGTAACGACGCCGCGCCGTCGCGATCATGAGAGAGTCGTCGGATGGCAGCGCTGGGGGGAGTGCCGCGTCCAGAGAGGCGATCGTTTCCACAGCCGCCTGGAGCCTTCCTGCAAGCTGATCCAGGGCGGCCAGGGCCAGGCCGTCGTTATAGAGCGTATGGATGCACTGCGCCGAGGCTGCAGAAGAGGCTTCGGAGGGTGCAGGAGCGGAGGGGGATGCTGCCGCTTTTAAGCGAGTGAGGATGAGCGGCTGGCGGAGTGCCGCGAGCGAGAGCGCGTCGGCCGTGTGGGCGAACTGCATGTAGGCGAGCGCTTCGTCGATGGTCTCGGCGGCGAGTTCGTCGTAGGGAACGATGGCAAGCATGGTGCGAGCGCCGGACAACGCGGCGGGCTCATTCTTCAAGTGCAGGTTGGCGTCGATCTGGGCTGCGTACGCGTCGGCCAGAAGTGGCTTTGCGGGGCTGTCGGATTGGATATAGCGGGTTGTGGCCTCGACGACAGCGTTCCATGTCTGTCCGAGTGCGCAGAGTTTGGCGAGATCAATAAGTGCGTCACCGTCAAGGTCGGCCGGGTGGCGAGCTGCACAGGCGTCCGCAGCGCGTGCGATGGTGACCTTGAGTGCCGCGATTTCGGCGTCCGACCAGTTGGAGACCTGAGCCCGCGTGGTGGTCAGCGGCTGCATGGCCTGGTCGTAAGCGGCCTTAGGAGAGAGTTGCGGCTGGGGTGAGGGAGGGTTCGGGCTCTGAGCGTTGAGTGAGAGACAACTTGGTGCGATGAGAGCAATGAGCAGAAATTTCAACGCGGATTTCACTGCGCGGGACCCTCGAGGCCGACAGGATAGCAGCCTCGCGTTGGCGATTGCAGCGGTCTTGATTAGCTAGCCCGGTTGCCGAGGAGCTTGGCGACGCCGAGCAGCAGCGTGATGAAGCCGAGCGGAAGGCAGCCCATCACGACTACCAGCGCGATCCAGCCGAGGTTCGTGTGGGGACCTTGGTGCGTCACGCCTCCGAAGACGGTCAGCATCAGCGCAGCGGCAATGACTCCGGCGACGACGAGGATCGAACCGATTTTGAGTATCTTGCGAGTATCCGATTGCATGGGTTTCAACGATAGGCGGCGAGCATCGCATAAACGACGACGCCGGAGACGGAGACATATAACCAGAGCGGCCAGGTCCAGCGCGCGACGCGACGATGAATCGGGAATCGGCCGGTGAGCGAGAGAAAGAACGTGATGAGAATCAGCGGCAGGCAGATGGTCGCAATGAGAATGTGCGGGGTGAGCAGAACCCACAGATAGATGGCGCGCGCTGTGGGATGCGTTTTTGGGAAAAGCAGGTCGCCATGCAGTACATGATTGGTGACGTAGGCCACCAGGAAGGCGCACGACGTGATGAATGCGCCGAACATGCTGTTGCGATGGGCGATGATGTTGCCGCGCCGGATGAAGCCGAAGCCAAGGAGAAGAAATACCGTACAGATTGCGTTGAGGACGGCGTCGACTGCGGGAAGAAACGCAAGGTGGGTGCCCCCGAGGTCGGTCGGTGGGTGGAAGTAGACGATCCAGGCGAGAAGCGCCGACGCCAGCGCGCTAACGGCGATGATGCTCCAGATGACGGAGGGCGGCGTGCGGTAGTTGGGATTCTGCGCGGTGAGCGTGGGCATCGTCGGTTAGAAGAGCAGACGCCCTTGCGCGTTGAGCGCCATCGCCAGCAGAAGCAACGGGAGGTACATCACAGAAACCTTCAACAGGTTGCGCGCGACGATGCGATTCTCCGGATCTTCGGGGTTGCGAGCGATGCGCGCGAAGCGAATCGTGGCGTAGAGGTACCAGGTGCCCAGCGCGAACGCGGCGAGTGCGTACGGTATGCCGGTGACGTGCAAATACGTGGGCCAGAGGCTGATGGGGATCATCAGCACGGCGTAGAACAGGGCCTGCAAGACAGAGCTGCGCGCCGCGCGCGTTACCGGCTGCTGGGTCGCAGTCACGCGAATTCCGGCCGCGCCGTAGTCCTTGCGGTACATCCAGCCGATGGCCATGAAGTGCGGAAACTGCCAGATGAACAGGATCGCGAAGAGTGCAATCGCGGGCCACTCGATGACCCCGCGTGCAGCGGTCCAGCCGATGAGCGGAGGAGCGGCTCCCGGAAACGCGCCGATGAAGGTATTGAGGCGCGTCATCCGCTTCAGCGGGGTATAGATGCCGACGTACGTCACGGCGGTCAACAGCGTCAGTGTGCCGGTGAGCAGGTTCGTCGTCCAGACGAGATACAGCGAGCCGAAGAACGTAAGCAGAAATCCTGTAATGAGCCCGGCGGCGAGCCCGATGCGATGCTGAGCCATGGGCCGCTGCGCGGTGCGCGGCATGCGGCGGTCGGTGACGCGCTCAAAGGCCTGGTTCAGCGCGCTGGATCCTGCGGTCACGAGCGCAATGCCGAACAGTGCCTGCACCAGGCTGAGGCTGAATGGGCTGATGCCCGAGCGCAGGCAGCCGAGGAAGTATCCGCCGGCCGCAGTGAGCACCACCATCGCGGACACGCGCGGCTTCGTCAGGATGAAGTAGTCCGAGAGCAGGGACACGCTGTGGCTGCGGGCGCGGGCTCGGACGGCCGTAGATGTGGCGGAGACGGACACCGTGCCTTAAGAGTACCGCGTAAGCCGGGTTGGCTGCACGACAGCCAGAATCGGTCGCCTTCCGCTGCGCCGCGAACGAATCAG
This sequence comes from Acidobacteriaceae bacterium, assembly GCA_035944135.1. NCBI lineage: Bacteria > Pseudomonadati > Acidobacteriota > Terriglobia > Terriglobales > Acidobacteriaceae > Acidobacteriaceae bacterium. The sequence continues at coordinate 856,722 of DASZBM010000010.1, forward strand.
GAGAGGACGACCTGGCCAACGGTGTGGGCCGCGTGGCGGAGCCCCGTGTCGGTCGAGAGCAAGTCGGGGCCCAGGCGAATGGTGTTTGGCCGGGCGTCCGCGTGAACACCGTGCTCGTGCAGCGTGTTTACAATCGCGCGCGCGTCGGGGTGATTCACGGTCAGAAAGCCGCCGTGAGATTCATTTCCACCGCGGGAAGTGACGCCAACTTCAGTGAGATAACGCTTCAGGCGCTGCAGCCGATCGAGCGTGTACGCGCGGATGCGATCCACGCCGACCGCCAGCGTGAACTGCTGGCCGGCGCGAGCCTGGTAGTAGGTGAACACGGCCGGTGTGGACTCGAGGAAGGCATCGCCGCCCGGAGCGAAGCGGGGAGGGTTCGGACGATCGAAGCCAAAGACCTGCTCTTTGGCAAACCAGCCGATATCAAGCGGGTGCAGGCCACTGTTGAGCGCCGCGGGCGAGAGATACAGGAATCCCGCGCCGGGCCCTCCGCGGAGGTATTTGTAGCTGCCGCCGATGACGAAGTCGGCTTGCATGGCGGTCACATCAACGGGGAACACGCCGATGGAATGGTAGGCATCGACGAGCAGGCGCGCGTTGTGCGCATGGCAGTGATGGGCGAGTCGATCGAGGTCTGGGACGAGCTGCGCGGTCATGAAGAAGACCTGCGGCAGGATCACGAGGTCCGCGCCGGCGGCGACGGCGTTCTCGATTGGCGTGAGATTGAGCCCGCCGTCCGGCTCGTGAACGGAGATGAGCTGCAACTGAATGCGCCCCGCGGCCGCATATTGCTTGACGATGACGTCAACTGAATCGAACTCGGCTGTGGTCGCGGTGACGCGCGGTATGCCGGGCATCGCGTTGAGCACCGTGCGAAGACCTTGCCCGGCTGAGACCTTGGGCACGATGCAGTCAGGACGCGGTGCGTTGATGATCTGCGCAATGCGGGCGCGGTGGTCTCGTTCAGCCTGCGTCCACTCCATCCAGGCGCCGCCGAGCTTTGTCTGCCAGAGCTGCGCAGCCTCGCGAACATCCTCTTCGGTTTGATCGAGCGGCCGTCCTAGCGAGTGGTTCTCGAGGTAGATGCCAGGCGCCGCAAGCGTGCGCGAGAACAGCGGAAAGATGTGCGTCGTGACGGACTCTTCGGTTAACGGGCCCGGGCCAAGCGCGGCGACGGCGTCTGCAATGCTCATTCTTTAGGCCCTTCAGTGCGTGATGTCAGCAACTCCGGAAAGAACGTGAGGTCGAGCGCTTGTCGCAGGAAGCTGGCACCGGATGATCCGCCCGTTCCCGGACGAAATCCAATAATGCGCTCGACTGTCTTCAGGTGGCGGAAGCGCCAGAGCTGAAAATATTCTTCGACATCCACAAGCTTCTCGCACATCTCATAAGCCTCCCAGTGGCGGCGGCTATCGGCGTAGATCTCGCGGAAGATTCGCACGATCGCGTCGTTGCGCGTGTACGGCCGCGACCAGTCGCGCTCTATCGCCTCGGCAGGAACCGCATAGCCATGCCGTGCGAGATAGCGCAGGAATTCGTCGTAAAGGCTCGGCGAATGCAGCGTGCGTTCGAGTTCTCGATGAATCTCCGGATCATGTTCGAAGACCTTGATTGTCGCCGCGTTCTTGTTGCCGAGCAGAAGCTCCAGCTTGCGATATTGAAACGACTGAAAGCCGGATGCATTGCCGAGCACGCCACGAAACTCCATGTATTCCGAGGGCGTGAGCGTCTCCAGCACCGCCCATTGCTCGAAGAGCTGCATCTGGACGAGTTTCACGCGCGAGAGAATCTTCAGCGTGGGCGGGAGGCGGTCGTGACGCAGATTGTCGATCGCTGACGTGAGCTCATGAATGAGCAGCTTCATCCATAGCTCCGAAACCTGGTGCTGAATGATGAACAGCAGCTCGTCGTGATGCTCCGGCTGCGAGAGGGGGTGCTGCTGCGCCAGCAGACCCTCGAGCGACAGATAGCCCGAGTAGCTCAGACGATTCGAGAAGTCACTGACAATCGATGCTTCGACGGTACGCTGATTTGTAATAGGCATCGTGGCACTCGCGCGTGAATTGTACGTGTGGCGATTAAGCGTCGGCGAGAACGATCTTCGCAATCGTGGCGAGTTGCATGAAGCTTGTGCCCTCGTAGATCTTGCCGATCTTCGCGTCGCGGTAGAACTTCTCGACGGGATAGTCCTTCACGAATCCCGCACCGCCGAAGACCTCGACGGCAAGCGATGCCGTACGTTCCGCCACCTCGGAGGCGTACAGCTTCGCCATCGCAGCCTCTTTGAGATAAGGCGCGCCCGCATCCTTCAACCGTGCGGCGTTGTAGACCAGCAGTCGTGCCGCCTCAATCTCGGTTGCCATGCGCGCGAGCTGGAACTGCATTGCCTGAAAATCGGCGAGCGCTTTGCCGAACTGCTTGCGCTCCTTGGCATATCGCGCCGCATGACGCCAAGCGCCAGCCGCAAGCCCCAGCATCTGCGCTCCGATGCCGATGCGGCCTTCGTTCAGCGTCTCAATTGCAATCTTGTAACCCTTGCCCGGCTCACCGAGCACGTTCGCCGCAGGTACACGGCAGTTGTCAAAGCGCAGCTCACACGTAGAGCTGGCGCGGATTCCGAGCTTGTCTTCTTCCCGACCGATCGTGAATCCCTGCGCGCCCTTCTCGACGATGAAGCAGGTGATCCCCTTGTAGCCGAGCGCCGGATCGATCGTTGCAAACACAAGATAGATCGACGACTCGAGCGCATTCGTGATCCACAGCTTCGCTCCGTTGAGTATGTAGTCGCCCGTCGCGTCATCACGCGTAGCCCGGCACTGCAGCGCAAAGGCATCGGAGCCGGACGCTGCTTCAGACAGTGCGTACGACCCGGTGGCCCTGGTGGCCAATGCCGGAAGATATTGTTTCTTCTGCGCGTCGGTCCCCCAGAGCAGCAGCGCGTTAATCACCAGCGTGTTTTGCACATCGACCAGCACTCCGACGGCAGGATCGACGGCCGAGATTTCCTCAACAGCCAGAACCGCCTCAAACAGCGTGCCCGCCGCGCCGCCGTACTGCTCCGGAATCTGAATGCCCATGAAACCGAGCTCGTGCAGCTTGCGCAGAAGGCCGGCGTCAAAGTGCGCCTGCTCATCCATCGTACGGACGAGGGGTGCGATCTCGGTTCGGGCAAAGTCGCGGACAGTGGAGCGAAAGAGCTGTTCGTCAGGAGAAAGCTGCGTAAGTGGTTGCATAGTATCGCGCCGAGTTTAGCGTAGCGAACGGGCATCACGCATGGTTCTCGGCCGTTTAGCGCGCGTCAAGCAAGGATTGCAGCCCAAACCCGGCAGAGCTATAATGCGCGCATAGGCACAGCTGGCGTTTCTTCGTGCGGTGCCGCGGGTGAGGTCCGTCTTCAGCGTAATCGTCGAGGATGTCCGGCTCGAAAACGGAGGGCCGCCTGGCCGCGAGGCAGGTGAGGCCGGTAGCTGGCGCGCTGTAACGCGCGTGCTCCGAAGTTGCAAGGCGGCGGTTGGTGGGGCTGTCGTCGACGTGACGAATGCTGTCTGGCCGGGCGATTGCCGTCTGTGCGGCGGGCCAATGCTCTCAATCAGCCGGGCAGGCGTTTGTGAGAGTTGTGTTGCGAGCGTAAAGCCGCAAGACGAGCTGTCCAACGTGCTCTGCAGCCGGTGTGGCGATGCGCTGGGAATGGAGTCCGCGCGGTTCGCTGCCGCGATGGGAACATCTGAGTGCACGATGTGCAGGCTGGCTCCGCCGGAGTTCGCGCGCGCTGTCGCCTATGCGGAGTACGACGCTGAAGTCCGCGAGATGCTGCACCTGCTCAAGTTCAACGGCGTGCGCGAAGTTGCCGGACATCTCCTCGGTGACTATCTCGCCCAAGCCATCCTCAAACTCGAAGGTGAGACGGCGCGCGAGCTGCTCGTGATTCCCGTCCCGCTCTTCGCGGCGCGCGAATGTAGCCGCGGCTTCAATCAGTCGAAGCTGCTCGCTGAGTCCGCCATGAAGCGCCTGCGCAAGCTGCGCCGCGGATGGAAGTTTCAGCTCGACACCAAATCATTCGCTCGCGTGAAGGACACGCATGCATTGTTTACTCTGCAGCCCCACGAGAGGCGTAAGAGTCTGCGCGGAGCTTTTCGCGTAATCGATGCGACACCAATACGCGGGCGCGAGGTGCTGCTGATTGACGACATCATGACCACCGGAGCAACGGCGCGAGAATGTGCGCGTGTTCTGCGCCGCGCCGGCGCGGCGAAGGTCTGGGTCGCGACGGTCGCGAAGGCGCAGCCGGAGAGTGTCAAAGTTCTCACTGCCGATCGTTTCGGCGAGGAGATGGTCGCGCGTTGGGATGCGGTGCCTGTGCAGACAACGGAGGCGCAGGCGAGTTTTTAGGCAATCGGAACCTTGGGGAGGGTTGTGATGCAGACGGGCAAGATGAGAGGGAAGCGCAATCGACACCACACCACGCAGCCGGTGCCCGGCACCGCGCGCGCGGAGGCGCTGGAGATTCGCTCGGGCGTGTTCAGACAACCGGCCATGCAGACGCCAGTGCTCGTGCTCAACGCAAGCTACGAGCCGATCAACATCTGTGGCGCCCGGCGTGCGCTGGTTCTGGTGCTCAAGGGCGTCGCGCGCACCGAGGAAGAGCAGGGAAGCATGCTGCATTCGCACCGCATGAATATCCAGATGCCGAGCGTGATTCGCCTGCTGGAGTACCGCCGCATTCCGCACCAGACGCGCGCTCTCAGCCGCAAGAACATCCTGCTGCGCGATCGCAACACCTGCCAGTATTGCCAGAACGTGCTCACGTCCGCCGAGCTGACTCTGGATCATGTGGTTCCGCGTTCGCGCGGCGGCCTCTCCACCTGGGAAAATCTTGTGGCCTGCTGCCGGGAGTGCAACCGCCGCAAAGGCAGCCATATGCTGCATGAGCTCCTGGATATGAAGCTACTGCGCGAGCCTCGCCCATTCACGCTGCACACCAGCCGCCACATCATGCGCATGATAGGCAGCGCGGATGCCGCGTGGAGAAAGTATCTCTACTTCGAAAACGAAACCGCAGCCTGATTCGCAAAGTAGTCCTGCAACGGAGCGCGGCGATCTGCCGCGCTTTTTATTTTATGGCGCCGGCTCGGTTACGCCGTTCGTGACATTCCGCGCCAGCCGCATCAGCACAAACAGCATCAGCAGCGCACCGAAGTACAGGTAGGACTGCAGCACATTCCAGCCGCGATGTGGCGCCAGAAAGTTCGTTGCAGTCAGCGCGTTCAGCGTGAGAAAACTCGCCAGCGCCAGCAGCCATGGTGGCCGCTGCTGCCAGCATCCATACGCAAACCACACCCACGCGGCAATCGCGAAAACGATGCCGTAGTGGTGCTCCCACGCCATCGGCGACGAAACCACAGAAGCCAAGCCGGTTGCTGCTAGATCAGCCGTCGATCCCCGCAGCTTACCCCATGGGAACACCAGCGCACCGCCAATAAGCACGAGCCCGGTGATCAGCGTGACGTGATAAACCCACGCGATATAAGGCGTGTACAGATGCGGCGTGTAGCTGATGTTTTCGCCATTGCCGATCACTCGATTCAGCGTGCCAAACATTGACTGGTTGCCGTAGTGCGATTGCGCCTTCCTGCTCAAGCTCGAGAGCACATGAATGTAATCGAGGTTGTTGTGCCAGCCGAAGACGAGCGTCGAGAATGCGATCAGCACGACAGCGCACACAAGAAACGCGACCGCGGCATTCCACCGTCGGCGCACAATCATCCAGATCCACAGCAGCCCATACTGCGGTTTCACGAACGCAAGCAGCGCCGCAACCACACCCGCCGATCGCTCGCGTCCTTCCGTCCACAGCAGCAGCAACGCTGCGAACAATAACGACAGAAACGTCTGCGCGTTGCCCAGCGCATATCCCTTGATGAGCGGATAGCAGCCGATGCACGCCAGCATCACCGCGACGATCGACTTCCAATCAATCGAAACGCCGCGCCTTCGCAGGAGCCGCTGCCCCATCCACAACGAGACCGCGCCCACACCGAGCACCGCGAGCCACGACGTCAACGCCAGAATCTTGAGAATCGCGGGCTCGCTCAGGCCGAGATTGCGCAGCGCAACGAGCGGCAGCAGGCTCGCCAGCGGGTAGATGAGCGTGTCATAAAGATGCGCGTAATAGATTGGTTCCGTTGGATGCGCCGCGAAATAATCGAGCGACTTCAGCATCGGCAGCCACGAATCGGTCCACTGCCGCACGTGCACAAACTGCAAAAAGTACTGCTTGATTCCACCTGGATTGCCCAGCCCTGCAACCCGGCAGATCGCCCACTGACCTCCATTCGCGAGAAACAGGCTGCCAAGCACAAACGTGAGCAGCCGCGTGCTGTGCGGGCGCGGCGAAGACTCGCTCGGCGAAGGAACACCCATTGCGCTCACTATAACAAGCGCGCTTCGACGCGCTCCCTCACCATCAACACTCGATGATGTTCAGCGCGAGCCCCGCCAGCGACGTCTCCTTATACCGAGACTGCATATCCATGCCCGTGCGGTACATCGTCTCAATCACCTGGTCCAGCGAAATCTTGTGCGTGCCTTGATCGTTCATCGCGAGCCGGGCCGCGTTCACAGCCTTCACCGCGCCCATGCCATTGCGTTCGATGCATGGAATCTGCACCAGCCCGCCGATCGGGTCGCACGTCATCCCAAGGTTGTGCTCCATCGCGATCTCCGCCGCATGCTCAACCGCGGCATTGTCCCCATTCAGCGCAGCCACCAGGCCACCCGCAGCCATCGAGCACGCCACACCCACCTCGCCCTGGCATCCAACCTCCGCGCCCGAAATCGATGCGTTCTCCTTGTACAGAATCCCGACCGCCGCGGCCGCAAGAAAGTAGCGCAGCAAACCCTGCTGCTTCTCGGCGTCGCTCAAATCCTCGCTCGCGTGGTGCAGGTAGTAGTACGCGATCGCCGGAATCACACCCGCGGCGCCGTTCGTCGGCGCGGTCACCACGCGCCCTCCAGCGGCATTTTCTTCATTCACTGCCATGGCCACCATGGTCACCGTGTCGAGCGGGGCCAGCGGATCGCGCGCCTTGTTTTCACGGTCGAGCCTCGCCGCGCGGGCTGCCAGCCCCGGCGCGCGCCGCCGCACATTCAATCCGCCAGGCAGTGTTCCTTCCGTCTGCAGCCCGCGCTCGATGCACCGCTCCATCGTGTGCCACAGCGTGAGAATCGCCGCCTCGATTTGCTGCTCCGGCGTCAGCGTTGCCATGTCCGGAGGCGCATCATTGTCAGGCCGCGCCGGCGAGACGATGCGGTCAATGCGCCGCGTGATCGACGGATCGCCCAGCAGCGAGACCTCATTGCGCAGGATCATCTCGGCAATGGAGAGCCCATGTTCCTCGCCCAGCCGCAACAACTCTGCCGCGCTCGAAAACGGATACGGCACATTCCTCTTTGCCGCTACTGACGAGCTCGACTGCTCGAACTCTGCGGCTGACAGGATGAAGCCCCCGCCAACCGAGTAGAAGATATCCGACGCAACCACATTCCCCGTCGCGTCGAACACCGTAAATCGCATGCCGTTCGGATGCGTCGGGTGCTGCGGGTCCGGATACATCTGATCGCGGTGAAAGCGAAGCTGCTCGTTCTCTCGGAACGCCACATCGCGTCGGCCCATCAGCTTCAGCTTGTGCTCCTTGCGAACTCGCTCGAGCATCGAATCGATCTGATCCAGCGCAACCGTATCCGGGGACTCACCCGACAGACCCAGCAACACAGCACGGTCCGTGCCATGCCCATGTCCCGTAAGCGCGAGCGAGCCGTACAGGTCGACGGTGATCGACTCCGCCCTGTCGAGAAGCTGTTGTGCGTCGAGCTCCCGCAGAAACCGCAGTGCTGCCCGCATTGGACCGACGGTGTGTGAGCTGCTAGGCCCGATACCGATCTTGAAGAGCTCGAAGAGGCTGGTGTTCATCCGTCGCTATTGTAGGCGTGCCGAACCGCGCGTGGCTTGTTCGATCTCCTACGTTCTGACTCGGGCGCCGCGCGCGCAGTTGATATACGCTGCTGCCGCAGTCAGCCGCACCGGCAGCTTCGGGTCGCTGAAGAGTTCACCCAGTGACTTCACCGCCGCGGCGTCGTGGCGTTGCCCCAGCGCCTTTGCGGCTGCTGCACGCACTGCCGCATCCTTGTCATCCAGCGCGTCCATCAACTCCGCGTCGATTCCCCGCGCATGGCTCTCCGCAAGCAGGTTGATCGCCGCTGCTCTGGATGCATCACCGCCGCTCTTCCGCATATATTCCACTGCCCTGATGCCGAATCCGAACGGCCCAAGCAGCAGCGACGCACCGTCTGTTGCTCCCATCATTGCGAGCTCGCCCGGATGATGCAGTTCGTGATTCACATCATTTTTCGCGCCATGCATCAGCCCCGGCGTTGCCTTGCGATCACCGTCGGCCACGGCCTTCAGCACCTCTTCGCCGGAGCGGTCGCCCATCTTCCACATCGTCGCTGCCGCCGTAAAGACAATCTGCGGCTCTGAATCCTTCAGCCGTTCACGCAGCGCCGGAAGCAGCGCGCGATTCTTCGTCTGTCCTGCTGCGAGGATTGCCGCGGTACGCACCTCCATGTCGGGGTCATTCATTCCTTCGCGGATCATCTTCGCCGCACGCGCGTCCGAACCCATCGTTCCCAGCGCTGCCATTGCGCTGATGCGTGTCACGACAGCTTTGTGCGTCGCTGTCGCCAGCATGTTCCATGCAGACTCAACGCTCGCCGACGCCGCCTTCACCTCCGGCTCCTCAGCCTCTTGGACAGGCGTGTTCGATCCGACGATCATTGCGTCGGCGTGTGTCACTACTTTTTGTGCCGAGGATCGCGCACTTGTGAAGACAAAAGGAAACAAAACGGCTAGCGTGACGAGCTTGCGCGAGGCGTGCATCCGATCCCTCGTTTCTAAAGACGAATTCGTACGTCAGGCCCGGGAAGCTCTAGAACTCGCACTCTGAATCCGACGGCGTCGGAATGTTGTGAATCGCCCGCAGATAGGTCGCCGCTGCGGTCAGCCGCACGGCCAGCTTGTTGTCGCCGAACATTGGCTGCACCAGCTTGGCCGTGTCATCGCCCGTCCAACGGCCCAGGCCCTTTGCCGCCGCGGCTCGCACAGCTGGTTCGCCGTCGGTCAGGTCCTGCACCAGGACCTCGTGAACCTGATCGGTATGCTGTTTCGCGAGCTGATCGATAGCGGCCGCTCGTGGCGCGGCTCCGCTGTCCTTATTCACCATCTCGATCGCCTTCAGCCCAACGCCGAATGGACCCAGGAAGTATCCCGACCCCTGATTGACGGCAATCATTGCCATCGTCTTCGGACTGTGCAGATCCTTCGCGGCTTTGTGTTTCTCGCTCTTGATCAGTCCCGGGGCAGCTTTGTGGTCGCCCAGAGCCACCGCCGTCAACAGGTCCTGCCCTGCTTCGTCATGCATCTTCCACAGCGTGATCGCGGCGGTGTAGGCGACAAGGGAGTTGTCGTCGTCCAGCACGCGTTCGAGCGGCGGCAGTAATTTCGGGTTCTTCGTGAGTCCGGCAGCCAAGACGGCCGCGACGCGCACGTCATAGTCCTTGGCAGTGAATCCCTCTTCGATCAGCCGCGCCGCACGCTCGTCATTGCCCATCGTCCCCAGCGCCGCCATGGCCTGGACGCGGTCATGCGCCGGTCGTCCCGGCCCCGCTGCATCCGTCAGGATCGACCACGCGCGAATCTCGTTCGGCTCGAAGTTCTGTCCCTTTTCCTCTGGCTGACGCTGGTCCCGTGGCGGGGGCGCGACTTCCTGCGGCTGCGCCTGCTGGACGGGCGCGGGCTGTTGCTGCGGCGGAGGCGTCGGAGTGGTGTCCTGCGCATGAACCGGCCCGAAAGTAAGGCCGGCCAAAAGGGCGAAGCAAACCGTCGAGCGACGTGCGTTCATAGGCTCCTCTGTCCTAAACCTCGGCGCTCGCCCCGACGGTAACAGGGTGCGCAAAGTTCATAAGAATACAGATACTTACGACGCAGAAGGATTGACTGCGGTTGTTTCCTGACCAGATGAACTTCGCGTCAGACACGGACGGAAGTGGTACCCCGGCTGCTCAGCTTGCGTTCCTGGCAGTGCTAGACTGAGCGCACTTTCCGGGCTCAACGGGCTCTGCAGGCGGGACATGCTGTTCAAGACGCGCAGCGCTGCGGTCTACGGGATCGACGCGCACCTGATCGATGTAGAAGTAGACTTCTCGAACGTTGCACAGAAAGAAGAGACCTTCAGCGTCGTAGGCCTTCCCGACGCCTCCGTTCGCGAGAGCCGTGACCGCGTTCGCTCAGCCATCAAGAACTCCGGCTTCGACCTTCCGCCCACCCGTATCACCATCAATCTCGCGCCCGCCGACCTCAAGAAAGAGGGCTCCGGCTTCGATCTCCCCATCGCTGTCGGCATCCTGGGAGCTTACGGCGGCCTCGCAATTGCCGACATTAGCGACTTCGTCCTGGTCGGCGAGCTCGGCCTGGATGGGAGCATTCGCGCCGTTCAGGGCATGCTGCCTATCGCCATCGCCGCAAAAAATGCAGGCATCCACCACCTCATCATCCCGGCCGCCAACGCGCGCGAAGCCGCCGTCGTGGATGGCGTCAGCGTCTACCCCGTCCGCAGCCTGCTCGAGGTCCGCGAACTCCTCAACTCCGCCGCACATGGGCCGGTCAAGGCTGAGCCTCTCCGCGTTGAATCCCGAGCGCTGCTTGAAGAAGCCCTCGACCACATCGCCGACTTCCGCGACGTCCGCGGCCAGCATGTAGCCAAGCGAGCGCTTGAGGTCGCCGCGGCCGGTGGCCACAACATCCTCATGATCGGTCCACCTGGCTCCGGCAAAACCATGCTGGCCAAGCGCCTGCCGTCGATCCTCGCGCCCCTGCGCTTCGAAGAGGCCCTCGAGACCACGAAGATTCACTCCGTCGCGGGCGTCCTCAACAAGGACGAGGGCCTCGTCACCCAGCGGCCCTTCCGCTCGCCTCACCACACCATCTCCGACGCGGGCCTCATTGGCGGCGGCATGGTCCCGCGGCCCGGCGAGGTCAGCCTCTCGCACAACGGTCTCCTCTTTCTCGACGAGCTCCCCGAGTTTCCGCGCAACGTCCTCGAGGTCCTCCGTCAGCCGCTCGAAGACGGCAACGTCACCATCGCCCGCGCGGCCATGTCGCTCTCGTTCCCCGCGCGCTTCATGCTCGCCGCGGCCATGAACCCCTGTCCCTGCGGCTACTTCAACGACAAGAGCCGCAACTGCATGTGCACGCCGCCCATGATTCAGCGCTACGTCTCCAAGGTCAGCGGCCCTCTGCTCGATCGCATCGACATCCACATCGAGGTCCCCGCCGTCCAGTACAAGGAGCTCCGCGGCGGACAGGCCTCCGAAGGCTCGAGCGAGATCCGCACCCGCGTCATGAAGGCCCGCGAGCGCCAGCACACCCGCTTCCTCGAATCCGAAGCCCGCACCAGTGGAAGTCCGCGTGCGGCGAGTCGCGCTGTCTATTCCAACGCGCAGATGACCACCAAACAAATTCGCACCCACTGCGAGCTCTCCAGCGACGCCGAAAAGCTGCTCGAGCGCGCCATGCAGCAGCAGGGCCTCAGCGCCCGCGCCCACGACCGAATCCTCAAGGTCGCCCGCACCATCGCCGACCTGGACGACTCGCAGGGAATCGCTGTGAAGCACATTGCCGAAGCGATCCAGTACCGCACGCTCGACCGCAGCTACTGGGCCTAGCTCCTTCCCCGTTCCCCGACGAACCCGAGTAGTCACACGTTTGCCTAAATTTCTACCCACCCTGCTATCTGCCTGAAAACAGGCCAACTCCTTGCGAGTAGGTAAATTTCTACCGTTTTTGGGAGGCCAGTCGCATTACTGTTCAAAAAAAAGGATTGACTCGTCCCGCCAGTGACGATAAGGTGCTTTTTGTGAACGCGGCAAACCGGTGAGTTTTACTGGCTGGCGCGCTCATCTTCCCCGCGGAACGGGTGGCCGTTCCGGAATCAGCCAGGCAGTGAATCGGGACTCTCTGATCTTGCGGAGGGTATCTTCTCCGCGGGGCCGGTCGTCTGCTGTGTGTTGGTTTGTAACTTGTTGAAGCGCAGCAACTTAGAAAATTTGATCCGGCATCGGAAACGGATGCATCCGTTCCCGGCCGACTGCGTCTAACCAGATGAGGACCTGCGCCGGCCTGCGACCGGCGGGACTCAATCCACGACGTAGGCCACGCAGAGTGGAGCTCAGCAGCTCGAGGGCAGCCACCTAAGACTTTCGCAGAGGAAAGAGAGAAACTTCATGCGCTCAGATCTTATTTTTGGAGCCCTCACTCACGTGAACAACCGCTACCAGCTGTGCCAGCTCGCGTCGAAGGCGACTCGCAAGCTCCACAAGCCCAACACCCGCCTCCAGGACACCACCAACGAGGTGCTGGACCGCTTCAAGGACTCCGTACCCATGGGTGTGGTTAGCTCCGAGGAACCCATCGAGACTGTGGCATCGGTTCGCCGCGCGGCCTAAGGCCGCCGCGGCGGCCCGCGCCGTCCCCTGGCCGTGTTTTCCTCCGGTCGAATTTCACATCTGTGATACTGTAATCACGTCCCTCCAGTAATACCCCTGTAACTTCCCCCGCTTACATCCCTCCGCGTCACGCTCTTTGCTCTGCCCCCGAGCCTGGAGTCTCTGCACCGCACCAGTATCTCCGCAATACCAAAATCCCTCCTAAAAAGAACGAAAGTCCACACGACCCCATGACAATCACCGAGTTGAAAGAAAAGAGCATTGCCGAGCTCGGCAAGCTCGCCCGCGGCCTGGAGATCCCTGGCACCAGCGCACTCCGCAAGCAGGACCTCATTTTCAAGATCCTTCAGGCGCAAAGCGAGAAGGAAGGCCACATCTTCGCCGAAGGCGTCCTCGAGATCCTGCCTGACGGCTACGGCTTCCTCCGCAGCCCCGACTACAACTACCTGCCCGGCCCCGACGACATCTACGTCTCGCCATCGCAGATCCGCAAGTTCGATCTGAAGACCGGCGACACCATCTCCGGCAACGTGCGCTCTCCGCATGAAGGCGAGAAGTACTTTGCGCTGGTCAAGATCGAAGCCATCAACTTCGAGTCGCCCGAAGAGACCCGCAACAAGATTCTCTTCGACAACCTCACGCCGCTCTACCCGCAGGAGCGCATCAAGATGGAGACCGTGCGCGAGGGCATCAGCGGCCGCGTGATGGATCTCCTCTGCCCCATCGGCAAAGGCCAGCGCGGTCTGATCGTCGCTCCGCCGCGCACTGGCAAGACCGTGCTCATGCAGGCCATCGCGAACTCCATCACCGCGAACCACCCCGAGGTCGTCCTCATCGTTCTGCTGATCGACGAGCGTCCCGAAGAGGTCACCGACATGCAGCGGTCTGTGAAGGGTGAAGTGATTTCGTCGACGTTTGACGAGCCGGCCGCGCGTCACGTCCAAGTTGCCGAGATGGTTATCGAGAAGGCCAAGCGCCTCGTCGAGCACAAGCGCGACGTCGTCATCCTGCTCGATAGCATCACCCGTCTCGCACGCGCCTACAACACCATCGTTCCGCCTTCAGGCAAAGTTCTCTCCGGCGGTGTCGACTCCAACGCGCTGCAGCGGCCGAAGCGCTTCTTCGGCGCGGCCCGCAACATTGAGGAAGGTGGCAGCTTGACCATCATCGCGTCGGCCCTCATCGACACCGGCTCGCGCATGGACGAGGTCATCTTCGAAGAGTTCAAGGGCACCGGCAACATGGAAGTCATCCTCGACCGCAAGCTGGTCGACAAGCGCGTCTTCCCGGCCATCGACATCCAGCGCTCGGGCACCCGCAAGGAAGAGCTGCTTATCCCCAAGGACGACCTGCAGCGCACCTGGATTCTGCGCAAGGTCCTCAATCCGCTCTCGCCTGTCGAAGCCATGGAGCTTCTCTCCGACAAGCTCGGCAAGACACGCAACAACCAGGAGTTCCTGCACAACATGAGCTCGCTCTAAGCAGCCATGAGCTCGGTTTTATAGCTGAGCTCCAGTGCACGAAGCAGCAAAGGCGCGGCGCGGAGGCCGCGCCTTTCTGTTTCTGCACCGCAGATTGAACGCCGTTCTCGCACCGACGACGGGATCCAATCGGTCGGTCCAAAGATGGTCGCCGGAAATGTCTAGATTATTCCTCACAGCGGAGCGTCGATATGGTTTACTTGTTACGCTCTCTGGTTAGAGCGGCTTTGCCTCGGATCAAGGGCAGAGAAGCAACATCCGCGGGCGAACCTTCCCTGGGTCACCGGCCCTGCTTACGACGGACAATTTTCCGGACTCATCAAATCGATGCTCGCTTGCCCGAACATCGGGATTTCTATGCCCCTGGTTTCAGTGGTGTGCTGGCGCGTCAGATGGAACAACAGGATTTCATGCAGCGCGTCGGGCTGCGACCCCGCTTCCACACACGTTTCCTCGTTCCATGCGAAACCCCAAAGCGAGCCTTAGCGAACTCAACTGAACTTGACTTCATTCGAAGTCAACGTAAGGAGATCGACACCATGATCAGCAGATGGAAGTGGATCAACGCTGTTGCCATCATCTTTGTTTCGTTTTTCACAACCGTTTCCGTCCGCGCCCAGGACGCACAGCCCTGTTTTGACCTTGCCAGTCTGCAAGGGAACTACACAATCATCGGTACGTACGGCGCAAACGTCGCCATCGCACTTGCCAAGCGCAACATAGACGGAAAAGGCAACCTTACCGGGACATTCATCGTGAATGAACCCCTTGCCGGATCCACGACTGGGCAACGAAACATCGTCTCTGGAACGCAGGTCGGGACGCTCACCGTAAACTGCGACGGCACCGGAGTGGTGACCCGCGTTCTCACCGTTGGCACAACCCAGACAGAGCAATTCGATGATTTCGTGATCACGCACGCGATCATGGAAAACGGACATCTGATCGCCACATCTGTCACCGATGCACAACGAACTCCATCCACCATCGTGGCGGGCGGGATCTTTCTGACCAGGGTCTGGACTCGGATACCGTCGCATGGAGGTCAACCTTGGGGTGGACAGCGATAGCCGGTGGCGCGCAGGTACTCCGCTCCGAAGATCTGCAGCACGGTATAAATTTTGGGCCGTTGCGCGTCTTGAATCCATTTCTGCAGAACTGAGCCACCGAGCCACGCAACGAGCCTTTCTCTTTCCTAATGCAGAACTTGCCCGCTCGCGCTATGCTGTTGCGCGAGGTGAACGGATGCGGTTGGCTCACGTTGAAGTCCTGTTCGCACTTTCCCTGGCTCTGCCGGCGCTCACGGCCGCGCAGACGGCGAACCAGATCATGCCGCCCAATTACCCGGGCGTGCAGACGCGCATAGCTGGCATCTACGTAACGCCGATTCCCAACTTCCCATTTTCTGCCGAGGTCGAGATCGTCTCGCACCTTCAGATGCCCGACGGCAGCGACCATGTGGTCATGACGACCAACCACATCGCGCGCGCATCTTCAGGCCGCATCTACAACGAGCGTCGCCGCCTCGTTCCTGCAGGGTTCAAGGGCACACCCCCGCTGATCGAATCCCACATCTACGATCCATCCACCCGGCAAAACATCTTCATCAACCCGTACCTGCACCTCGCGCGTGAGATGACGCTGCGCGCTCCTCTGCCGACTCCGGCAGGCTTGCTTCCGCCGCAGCAACAGCGCAAACTGCCTGGCGTGACCGAGACCGACCTCGGAACCCAAATGCTCGACGGCGTCGAACTCCACGGCACGCGCAAGCAGCGAACCATTCCTGCGGACTTCAGCGGCACCGGCAAACCGGTCGTGATCACCGATGACTACTGGTACTCACCGGACCTGGCTATCTACATGACCATCCGCCACGACGACCCGCGCACCGGAGAGCAACTCGTCGCCGTCACGCACATCGACCGCACCGAGCCGGCGGCAGAGACCTTCGTCGTTCCGCCGGAAGACAAGCTCGTCGACGAGACCACTGACAACTCGCCAAGAGCGCGACAATAACGTCGGCTAATACCCGTTCTCGAGCAGATACTCCGTCGTCAGCCAATTCGTTACGGGCTTCGGAGCGTCCGCAACTTCAACCGGCGCATCGACCGTTTGGGTCAGATCTTGTGCCGCCAACTGCTGCGCGGCATACTTCGACAGCACATCGGTCTCGATATTCACCGTCTCGCCGGCCATCTTCGCGTGCAGGTTTGTGCTCTTGTACGTGTGCGGGATGACCGCAATTTCGATGCGCACCGTGCCGTCCGGCTCCGGCTCATGAATCTTCGCCACCGTGAGGCTGATGCCGTCGATGGTGATCGATCCCTGCGGAATCACCTGCGCGGCCAGTTTCGCCGGCAGCTCGATCGTCATCCGCCAGTCCGCCGTCGCCGCATCGGGACGCAGCGGGGCCAGCGAGATCAGTTTTCCGGTGCCATCCACATGCCCCTGTACCACGTGGCCACCCAGCGGCGCGCCGGCGGGGGTGGGTAGCTCCAGGTTCAGCAGGGCGCCGGGCTGCAACTGTGCCAGGCTCGTGCGCTCTATCGTCTCCTGTGCGAGGTCTGCGGCAAAGCGGCCCGGGTGGGGCTCGTTCGCGTCCTCGATGTCCAGCGCCGTGAGGCAGACGCCGTTCACGGCGATGCTGTCGCCAATCTTCCACCGCCCTGCGAGCTGCGGCGCCGCGACCACCAGCCGCATTGCGCCGCCGGTGGGCTTTACGGCCAGCAGCGTTCCCGTTGTTTCGATCAGTCCGGTGAACATGCGTCTAGGGTAACGCGGCGGTATTGGCGGTCGAGCCCCCTCCCCTGTCCTATTTGTGCAAAATCTTCATTCAATTGGACTTAGGCTTGGACTTTTTGGGCAAAGTCTTGATTCCAGATACTTTACTTGTAAAGTATCTGGAATCACCAGGTTGAGCCGGGAGAGACGAGGCAGCTGGCAGATGGCCTTACGTTACCCCCCCTTGCGCGGAAGCGGGTTTTGTCAAGTCTGGGCCTTACGGGTTCGCGTTCGCAGCCCCGATTACTCCGGTGGCGGCATCGCGGACAACAAATCGGACCCGATCGGTGAATGGCGGAACTGTCATCGGAAACGCGAAGCTCACCCGCGAGTCGGGCTTGATCACGTCGCTGGCCGCCAGTTCCTCCTTCATCTCCGCCGCGTGCTGGGCCGTCTCCTTGCCTTTGGCGTTGTAGCAGACCGCCAGGATGGTCACCTCGGCCAGCCGCGAGCCGCCCGGCTGCTCTGTGAACTTCAGATCGTTCGCATTCACCATCACCGTGTAGCCTTTCTTCGAGCGCTTCGCATCGGTGTGCAGTCCGGTGTAGGGCATTGTCGTGCGCGCCGCGCTCATCAGGTCATATTTCACATCGTTGGCCTGCTTTGCCTTCGGAGCCAGCGCCACTTGAGCAACCGGCGCCTGCGGCGTGGCGAAGTACCCTTCGCGCGTAATCACACGCAGCCCTGGCACATTCACCGTCACATGGATTTTCCGGAACGGCTGCGCAGCGTCGCTGTCGCCGCTCGGCGCATAGGAGAGTGTGTAGTACTCCGTTCCTTCCGTCGACACCTCGGCCACCTGAGCGTCGAGGTCATTCCGTCCGCCAATTACGCGGCCTCCGGTGTTATCTGCAAAGGTATCCATGCCCATGTTGTCGCCGAAGTCGCCGATGGCGCTGCCCGACGAGCTTACGTTCGACGGATCAATCGTGTCGTCGGTCGGATCGTCGGCCTTGAGCGGACCGCCCGGATCGATGATGTAGAGCGTGACTCTCTCTTGCAGCATCCTGTCGGTAACCTGCTTGATCGCTGCGACCACCTTGTCGTGGTCCTTCTCGCTCATATTGTTGAGGTCGTAGGCCTTGTTGTAGCCAGTTCCGACCCAGATCACGTTCTTGCGGCCGGGAATTCCGGCGACACTCTGCGCGATCTGCAGCATCGCACCGAGCGTCTTGACCAGCCCGTTTTCTGATCCGCCTGCGCCGCCATTCAGAGTGTTTACGATCTGCGTGAAGTCGAGGTCTGCGGTGTGTTTCTCGACGCTCTCGAGCAGATCTGCGCGGCTCTGCGTGTAGTCGTGCAGGACGACCACCCTCGAGTAGCCGGCTGCGATGAACAACGTGGGCACAGGAAGCACGGGAGGCTGCGCTTTGAGGTACTTCTCCATCATCTGGCGCGCGTAGGCAAGCTGATGGAACGGTGTGTCCACCTCGTCAAAGACCAGCACATTCACCGGAGCCTGCCCGATCTTCGGCAGGTCGGCGACGCTGTGCACCAGGTCGGCTGTGCCGCCGGACGGCATCGCATGGGCCGATGGCGGATCGAAGTTGCGGATGGTTTGGGGAGCTTTGTCTTCGGTGATGGTGAACTGGGATCGGTCGAGGTTGGTGACCGGCTTGCCGTTGTGGTCCAGCACGACAACGTCGAGAACGACGAGCCGCGAGGTGACGGAGATCGTGCCGGCGGGGTTCGCCTGATCGCTCTGGGGAGCTTGAGCCGGTGCGGAGACGGCGGCGATCCCGAGGCATGTGACGCACAGGATTGCCAGTCGTGACCTACGCTGCAACCCAAACCTTTTCATGAGCATGGTGAATGTACGCATGGAGACATTTCGAGGACGCCACCAAGTGTCTAATCCAGCAAGCTTTCTCGCAATACCACGTTCCCGATAGACTTGGAGGTGAATGTTTACCTCACTGTTCGGCAAACGCGAACGCAAACCGGAAGAAGAAGCGCGCGAGCCGGAATCTCAGGAAGCCGAACAACAGAAGCCGCAGGAGCAAGCGCCCGAAGAGGCGAAGCCGCGCAGCTTCTTCAACCGCATGCGCGAGGCGGTTACACGCACGCGGCAGTCGCTCTCTGACTCGATCTCCGGCGTCATCGCGCTCACGAGGGAGATCGACGAGACCTCGCTTGACGAGCTGGAATTTGCGCTGCTTGCTTCCGATATCGGCGCGCCGACGGCTGATGAGATCATCACGCGGCTGCGTGACCGCGCGTTGCGACATGGGCTGGCGAACGGCGCGGAGCTGAAGGCCGCGCTGAAGGACGAGATCCGCCGGATCCTGGACTCAGTGAACACGCCGGTGCGGCACGCGGCGACTCCGCCGGAGGTGATTCTTCTGGTGGGCGTGAACGGCACCGGGAAGACCACTACAAGCGGGAAGCTGGCGGCGTTGTACAGGCGCGAGGGCAGGTCGGTCCTGCTCTGCGCGGCGGATACGTTCCGGGCGGCGGCGATCGAGCAGCTCGAAGTGTGGGCGGAGCGTTCCGGCGTCGCGATGATCAAGACGAAGCAGGGAGGCGATCCTTCGGCGGCGCTCTTTGACGCAGCAACGGCGGCGAAGGCGCGGTCGACGGACGTGCTGCTGGTGGATACGGCGGGCCGGTTGCACACGAAGTCCGACCTGATGAAGGAGCTGGACAAGATGCGGCGGACGGCGGAGCGGCAGGTCCCGGGCTCGCCGCACCAGACGCTGCTGGTGATCGACGCGACGACGGGGCAGAACGGGCTGCAGCAGGCGCGGCTGTTCACCGAGGCGGCTCAGGTTACCGGGATTGTTCTGACCAAGCTGGATGGGACGGCCAAGGGCGGGATTGTGGTGGCGATTGCCCGGGAGCTGGGGCTTCCCGTTCGTTTTGTTGGAGTTGGCGAAAAGCTCGAGGACATTCTGCCGTTCGATGCAGGTAGTTTTGTGGACTCGCTGCTGGATTAATTGAATCCAGGCGCGAGATCAGCGCATCGCCAAGCTACCCTTTTGGCCTCTCGACCTTCTAAATAGAAGCGGCCATTGAGATTGTTTGCCCGACATTACCTAAATAATGCCTCCTTCGTCCGGCCCCCCACCCCGAAGAGTCATCTTGATTCTGGGAGTGTCCGGGAGATACTCAGTGGCGTACCCGCTATTGACTAAGGAGGTTCTCCATGCACTCGCTCTTTGCAGCCTTCTTTGCCATGCTTTTTTCCTTTGGCCATGCGCAGACTGTGCGTCACAGTGAGCTCGCGCTCGCGAGTGACAACCACCCATACGTTCAAGCTCCGGCGCCTACTCGCGAAGAGCTCAATTACCAGCAGTTCCAGACCGTGACCCGCTATGCTGAGGATTCATGCGTCTCCTGCCGGCAGATGAACGTGGACTACGACGCGCACTAGAGCTCGCCGGCGACGCTGCTCCCTTTGCCTCACCCAATCCGACAGTTGGCTGCGTTCTTATGCGGCCGGAGACGGCGACCGTTCTCGGCGAAGGCGCGCACTTCTATGACAACTTCGACCATGCTGAAATTGCTGCGCTGAAACAGGCGCGCGCGGCGGGTCATGATCTGCACGGAGCGACGGCCTACGTGACGCTGGAGCCTTGTGTTCATCATGGCCGCACGGGGCCGTGCTCGGATGCGCTGATTGCTGCGGGGATTACGCGGTGCGTTGTGGCGACGTTTGATCCGAACCCGCTGGTTCGAGGGAAGGGATTGGCGCGGCTGAGCGCGGCGGGCGTTGAAGTTGTGGTCCTTCCGGCGGACACGGAGTTTGCACAGCGCGCGCGACGATTGAACGATGCGTTTGCGTTTGCCATCCAGCATGAGCGGCCGTTCGTCACGCTGAAGGCTGCGTTATCGGTGGATGGGAAGATAGCGCCGGCGGCTGAGCAGCGGAGGGGTGTGGGGCCGGTGTGGCTGACGGGGCCGGCTGCGCGGGCGGATGTGCAGCGGCTGCGGCATGCGTCGGATGCGATTTTGACGGGCATTGGAACGGTGCTGGCGGATGATCCGGAGCTGACGGACCGGACAGGGCTGCCGCGGCGACGGCCTCTGCTGCGCGTTGTGCTGGATCCCGAGTTGCGGATTCCGTTGCAGTCGAAGCTGGTGCGCTCGGCGGCGGAGCGGCGCAAAGACCTGCTGGTGATGTGCGATGAAGTGGCTTCTGAAGAGCGCGCGGCAGAACTGCGGGGATTGGGCGTAGAGATTCACCGGTTGCCACGCCGCGACGGACGGCTGGATTTGCGGGTCGCGCTGGATGTGTTGAACGAGCACCACATCAGGAGTGTGCTGACGGAGGCTGGAGCTGCGCTGAACGGGAGTTTGTTGCGCGAGGGGTTAGCCGACAGGCTGGTGCTTTATTTTGCGGAGCAGGAACTGGGTGCGTCGGGGCTGCCGTTTGCGGAGGGTACGTCGCCGTACCTGGTCCAGCAGCAGATGAGTGGAGTGGAACGCAGGACGTTTGCGAGTGCGATGAGCGAGGATGTGCGGATCAGTGGGTATCTGCACGATCCGTGGGGTGGGATGTGAGCGTGAAGTCGGCGACGAGCGGAAGGTGGTCGGAGGCGACGAGCGCGGTGGGCGTGCGGACGAGGTGGGATTCGATGAGCTCGAGGGGCGCTTCGTAGTAGCAGTGGTCGAGTGTGACGAGTGGGAGCAGGCCGGGGAAGGTTGCGGGCACTCGAAGCGTGTGGCGCGGGCTGAAGGTCTGAAAGCTGTTGCGTAGAAGGCGCGTGGTGAGGCCGCGGGTCCACTCGTTCAAGTCGCCGACGACGAGGCGCGGTGGTTTGAGCTCCGGGTGGCCAAGGATTTTTTCGCCGAGAAGAACGCGGGCCTGGCGGCGGCGTTCGTAGAGACCTGTGCCGAGGTGAACATTGAAGAGGTGCAGGAGATGTGGACCGAGCTCGATGTCGGTTTGAAGCGCGCCACGCTCTTCACGGCGTGAGGTGAGGTCGTGGTTGTGCGAGGTGCGGATGGGCAGGCGCGAGAGCGTGAGATTGCCGTAGGTGCCGCCGTGGAGCGGGCGATTGGCGCCGAAGCAGGGGATGTAGGCGGCCAGAGCGCGAGAGATTTCGCCGGCCTGGTCGTACAGACGAGTGCCGGGTGCGTTGACGACCTCCTGCAGGCAGAGGATGTCGGCGTCGAGGGGCTCGAGGACAGAGATGATGCGCGCGGGCGAGGTGCGGCCGTCGAGGCCGCGGCACTTGTGGATGTTGTAGGTGGCTATACGCAAGCGGGCGGAAGGCGTCATTGCTGGCGTTCGAAGATCCATCCGAGGAGCTCCGGTGCGCGCTCGGTTACGGGACGGTGACGCCACTCGTCGAGTGTGATGCGGCGGCTGTCGAGGAGGTCGTGGGCGAAGTCGGCTTCCATGCGCTGAGCGAGCTTCGCGTCGCGGACGGCGAGGTTGACCTCGTCGTTCAGGCCGAAGGAGCGGTTATCGAAGTTGGTGGAGCCGACGACGGTACAGAGCTCGTCGATGACGAGGATCTTGGCGTGAATCATGGCGGGTGAGTACTCGTAGACCTCGGCGCCGGACTTGAGCAGCGGACCATAGCCGCCGCGGCTGGTGCTGCGCGTGAGCATATGGTCGGACTTGTGGCCGGGGACGAGGATGCGGATCTTCACGTGGCGGTCTTCGATCGCGCGGCAGAGTTCGCGGGTGAGGCTCTTGTCGGGCAGGAAGTACGGCGTGGTGATGGTGATGGAGCGGCGCGCCGAGGCGAGCAGGAGCTGAAAGAGCACGCGGGCGCGCGTGGAGCCGCCGATGGTCGGGGTTGAGTTGACGACGAGTGCGGCGGTTGGATCGGGGCAGGAAATTTCGGGGAACCAGGCTTTGCCCGCGAGGAGTTCGCCGGTGACAGCCAGCCAGTTTTCGGCGAAGGTGGCCTGGAGGTTGGGAACGGCGCCGCCTTCGACGCGCAGCATGGTGTCGCGCCAGCGCGGATTTTTGCCGGCGCCCTTGTACCACTGATCGGCGATGCCGGCGCCGCCGATGAAGCCGACTTGGCCGTCGACGATGAGGAGCTCGCGGTGGGTGCGGTTGTCGAGCTGGAGTAGGCGATACCAGGTAGGTGCGTTGTAGAACGCGACGCGGCCGCGTGCGTCGAGAAGTGGCTGGAAATAGCGCTTGCTGACGCCGGCGCTGCCAAAGGAATCGAGGATTACGTTGACGCGAACGCCGGCGCGGGCGCGTTCGGTGAGTGCGTCGAGGTAGAGCTTGCCGATCTCGCTGCGCTGGAAGATGTAGGCTTCGAGGCTGACACTATGGCGGGCGTTGCGAATGGCGTCGAGCGCAGCGGGATAGAAGACGGGACCGTTGGCGAGGACTTCGAAATGTCCAGTGCGGTTGACGGGCGCGTCCGCCATGGATTCCAGGAGTCGAAGGAAATCGTCGGAATCGTTGGTGGGAAGATCGTCGCGCCCGACGATCTCGTAACTGGGCGACGGGCCGAAGATTCCGGCAAGCATGTAGGCGGCGATGAGGATAAGCGCGATGACACCGAAGGCGGCCACCCAGGTGGGAACGGTGACGGCCATGAGAAGAGCACAGATCACGACGGCCTCGCTGCAGGCATACATACGCCCGGAGGCGTATGCGATGAAGACAAGAGGTTTAGATGCGCCGTCAGGGGGAAGACGCTTTCTTGTCCGCTACATGACAGACAGTTGTGACTCGCGGGAGGTAAAACAACGTACCACGAAAGGTAAGTATCTCAGTGCGAAAGTTGCATGCGGTCTGTGTGGAAAAGGAGCAGAATACATTCTCACCAGCCCATGCCAGGAGCATCGCGCAGGCGAAAAGCGTTGAATGTCGGGAGAACTGATATGTCGCTTCTACAGAGGTTGATTTCCAGTTTGCAGCACCGGACGGAGAACCCGCCGAAGTATGACGAGAATCTTCGCGCCGAGGATGGATTCGTACGGCCGTCGAAGGGGTTCCTGCGGATTTATTGAGGAACGAGGGTCCGCCGGCTGAAGGCCGAAGCAGCGTTTCGCCGACGGGCATACTCGGGATCCTTCGACTTCGTTCGGCGCTGAGTGCGCCGAACTCCGCTCAGGATGACGGCGAGTTGGATGTGAGTGATGAAAGTCGCTCCAGATGAGCTCGGGCTACTCGGTACGGCCGGGGCGGCTCATGAGCTCGCGGATTGCGTCACGCGGACTGCGATCCTTGTGGAGAATGGCGTCCATCTGCTCGGTGATGGGCATTTCGACGGCGTAGCGTGCGGCGAGGCCCAGGGCGGCAGCGGTGGAGAGCACGCCTTCGGCTACTTTCCCATTCAATGAGGCGAGAATTTCGGGGAGCTTGCGGCCGCGGCCGAGCTCGACGCCGACTGTGCGATTGCGCGACATGTTGCTGGAGCAGGTGAGGACGAGGTCGCCGATGCCGGATAGACCGGCCATGGTTTCGCGGCGGCCGCCGCAAGCGATTGACAAGCGCGTGATCTCGGCATTGCCCCGGGTGATGAGGGCGGCTGCGGCGTTGTGGCCGAGCTCCAGCCCGGCGACGACGCCCGCAGCAAGGGCGATGACGTTCTTGAGCGCGCCTCCGAGCTCCGTGCCGGCGAGGTCTTCGTTGCGATAGACGCGCAGGCTCGGGGAGGAGAAGTCGTTCTGCAGACGCGTGCCGACGGCCGGATCATCACAGGCAATCGAGAGTGCCGTGGGCATGGCCGCGGCGACTTCCTGCGCGAAGGATGGGCCGCCGATGACGGCGATGGTGTTATTGCCGTCGGTATGTTCGGTGATGACTTGCGACATGCGCAGGAAGGTTTTTTCTTCGATGCCCTTGGAGGCAGAGAGGAGAATCTGCGCGGGCGTGAGCTGCGGCGCGATCTGCTGCATGATGGATCGCAGCGCCTGCGAGGGAGTGACGCAGAGGATGATCTCGGCATCGTGGATGGAGTCCTGGAGTGAGGGCGTGACCTCGACGTCGGCGGGGATGATGTAGCCGGGAAGATAGCGGGCGTTCTCGCCGGTCTCGGAGAGATGGCGTGCGTGTTCGGGCGAGTGGGCCCAGAGGCAGAGCTGGTGGCCGCCGCGACGCGCGAGCGAGATGGCAAGCGCCGTACCCCAGGCTCCGGCGCCAAGGATGGCGATGCGGCTCACGCACGCACCTTCTTGTTTGGTTCAGAAGATGAGGATTTCTTGCTGCCGAAGCGGCTCTCCTTGCCTTCCATCAGGCGAGCAATGTTGGCGTGGTGCTTGGCGATGACGAGCAGCGCGATGAAGATAACTCCGCCGACGAAAACCGGCGAGCGGTCGGGCATCCAGAGCAGACAGAACACCGGCATCATGACCGCCGCGAGGATGCTGGCGAGCGAGACGTAGCGCGTGATCGCGAATACGACGATGAAGACGCCCAGCGCGCACAGTGCGGCGAGCGGGGCGAGTGCGATGAACACGCCGAGGGCGCTGGCGACTCCTTTGCCACCTTTGAAGCCGAGCCAGATGGGGAAGACGTGGCCGAGGACGGCAGCGATGCCGGCGGCAACTGCGAGGTCCGAGGGGAAGCCTGGTGTTCCGGGCGCGAAGTGCTGCGCGATTTTGACTGCGGCGAAGGCCTTCAGAAGATCGAGCAGCAGCGTGAGGATTCCGAGGCCTTTGGCTCCGGAGCGTGCGACGTTGGTTGCGCCGATGTTCCCGCTGCCGGTGGCGCGGATGTCTTCCTTGCGGAAGATGCGAACGAGCAGATAGCCGAAGGGGATCGAGCCGAGGAGGTACGCGATGGCGAGAGTGAGTAGCCAGAGACGCATGGTGGATGAGGTGAGTGTAGCGAAACCGATAGAGCTGCGTTGTGAATCGCGATTATAAGAGCGTGCGGCGGATGAGCTCGAGAGCGTGTTGCGTGGACCAGAAGCGGATGCGGTCGCGATCGCCGAAGAGGTTGAGCTGCTTCACCTGCGTGTCTTCGCCGTCGGCGAAGCCAATGTAGACGAGGCCAACGGGTTTGCCCTCGTCGGGGCCTTCGCCGCCTCCGGGGCCGGCGAGGCCGGTGAGGCTGAGGCCGAGTGAGCACTCGGTCTTCTTGCGGATGCCTTCAGCGAGAGCGCGTGCAACTTCAGGGCTGACGGCGCCGTGCTTCTGGATGAGTTCGGGCGGGACGTCGCAGAGGTTCGTCTTCTGCTCGCTGGCGTAGACAACGGCGCCGCCGTGAAAGCTGCGTGAGGCATTTGGGATCGCGGTGAGGCGTTGGGAGAGCAGGCCGCCGGTGACGCTCTCGGCAACCGCGAGCTTGAGGTCGCGCATGCCGAGCATGAGCAAGACGATCTCTTCAAGCGATTCGCCGTGCGAGGAGAAGATGTCGTCGCCCATCTCGTGCTCGATAAGCTCGGCGAGCGCGTTGACGCGGGCTTCGGCGGCCTCCTGCGTGGGTTTTGTGCAGGCGAAGTGTAGCTGGATTTCGCCGGAGCCGGCGAGGATGGTCGTCTCGACGTCGGTAAATTTCTGGTAGATGGGCGCGGTACGCGCGTCGACGGTGGACTCGGGGGTGAGCGCCATGCGAAGCACGCGTTTGGCGATGAAACGCGGCGGAAGTGAAGCGGCGAGGCGCGGGATGCACTCGTCGGTGAAGAGTGCCTTGAGTTCCTTGGGCGGACCGGGAAGGAGGATGACGATCTTGCGGTGCGGCTGGCCGTCCGCTCCGGGCCATGTTGTGTCGAGCCACTGGCCGGGTGCGCTGCCGTTGCGGTTCTGCAGGAGTTGGGCGCCGTCGATGACTTCAGCCTGCTTTTCGTTGTTGGGCGGCATGGGGATGCGGCGTTCGGCGAAACGCTTGTAGAGCGCGGCCATGGTGTCGGGATCTTTGTGGAGCTCGACACCGAGTGCGTCGGCGACACAGTTGCGCGTGATGTCGTCTTCGGTGGGGCCGAGGCCGCCGGAGGTGATGACGATGTCGGCGCGCGAGAGCGCGATGCGGACCGCGGAGGTGAGGTGGTCGCGGTTGTCGCCGATGACGGTCTTGAAGGCGACGGAGACGCCGAGGTCGTTCAATCCTCCGGTGAGGAAGAGGGAGTTGGTGTCGGTACGGTGCGGCGTCAGCATCTCGGAGCCGACAGCGATGATTTCAGCGATCATGTGGTCTCGGACGGCAGGCAGGTGGAAGATTCAGGATATATGTTTGGCGGGAGTAGGCTGACCTGTATGGCGACTCAGATGGAAAAGGCGAAGGCGTTTCGAGCGTTGCATGAGCGGAGCGAAGCATTCGTGATTCCGAATCCATGGGATGCGGGGACTGCGCGGTTACTGGCGCATCTGGGCTTTGATGCACTGGCGACGACCAGCGCGGGGTATGCGTTTTCGATGGGCCTGAAGGATAGCGCGGTGGGCCGCGAGAGGATGATTGCGCACGTGGCGGCGATTGCGGAAGCAACAGAGCTGCCGGTGAGTGCCGATCTGGAGAATGGGTTCGGGCACGCACCGGAGATTGCGGCTGAGACGATCAGGATGGCTGCGGCGGCGGGAGCTGTAGGCGGATCGATTGAGGATGCGACGGGAAGAGACGATGAGCCGGGCGGTGAGCCGGTTTACGAGAGAGCGCAGGCGGCGGAGCGCGTGCGTGCGGCGGTGGAGGCTGCGCGTGGGCTACCGTTTCCGTTTACGCTGACGGCGCGTGCGGAGAACTATCTGGTGGGAGGGCCGGATCTGAAGGACACGATCGAACGGCTGCAGGCGTACCAGGAGGCAGGCGCGGATGTGTTGTATGCGCCGGGGCTTCGCAGCAAAGAGGACATTGCGGTGGTGGTGCGCTCTGTGGACCGGCCGGTGAACGTGATTATGGGGCTGCAGGGCGTGGCGCTGACGGTCGCGGAATTATCTGCGATGGGGGTGAAGAGAATCAGCGTGGGGAGTGCGTTGTCGCGGGTGGCGCTGACGGCGTTTCTTAACGCGTCGCGTGAGATGCGGGAGCAGGGCACGTTCACGTTTGCGGAAAATGGGTGAGTTATCGGGATATGAATGCGATGTTTGGGGATTAGGGTGTTTCCGCCATCTCATACCAGCGCCCTGCCGGTGATGTTGAGGTCGACATGGAAGAGCGTGGCGCCGGTGGCGAGCGCGGCGCAGCCGTCGTCGAGGAAGCAGAGACCGACGAGGTCGTTGCCGGCGATGAAGAGCTCGGCGTTGGAGGCATCGGGGGTGATGCGGATGATGCCGCGGCGGCCATGCAGCGAGGCGGCCACGTAGATGTTGCCGGCGCTGTCCAGCGCGAGACCCTGCGGGCGGCCGAGGCCG
This sequence comes from Acidobacteriaceae bacterium, assembly GCA_035944135.1. NCBI lineage: Bacteria > Pseudomonadati > Acidobacteriota > Terriglobia > Terriglobales > Acidobacteriaceae > Acidobacteriaceae bacterium. The sequence goes on from DASZBM010000010.1 coordinate 884,753, forward strand.
GTATAGAAGATGCTGGTGTCGCCATTCGGCTCGATAGCGTAGATCGGCTGGTTGGAGCTGGTGCTGGGCGCGGTGACGAGGAGTGTGCCGTCGTCGCGGAAGGCGAGGTGGTAGGCGGCGACGGAGGGCTCGAGGGTGGCGAAGACGAAGACCTCGCCGGGATTGTGCGAGCCGTAAGGGCCGACCTTGAAGATGGTGCCGGAGCGGTCGCCGACGAAGAGGTTGCCGTCGCGATCGAACGCGATGCCGGTGGCGATGCCCATGCCTTCGGCGAAGGTGGAGATGTGGTCGCCTTCGGGCGAGATGCGGTAGACGGTGCCTTCGGCGCGCGAGCTTGCGTAGAGATAGCTGTCCGGGCCGAAGGCGAGCGCGGAGATGTTGAGGAGGTCGCGAGCAAATGGCCTGGCTTGTAGATCACGGCCGATGCGGACGATGGAGACGGGCGTGCGCTCGCCGCGTGGCCCGCTGATCATGGCGAAGAGATTGCCGTCGGCGTCTACTGCGGGATTGGAGACGAGGTGCAGCTCATCGGCCATGGGGACGCCGATATTCGCGTGCAGGACGTTGGAAGTGACGCCGTTGATGCGGAGCGTGAGATCACTCGCGATGGCGCCCTCTGGCACACGAAGCAGCGCACGATTGGGGCGCACGAGATCGAAGTAGGCGGTTGTGTCGCCGAAGGCGGCGGCCGGAAGTTGGGGGAGCTGGGGTGCAAGCTGCGGGCCGTCGTTGGTCACGGGCAGCAGGTGCGAGCCGAGGATCTCGAAGCTGCCGCCGGGGATGGCGGCGCGCGGCATGAGGCTATCGAGGTGGGGAGCCTGAGGGTTGGAGTTTGGCCGGTTGGGGTGAAGCAGGCTCATGGGTCAATAGCGTAGACGGGCAGCGCGCGGGAGGCAAATGGGAAGGATGTCAGAGGGACGACATTTCAATAGCCGAGGTTCTTCACTGCATCCGGGCCGAGGCGGTCCGTGAGCTGTTGCAGGTAGAGGCTGCGGGGCTCGACGGGCTTGTTCCAGGAGTCATAAATGGCTTCGGGGAGGTCCGGGCCTTCATTGTGGCCGCGCGCGCCCTTGATGGGCATGGGTTGGCGGCGCCGCTGGCCTTTCGAACCGATGACCAGGTTGATGGACCCGGGCGGCAGCTGCGCGACGAGCTCGTCGGCGGTGGAATTCCAGATGACGGACCAGCCGATGGTCCAGCCGTGCCCTGAGCCCATCTCGCCTCGATTGATGAAGTGGATTCCGCCGCCGTGGACATGGACGTTGTCCACCAGAAAGCCTGTAGACCAGCGCTGATGCGGTTCCACGGCCTGGTCGCCCGTGAAGTCGCAATCAAGCAGCACGTTCGGCCCTTGAATGCGGGCTTGCGTCGCGGCGAAGAAGATCTTGTCGCCATGCGCGGACGAGCGCATGACGAGTGTCTGTGTGCCGGCGAGCGAGAAGCCGAAGGGTTTGGCGGGACTAGTGATGGGCTTGCGTTCGGTAAGGTCGACGCGGTCGATGGTGACGCGGCGTGCTGGCGCTTCCACCTGGATAAAGTTCGTTGTGTCCCTGATGTCGATATCGCGAAGCCAGACATCTTCGGCAGAGGTGATGTGGATGGCGTCGAAGTGAGGAGCGTCGAGCGGAATCGAGACGGAAGGCGCGGTGAGGGTCAGGCCTTCGATGCCGGAATCGTGGATACGTGCAGGCGCCGGGACGGCGGTGACGGTAGTGGATGTGCCGCCGCTGAAGCGCGGGTCATAGTCGTCGGTGATTGGCACGTCGAGGATGAGAATGTTGCCGCGGATGGCGGCGACGCGGCGTTCGGTTGTTATAGAGTTGCCGATCCAGTGCTCGGTGCGCCCGGCGCGCTCGAGGTGGTCCATGCCCATGAAGCGCAGGTAGTCGGGCGTGATGGCGCGCTTGATGAGGATGGAGTCGCCGATCGCGAAACCTTCGGCGCTGGCGACAGGGAGCTGTCGCGTGCCGGCCGGGATGTAGGTGTCGGCCAGCCTGGTGCGAGCGTGCGGAGTCTTTGTTGGATCTGGCTCGTCAACGGATGGAGCTGCGGAGTCTTCGTCGGGGTTTGCCGGGGCAGATGAAGAGTTAAAGCCGAGGATGAAACCGATGTGCGGTGTTCCGGTGAGCTGCACGATTGTTTTCTCGCGGCCGGAACCGCGGAGGACCAGGTTCGACGCCGAGACATTAATTGGCCCGCTGAGGTGAAACATGCCGGGAGCAAGCACGAGAGCTTGTGGCGTGTTCGCCTTTGCGGCGCGAATAGCAACGCGATCAAGGGCTGACTGGAGTGCGGCAGTGTCGTCGCCGCCGGAAGGAGTGAGGGTCTCAGCTACGGGCGCGTCAGGGAGGGCGACACCGCCGCCGCGATATCCCGCATAGCTGAAGTCGACGATGTGATCGCCCGTGAGCGTTGTCGCGTACGCAAGCTTGCCCTCGGCATTGGGCCGCACCCATTGTGAATAGGGTCCGACGGTTTCGGAGCTGTGCGAAGAAACGGCGAGGGCGCAGAGGACCGCAGCAACGAGCAGGCGCATAGGGATGACTGCCGATTAATGACGGAGGACGTGCGTGATGAGTTGCACAATGATGAGCGCGTAGATGCCGGCGCCTAGGTCGTCTACGACGATGCCCGTTCCATTGGGGAGTGCTTCGAGGCTGCGGATCGGCGGCGGCTTGAGGATGTCGAAGAAGCGGAAAAGGAGAAGTGCAAGCAGCGCGTGCGGCCAATCAGGCCTGACGGCGATCAACGCGACAAGCTGGCCTGCGACCTCGTCGATTACCACGAAGCCGGGGTCTTTACGGCCGGACTCAAGCGCAACGCGCGTGGCGGCGGGAATGCCGATCGCGATGGAAAGCGCGAGTGCAATCAGCGTCGCAAACAGGAGATGCAGCGTGTTGTGATGCAGTAGGAATGCTGCGGCCAGCCAAAGTGCGACGGCGGCGGTGGACGCATAGGTTCCGGGGCCGGGCTTGAGGAAGCCGGCGCCGAAGAATGTCGCAACGGTCCAGGCCCAGGTTGTTTTGCGGAGCTGCGCAGGCATCGATGCCTTCAGTGTAGTGGATGCGCGTGTCGCTATTGCTGATCGTGATGCTTGAACACGTGCGCCGCGATGTCCGGCCAGACCTCGCGGAAGGCATTCGTGGATGCATCGCGCAGCAGAGCGTAGCCGTACTTCGTGGCAAGCGCCGACGCGCTACGATCAGACGGCGGATAGTAGCTGATGCCGATGCCTTGCGCGATACCGCGACCAAGGAGCTCAGCGCCGTTGATCGTGTTGTGGCCGTTGTAGTCAGGCGTGACGACGACGCGCGTAACAGCGTAGCCGAGACGCTTGAGCACGGGGCCACGACCCATCGCATAGTAGCGCTCGTCTTCATGGAAAGCGGTGGGCAGAATCCAGACGACCCAGTAGTTGCCGTCGGTCTTATCCACGAATCCACGCCAGGAGTAGGCCCAGAAACCAGGGACTCCTTTGCCGAGTTTCGGATGGCTGTCGTCCCACTCGGCGATCGCCGACGTAAGGCCAACGAACACGAACGCGGAGTAGTCAAATGATTGCTTGGTTGCGATCTTGAACGCCTGGCCCGGCGTGGCGGGAGGAGGTTTTACACCGGCGCTGACCGCGCGATAGTTCGGCATGATGCCAAGAATGCGCTTGGGCTGCGGCGGAGGCGTGTGCGGTTTTTCTGATACCGATGCAGGATCCGGGCTTGACTGCGCGGCGTCGATTTGCGAGCTCTGCCGCAGAACCGCGCTCGGGTCGTCAGGCAGGTCGGCGGCTGCACGAACACTCGGCTCCGATGAGGAGAAAGAATCTATCGGTAGCGTCAATTGCTGCGCAGAGAGCGCAGACGCCGAAAGTAGCAGAAACAGCGGTAAACCGTAACGCAAATAATGCTCCAGAATCAGAAACAGAGACTCTCGTATTGAGACGCTCTTGCCGTCGCAAAGATTCAAAATTACGCGCTTACTGCATGGGGGATTAATGCTCGTCTTCGCGGCGGCGCTGGGCGCGAAGTTCCGCCTCCTCGATCTCTTCGAGAAGGTCGGGATCAAGCGCGGGCGAGGAGATCTTGTAATCGCCGGAGGCCCACTTACCGAGGTCGATCAGACGGCAGCGCTCGGAGCAGAAGGGAACGTCCTCGCTGGCGAGGTCGACGGGCTTTTTGCAGATGGGGCAGAGGAGAGGTTTTGTCATGGCTGAGATGTATCACTAGAGCGAAATCGGCCTGCGAGAAGCCGCTGCGCAATGAACGCCGTCAGCTCATACAAGCCGATCCAGATCGCGATAAAGACGGCGTAGCCAACGGCATGCGCCGCTGGGTTTGCAAAGCTCGCTACATGCTTGTCGTAATAGTGCGATTGGTATTGCAAATATCCATCGCGGCCCATGAGGTGCTTCCTAGAGAGGTCGCGTGATATCAGCGCCCCCACAAGTCCTGAGACGATGACTAAAGCAAAAGCCCGGCCGTATATCAACTTTCGCATCACTCGATGATACGGGCGACGACATCGTAGTCGTGCGATTCGGTGATCTCGGCGCGGTAGAAGGTGCCGGGAACGAGCTCTTCGTACGTGCCGAAATCGTTGATCAGGACTTTGCCGTCGATCTCCGGTGCGTGGTCCAGTGTGCGGCCCTGCCAGAGGAGCTCGGTCTCTTCCGATTCGCCTTCGACGAGGAGGTCAACCTCACGACCGACCCAGGCTTTCTTTGCCTTCGCGGAAATCTTCTGCTGCAGCCTCATCAGCTTGCGGCGGCGGGATTCAATCGTGCGCTTCGGCACTTTGTTCTCGTGCGTGAACGCCTGCGCGCCCTCTTCATCCGAGTAGGAGAAGACTCCCAGCCAATCGAACTTCGCAGCCTCAGCAAACTTGCAGAGCTCGGCGAAGTCTTCGTCCGTTTCACCAGGAAATCCGACGATGAAGCTCGTACGAAGGACAAGCCCGGGGACGATGCTGCGGGCTTTGTCGATGATCTGCAGGAAGCGGTCTGCGCTGCCTCCGCGCTTCATGCGGCGAAGGACGTTCGCGCTCGCATGCTGCAGAGGGACGTCAAGATACTTCGCGACGTTGTCGTGGCGCGCGATGGCCTCGAGCAGGCGTGTGGTGATCTTGTTCGGATACGCGTACAGGAAGCGCAGCCACTTGAGGCCAGGCAGCGGAGCAAGGGCGTCGAGCAGATTGGCGAGCTCCGGACGTTTCCCGGTGGCTGGATCCGGCGCGAGGTCTTCACCGTAGCAAGTTGTGTCCTGGCCGATGAGCGTGATCTCGCGCACGCCTTGCGCGATGAGAGATTGCGCTTCGGCCACGATGGACGCGATGGAGCGCGAGCGGAATTTTCCGCGAAGCTGCGGAATGATGCAGAAGCTGCACGGGTGGTCGCAGCCTTCGGCGATCTTGATATAGGCCGACGCGCGCGGTGTGGTGAGAATGCGCGGTGTCTCGGCAGTGTAGAGGTAGGTGGGCAGCGCCGTGTGCGCGCCGTCCCAGCCCTCGCGTGAGAACCGGCCAGCGGCCTCGCGTGCGTCGCCTTCGGGTCTGCTCGTCGTCTCGTGCAGCACTTGTGCACTGTCGCTCTCCGGACGCGAATGCTGATTCACGGAGGAGGCGTGGCGCTCGATCTGCGCTGTCGTAAGGATCGTGAACGGCGAGTTCGTTTCCTCGGGTGCGGGGCGCGATAGGCCTGCAGCTTCGAGAATGGATTCGAGCTCGCCTGTGCCGACGACTGCATCGACCCCGGGAATGTTTTTCTGAATCTCGTCGCGATAGCGCTCGACGAGGCACCCGGCCACAATCAATCTCTTCGCGCGGCCGCCGTTGGCGATCTTGTGCTCGACCATTTCGAGGATGGTGTCGACGGACTCCTGCTTGGCCGAGTCGATGAAGCTGCAGGTGTTGACCACGAGGATCTCGGCGTCTTCAGCGCGAGGCGTGAGCTCCGCGCCGCCGCGATGAAGCAGCCCCATCATCACCTCGGAGTCGACGAGGTTCTTAGGGCAGCCGAGCGACACGAAACCAACCTTGGGCCGTTCGGCTCCGGTGGTGTTCTGGGTTTTGCTGGATGCCTGGATTTCGAGCGTGGGAGAAGAGCTCACAAAGGCTTATTTTAGCAGATTTCCCGCATAATTTCAGGCGTTCTGGGGACTCTGTCGGGCGGAGACAGATGAATTGCAAATCTGTGACGCAGCGAGATTCGTATTGCTAATGAATGACCCTGAAGAGCAGACTCGGCGCAGGAGAATCTTCGATGCAGGTCGAAGGACAGGCGGCGAACGACGCTGGAGAGCTGCGGCTCGTGAAAAAGCACCCGCGCGCCATCCGCTGGATGCATTGGATCAACTTCCCGCTGCTCGCGATCATGATCTGGAGCGGGCTGCTGATCTACTGGGGCGACTCGATTCCGCCTTACCAGCATCCGCACGAGGTCTATCGCCTGGGCATCGGCCACTGGACGCTGGTGCGGTTCTTTCCAGACTGGTTCTGGAAACTACTCAACGCGCCGTATCAGATCACGACCGGGCTCGGGTGGCACTTCTTCGTGATGTGGTTTTTCGCGATCAACGGCATCGCGTACGCAATCTATCTTGCGGTCTCCGGCGAGTGGCGGGTGCTCTGGCCGAAGCGACGGTCTTTCGTGGATGCCATCTGGGTCACGCTCTACGACCTGCATATTCCCGCGGCACGCAGAAGAGGACTGCCGCCGCAGGGAAAGTACAACGGCGCGCAGAGGATCGCGTATTCAGCGATTGTGCTGATGGGCGCGGGCGCGCTGCTGACCGGGCTCGCAATTTATAAACCTGCGCAGCTGCACTGGCTCACGACGGCGCTGGGCGGCTATGAAATGGCGCGCTGGGAGCACTTCTGGCTGATGATGGGCTTCTGCGGCTTCTTTGTAGTCCATGTAATGCAGGTCATTCTTGCGGGATGGAACAACTTCCGGTCGATGGTGAGCGGGCTCGAGGTGCAGACGGTGAGCCGCGAGCAGCGTTTCGATGCCGAGAGTGGTGAGCCGACCGGAGCGATGCGCGAGGATGAGCCGCCGAGCGCTGGAGCGCGCGTATGAACGACTTTGACGAACGCGAGATTGAGATTGTTCGTGGCGATGCCGAGATGGTTCGCCGCGAAAGCGCGCGCAGGACTCGGCGCAGCTTTCTGCTCGGCGGAGTAGCCGCTGCGGCCGGATACGCCGCATGGCGTGCGATCGATAAGAGCAAGCAAGTCGGAAGACTGCAGTCGGGATTGCGTGGCGCGATCGATTGGGACGCGGACGTGAGCCGTGCGGTGTTTCGCGAGCGCGGCTTGTCGCCGACGTATCCATTGAGCCGCGCTGTGCCGCTGCGTTTGAATGGCGTCATCGGCATGGAGCAAGTGCTGGTGCCGGCAAGCTGGCGTCTCCAGGTCGCGGGGGTTCGCGATCCGCAACTCTCGCGCTTCTACGCGCCGGATGTGACCGCCTGGGAGTATCAATACAGCGATGCGTCGCTGATGGATACGATGCCCGACCTGAAGAGCGGCCGGGCAGGCGCAGTGCAGCCCGGCGGAGCGCCCGCCGTGCAGATGCCCGAGCAATCACAGAGCCTTTCAGCGCAGACGCCGAAGGTGAATGGACTACCTCACGTCGACATTGCGGCGAGATTCGATGCCATGGCGCAGGCAATCAGCGGCAAGCGCAGGATGGGCACTGCGGAGGCCGGTGCGTCCGCGAGCTCGTTGAACATCGGCACGCCTGGACTGCTGCTGACCATGGATGAATTGCGCAAGCTGCCGCGCGTCGATCTCGTAACGGAGTTCAAGTGCATTGAGGGCTGGAGCCAGATCACGCAATGGTCGGGCGTGCGGCTACGCGACTTCATCGACGCATTCCCGCCCGCACCGGTGAACGGCCGCATGCCGCGCTACGTCTACATGGAGACGCCCGACGGCGACTACTACTGCGGCTATGACATGGAGGCTGCGCGTCATCCGCAGAGCACGCTGGTGATGGAGATGAGCGGGCAGCCGCTGCGTGCCGAGCACGGAGCTCCGCTGCGGCTGCACATGCCCATCAAGTATGGCTACAAGCAGATCAAACGCATCGGTTTGATCGCATATACCGACACGAAGCCGGACGACTTCTGGATGAAGCTGGGCTACGACTGGTACGCGGGCCTGTAGCGCGTACCAGTCGCGGCGCTACCAGATATGGATCCGCTTGTCCGGCGGCAGGTACAGCTTGTCGCCGGGTTTGACGTTGAAGTTGGCATACCAGTCGTCGAGATTGCGCACGGTAAGCGGGCGAATCTGCGCCGGTGCGTGCGGATCCGTGAGGAGCCCACGCCGCAGCGCAGCGTCGCGCGTCTTGTTCGCCCACACTTGCGCAAACGCGATGAAGAACTGTTGATCGCCGGTGAACCCGCCGACAACCGGCGCCTGCTTTCCGCCGAGCGCAACGTGGTATGCCTCAAGCGAAGCATTGACTCCGCCAAGATCAGCGATGTCTTCGCCGAGCGTCTGTCGGCCATTCACGTGCAGACCAGGCAGCGGCTCATAGGTGTCAAACTGCGCCGCAAGTGCAGCGGTGACTGCCTTGAAGTGCGCGTAGTCTGCGGGCGTCCACCAGTTGCGCACCGCACCTTTCGCATCGAACTCAGCGCCTTCGCTGTCGAAGGTGTGAGAGATTTCATGCCCGATGACGGTGCCGATGCCACCGTAGTTTGCCGCGTCCGGTGCGGCCGGATCGAAGAACGGCGGCTGCAGAATCGCAGCAGGGAAGTTGAGTCCGTTGTCGAGCGGCAGGTTGACCGCGTTCACGGTCTGCGGATCCATGCACCACTCTTTGCGGTCCACCGCCTGGCCGACTCGGCTGACCTCGTAGCGATACTCAAAAAGTTTCGCCCGCCGGACATTGCCGAAGAGATCGTCCGGGCGAATCTCAAGCCCGTCATACGTGCGGAAATTGTCGGCATATCCAACGCTGACCTGCAGCCGCTCGAGCTTCGCGATCGCCTCAGTCTTCGTCGAAGGCGCCATCCACGTGATCGCCTCGAGACGCTTGTGATATACCGCCAGCAGGTTGGCGACGAGACGCTGCGCCTGCGCCCTCGCCTCTCGTGAGAAGAAGCGCGCGGCGTATAACTTCCCAACAGCTTCGCCAAGATTGTCGTTCAGCAGGCGGACAGCGCGAATGTCACGCGGGCGCTGCTGTTCCGCGCCGCCGAGTTCCGTGCCGAAAAACGCGAACCACGGTTGGTCCAGCGACTTCGCCATGTATTGTGCGTTGTCATCGATCGCATGCAGCGAGAGCCAGTCCTTCCAGTCCTCGAGCGGCATTGACGCAACGAGCGCGGACTCTGCGGTGATCGCCGGCGCCTGCCAAACGTACAGGCTCTTCTGACCTGCGAGGCCCGCGGCACGCAAGAACGCCGTCCAGTCGAGCCCCGGAGCTCTGATCGCGAACTCCGATGCCTGCCAGAGATTATTCGCGTGGTGAATGTCTTCGCTTGCGGCCAGCGTCCATTGCGCCTTCGCAATTGCGGTTTCGAGGGCCAGCACATGCTGTGCGCGCGCATCGGCATGATCGATGCCCGCGAGCCGGAACATCGTCGTCATATGCGCGAGATACTTCGCACGCACGTTCTTCATATGCGCGCTGGAATCCAAATAGTAGTTGCGGTCCGGGAGCTCGATGCCGCCCTGCATCAGGTAGGCCGCGTAGTGATCGGAGCTCTGAAATCCTGGCGCAACCCACAGTCCGAAGATGTTTGGCGTGTGGAAGTTCGTGTTGTTGAGCGCGTCGGTATCGGCGCGCAGCGTGGCTCCAAGCGCCGCAGAAAGCTGTTGCTCGTTGCTGATCGCGGCAATGCGTTCGAGCTCAGGCTTCAGCGGTGTAACGCCGGCCCGCTCGATTGCGGCCTCATCCATATAGGAGCGATACAGGTCGGCAATCCGCCGCGTGTCACTGCCGGCTGCGGCATTCGAGCTCACTGCGTCATGAATGATTTCCAGCACCTGCTGATCGGATCGATCGGCGAGCTCGTTGAAGCGACCAATCGAGGAACGATCTGCGGGGATTTTCGTTCGCGCGATCCAGTTGCCGTTGGCGTAGAGGTAAAAGTTGTCGCCGGGCTTTACAGTGCGGTCGATGCTGGTGAGATCGATGCCGTGAGCTGTCTGGGTTTGTGCTGGGGCAAATGTGGCAAGGCTAAGCAGGGTGATGCAGACGGCGGGGCCGAATTTCATTTACTTCTCCGGTTGGGATTATGGAAGGTGTGCGGCTTCAGCGACAGGGTTCCAGTTGTCGCTGCCGCGCAGGAAATTCTCCGGCGCGAACGTCGCCGCCTGCTTCTCTGTGAGCTGGTGCGTCCAGGGCGCGCGCTGCGATGTGTTCGCGCCCGGCCCTTTGTTGTGAAACTCAGCGTAATACGCGGTGGGAGTTGAACTGTCGCGGTTACTCCACTTCGACCAGCCGGCGGGATCGAGGTCGGCTGGCAGCTCCGTGTTCATGACGACCACGCGAGAGTAGGCGCGCCACGGACGGCCAAGCCCGAAGCCCGTAGCTGCGGTTTTCCCCGGCGGAGGCGGCACGGGATCATGCGTGATGCGCGAGTGATCGATGACATAGCCGGTGGTTTGCTCGGGCGAGGTGCGCGATTGCGCTGTAATTTGCCCATTGCGAATCTCGCTGATCGTGTCGTGATCAAAGACGGCAGTTGCATTGCCGAAGATGAAGTCGACGCCACCGGCGATAAAGGAGTCCACATAATATTGACGGCCGAAGTCGGCGAAGAGCGTGTCCTGATCTCCGAGGAAACGGCAGTGCTTGAAGATCGAACGATCGGAACGGACAGCGGCGGCAACGGCCTGCCCGGTCGGTCCCGCAGAGTTCTCGAAGGTCACGTTATCGGCCTCGAACTGGTCGCCATTGATCTGCGCGGTCTCGGTGAAGAATGTCCCACCGGCTTCCTTGGCGTTCATCGAGTAGGTGACGACCACGTCCTCAGGCGCTTTGCCGAGCCCGAGCAACGTAATGCGTGGCCGATTGCGCGTGACGTTGATGCGCTCGTGATATGTGCCAGGCACGACCTCGATGATCGTCCGGTAGGGCGCCGCAGCTTGTGGAGCATGATCGAGCGCCTGCTGAATCGACGTATAGTCCGTGGTGCTGGCGGTCGAACCCGGGCCATGCGCATCGACGCGCACGTGGATGTCCTGCGCAAAGGCCGCTGCACAGCAGAGGAGGGAAGCGTAAAGGAGAGGTTGCAGTCTGCGGAAACGGGAACTGTTCATCGTGAGTTAAAGCTCTGTAAGGTGATGGTAGCGCGATGCGCGAATTCGGTCTGAAACGATGACGAACGAGAGACGGCTTGCGATTGATCTGTCGCTAATGAACGCAGGCGAACGTGTGTGCGTTGCCGTCTCGGGTGGCGCGGATTCGACCGCGCTTCTGCTCGCTTTGATCGACGCGAATCGCGCCAAAGAGGGCCTGGGCGCGGCGCTGAGCGCTGTCCATGTGCACCACGGACTGCGCGGAGTCGAAGCAGATGGCGATGAGGCGTTCGTGCGGGATTTGTGTGCGCGTCTGGAGGTGCCGCTGGTAGTGGAGCGCGTTGACGTCGCGGCGCGGCAGAGCGAAGAGCGCGAGGGTTTGGAGGAGGCGGCACGAGAGCTTCGATATGGGGTGTTCTGGCGGCTGATGGCGGATGTCGATGTGGTAGCGACGGCGCACACCTTGGACGATCAGGCCGAGACGGTAGTGATGAAGCTGCTGCGTGGCGCATGGACCGAAGGGGTTGGCGGAATTGCGCCGACGATTGAGAGGCCAATGTACAGAGATCTGAAGTTGGCTGGGTCGCGGCGCATTGTGCGGCCAATGCTGGGAGTGCGGCGGCTGGAGGTCGAGGCGTATCTGCAAGAGCGCGGGCAGGCGTGGCGGGAGGATGAAACCAACCGGGATCTATCGTTGACCCGCAACCGTGTCCGTCATGAGCTGATGCCGATGCTGCGCACGTTCAATCCTGCGATTGACGCGACACTCGCACGCCTGGCGGAAATCGCACGGGATGAGGAGGCGTTCTGGAAGTCGGAGGTCGCTCGTGTGCTGCCGCAGGTGTTGCTGCCAGGGCGGCCGGTTCGGGGTGGCGGACGCGCCGTGAGTACCGTTACCGGCAATAGCGGTTGTGCCATCGAAGTGGAGCGGCTGCGGGCGATGGCTCCTGCCCTGCGCAGGCGGGTCGTGAGGGAGGCGGCGCGTTCCCTGGGCTGCAGCCTTTCTGCGGAAGAGACGTCCAAGTTGCTGGCATTGGCGGGTTTGGCCCAGGTGCATCCGCCGATTGCCGCTCGTACTGGCGCCCGCCTCGAACTCAGCCGAGGACTTCGGGCGGAGCGCACCGCGAGGGAGATCCAACTGCAGCGGGAGGCTGCTCCTTTCGTTGCAAAGACAACCGGGAGAAAAGCTGGCGGGGAAGCGGCGGCCCGGGGGTAGAATCAGGAATGCGCTTGTGCGACCCGGACGTGGACCTCCAACGTTCGGTTCATGCACCCTATAGCCAATCTTGTCGTCTAACAGTTGAGTGCGTTAGCAGCAAGGCTGGAGGCCATTCCTCAGCAATGAGGGAGCGCAAGAGCCCGGCGAAGCAGGAAACGAGGAAGCGGATTGAATTCAACAATTAAACATCTCTTGATATGGGTCCTTACGGTGGGCTGCCTTCTGGTGGGATGGCGGTACGTGGTGACCAATATGAATCCGGGCCACGATCAGGCAATCAGCCTGACCGAGTTGATGAACGACGCCCAGGCCGGCAAACTCGGCGAGGTGACCATCAACGGCACCGAGGCCACGGGTAAGTTCAAGGATGGCAAAGAGAGCTTTCACGCCACGATCCCGGCAACTTATCAGGACCTGTATAACAACCTGATTAACCATGGCGTGAACGTCACCGTGAAGGATCAGAACGGCACCCTGTGGCTGAACATCCTCTTCCAGATCGCGCCGATCGCCGTCATCCTGGCGCTGTTCCTCTTCATGATGCGGCAGATGCAGTCGGGCGGAAACAAGGCGCTGAGCTTTGGCAAGAACCGTGCGCGCCTGCTCTCGATGCAGCAGAAGAAGGTGACGTTCAAGGACGTTGCGGGCGTCGATGAAGCGAAGGAAGAGCTGAAGGAGATCATCGAGTTCCTGCGCGAGGCGCAGAAGTTCCAGCGGCTCGGCGGACGCATTCCGAAGGGCGTGCTGATGGTCGGGCCTCCGGGAACCGGCAAGACACTGCTGGCACGGGCCGTGGCCGGCGAGGCGAACGTTCCGTTCTTCTCGATTTCCGGTTCGGACTTCGTCGAGATGTTTGTCGGCGTCGGTGCAAGCCGCGTGCGCGACCTGTTCGAGCAGGGCAAGAAGAATGCTCCCTGCATCATCTTCATTGACGAGATCGACGCTGTGGGACGGCACCGTGGTGCTGGCCTGGGCGGCGGACACGATGAGCGCGAGCAGACGCTGAATCAGCTGCTCGTCGAGATGGATGGGTTTGAGTCGAACGACGGCGTGATCCTGATCGCTGCGACGAACCGTCCTGACGTGCTCGATCCGGCGCTGCTGCGGCCGGGCCGTTTCGACCGTCGCGTGATTGTGGATCGTCCTGACATCCGTGGGCGCGAAGAGGTGCTGCGGGTGCACTCGAAGAAGGTGCCGCTGGCCGATGACGTGAATCTGCAAGTGCTGGCGCGCGGGACACCGGGCTTCAGCGGCGCGGACCTCGCGAACATGGTGAACGAGGCCGCTCTGACGGCGGCGCGGTTCAATCGCAAGGCCGTGCACATGTACGACTTTGAGATCGCCAAGGACAAGGTGCTGATGGGTGCCGAGCGCAAGTCGATGCTGCTGAGCGAGGACGACAAGCGCGATACGGCGTACCACGAGGCCGGTCACGTGCTGGTGGCGGCGAAGCGCAAGCACTCCGACCCGCTGCACAAGGTGACGATCATCCCGCGCGGCATGGCGCTGGGCGTGACGATGCACCTGCCGGAAGAGGACAAGCACACGGTGACGAAGGACTACCTCGAGACGCAGCTCGCGATCCTGATGGGCGGGCGCTGCGCGGAGGAGATCTTCATGGACCGGATGACGACCGGCGCGGGCAACGACATCGTGCGCGCGACGGAGCTGGCTCGCAAGATGGTTTGCGAGTACGGCATGAGCGAGCTCGGGCCGCTGACTTACGGCAAGAAGGAAGAGCAGATCTTCCTGGGCCGCGAGATCGCGCAGTCGCGGGATTACTCAGACGACACGGCGAAGGAGATCGACCGTCTGGTGAAGAAGTTCGTCGACGAGGGCTACAAGTCGGCGCACCAGATTCTGGACGAAAACCGCGAGGTGATGCACCGGATGGCGATTGCTCTGCTGGAGCGGGAGACGCTGGATGCGGCGGAGATCGAATTACTGATTCAAGGCAAGGAGCTCGGCCCGGTGAAGTCGCCACTGGCTGCCGCCGACGACGATACGCAGAAGGTGCTGAAGCCTGAGGGAACCCGCAAGCCTGGGTACAACGAGGGCGCACCGACGACCGCGTAATCGTTCTTCGGTAAGAACTGAGAGGCAGCCGACAGGCTGCCTCTTCCTTTTGGCGCGGAGTTTTCGGCTCGTGTGGGAGGGGACCCCCCTCCCCCTGTTTTTTGCGCAAAATCTTCAAAGAAGAGAACTTAGGTCCGGACCTTATGTTGCGTTTTGACGTGGGTGAGGGCTGGCGATCCGATTTGAGCGCCCTTTCCGAAGCAGGGTTTTGTCAAGGCGCGGCGGCCGAGAGCAGTCGGCCAATTTGAGGAAGATATACCTCAGGGGCTAAAGCCCGCTTTCCTTTTGTGAGTGTTTCGGCACGGCTCAAGCCGCGCCCTTAACGAAGCCGTTCAAATTGACCCTCGGACGGGGCGGAGCATCCTGCAAAACGCAGTATTCAATCCTGCTTGCACTGGCCAGCGGGTTTTCTAGGCCAGCGCGTTTGTGGCGATGACGCGCTTATAGAACTCTCCGGAGAGCTTTACGGTTCGTTTCTGGGTCGTGTAGTCCACGTAGGTGATTCCGAAGCGCATGGCATAGCCGTCGGACCATTCGTAGTTGTCCATCAGGCTCCAGAGGAAGTAGCCCTTCACGGGGATGCCTTCGCTGACGGCGCGCTGCAACTGGGAGAGGTAGCTGCGCAGGAAATAGACGCGATCAACGTCCAGCACTTCGCCGGATTTGGTCGGCACGTCCGTGCTGGCGGCGCCGTTTTCGGTGATGTAGATCTCGTTGACTCCCCAGATTTCATGCAGGAAGCGGGGCGACCAGTAGGCTCCGCCCGGACCGAGCTGCAGCCAAAGAGCAGCCATGTGCGGATAACTCTTCGGCATATCGAGGACTTCGTAGCCGGATTCATTGTCCCTGGCGCGGACCCAGGTGGGCTCGTAGATGTTGAGGCCGATGAAGTCGAGGGGTGCGCTGATGATCTTCATGTCTTCGGGGGTGAATTTGGGCGCGTCGGCACCGAGGCCTTTGAGGTAGAGGTCGGTGTAGCGGCCTTCCAGGATTGGCGTGAGAGAGCGGGAGTTCTCCTCGCGATAGGCTTTGCGCGCGGCCTCGATGTTTTCCGGAGTTTCAATCACGGGAAGAGTGCTGACAGCGTTGTCGGCGATGCCCACGCGTGTGCCTGGGCGTGCGTTGGCGCGCACGGCCTGCACGCACATGCCGTGGCCGAGCAGCACGTTGTGAGTGACCTGCGCGACCTGGGCGTTGTTGAGCTTCAGACCGGGCGCGTCAGATCCGTAGCGGTAGCCGGCGTCGACGAATGCGGTTACTTCGCTGATGGTGATGAAGTTTTTGACGCGATCGCTGAGGTGCCTGGCGGCGACGGCGGAGTAGTCCGCGAGAGCCTTGGCAGTGTCGCGGCTCTGCCAGCCGCCGACGCTCATCAAGGCTTCGGGCAGGTCCCAGTGGTAGAGGTTGCAGTAGGGCTCGATGTCGGCGGCGAGCAGGACATCCAGCATGCGGTCGTAGAAGTCCCAGCCCTGGGGGTTCTGCGCTCCGGTGCCTTGCGGGAAGATGCGCGGCCACGAGACGGAAAACTGGTAGGCCTTGATTCCTAACTCCTGCATGATCGCGATGTCCTCGCGATAGCGGTGGAATTCGTCATCGGCGGTGTCGCCGTTCTCGCCGGTGTAGGTCTTCTTCGCGCGGGAAAAGGTGTCCCAGATGGAGAGACCGCGGCCTGCCTCGTCGGGAGCGCCTTCGATTTGGTAGGCGGAGGTGGCGGTGCCCCACAGGAAGCCGTTGGAGAAGCTGCGGACCGTGGTTGTGTCCTGGTGGTGCGCCGGAGCTGTGACGGCGGCGGCGGGCAGGGATACGGCCGTTGCGGATAGGCCGAGCAGCCGGGCGAAATCTCTACGGTTGAGGCGATCGATCCGATTCATGCGGTAAGGAGGTCCTGTTCATATCCACATCCTGAAAGGGCGGGCTCCTTTCAGGATAACGGGGCGGATGTGGACAATGCGGCGTTATTGCGGCGTCACGCCGATCGACTGCAGCCATGTGTCGAG
This sequence comes from Acidobacteriaceae bacterium, assembly GCA_035944135.1. NCBI lineage: Bacteria > Pseudomonadati > Acidobacteriota > Terriglobia > Terriglobales > Acidobacteriaceae > Acidobacteriaceae bacterium. Next base: position 901,292 of record DASZBM010000010.1, read on the forward strand.
GAGCTGAGGCCAGGCGGTGACGGGGAGTTTGGTGCGGCGGAGGCCGAAGGCGTGGCCGCCTTTAGGGTAAAGGTGCATTTCGGTGGGAACGTGGGCGTTGCGAAGGGCGATGTAGTAGGAGAGTGCGTCGTCAACGTTGTCGACGTTGTCGTCTTCGTTCTGCAGGAGGAAGGTGGGTGGGGTCTTCGCGGTGACGTGAAGGTCGGGGCGGAGAATGAGGTCCGCTACCGCGGCCGGCGCGTTGTTGGGCGCGGGCATGAAGGACTTGTCCTTGCTGCGGTGGGCGTCGGAGACGGTGGCCTCGTAGGAGAGATGGCCGGGGTAGATGGCGATGGCGAAGTCGGGGCGGCAGCTTTGATCGTCGGCGGTGTCGACGCGAGGGTAGATGCGGTGGTCGTAGTGGTTGCTGATGGCGGCGACGAGATGGCCGCCGGCGGAGAAGCCGAGGACGCCGATCTTGTGCGGGTCGATGTGGTATTCGGCTGCCTGGAGGCGCAGAAGGCCCATGGTGCGCTGCGCGTCTTCGAGAGCCATGGGCGATTCGGGATAGGGGCCGGATTTGGGATAGAGCGCGGGATTGCCGGGAACGCGGTACTTGAGCAGGACGCAGGTGATGCCGCGCGGGACGAGCCAGTCGCAGACCTCGGTGCCTTCAAGGTCGATGGCGAGCATCTGGTAGCCGCCGCCGGGGAAGACGACGACGGATGCGCCGGTGTTCTTGCCGGTCGGCGAGTAGATGGTCATGGTGGGGATGGTGACGTTATAGACGCCGGTGGAGCGGTGGCCGCCAATGAGGTCGCGGAGGCTGCTGATTTCGACCCTCTCCGGGCCGAGCACGGGCGCGGCGTCGGGGATAGCGCCGGGCCAGATGGGGAGCTGCGGGTGGCCCGGGGTGGGCTGCCACCCGGTCTGAGGATGAGCTGTAGCGGTAATGAGGCAGAGGGCAAGCAGGAGCGAGGAAGGGCAGAGGCGCATGGGAAGACTCGCGAGGAGGAGTGGCAAACGATGGCAAACGAAGTGAGGCGAGTCTAGGCGCGGAGCGCTGAGGATTTGCTGTGCGGAAGCGAGGGGGACCAGTGGGGTTAATGGGGGTGCGTCTTCTGCCGCGGGTTTCGGGGTTTATGCGCGACGAGCTTTGAGCTCCGAGCTTTGAGCTGCGAGTTTTTTGTGCAGTGTCGTGGAGACGAAGTCGTTGAGGTCGTTGCTGCAGTAATTCGGTGGATGCGCGTAGAACGTGCGTTTGTTGCCGAGGAGGTGTGGGGAGATGCTGGGCCAGGCTTGAGTGAGCGATTCGAGGTTTGTGCCGGTGGGGAGGATGAGGGCGTCGGTGCGGTCGAGATAGCGAAGGGCGGAGGGTTTAAAGTCGGCGATGGTGGGGTCGAGGACGGAGAGCGAGAGGTCGGGTCGCAGGAAGCGAAGGATGCTGTTGGATTCGATGATGGTGTTTTCGGAGTCGGCGAGGAGCTTGCGGAGGCGGGGCATGGCTTCGGCGAGCTGACCCTGGCGGGTGCGGACCCAGAAGACGCGGCGGGCGCCGGCGGCGAGGAAACGCGAGGTGTCGGTGCCGGTGGTGGGGTCGCGCTCTTCGCTGATGGCGATGGTGTGGTCGGCGGTCTGGCAGTCGCAGGGCTCGCCATTGGCGGAGCAGACGTTGTGGCCGAACTGCGTGATCTTGATGGCGGTCCAGTTGAACGCGGGCAAAGCGGCGATGAGGCCAGCGACGACCGAGGTCTTGCCGATGTTGCGGGTGTGTCCGCCGATGACGATGAGGGGCATTCTTAGCTACGAGATGCGAGTTGCGAGATTCGAGATGCGAGTCAGGGTTCGTCGGTGAAAAGGCGTTCGGTGGGCTATTTGAGGCGGCGGATGCGGGCGAGGGATTTGAGGTAGTTGGCGAGGGGTTCGGCGGGAGTGCCGGCGAAGACCTGGCCGGGGCCGGTGATCTCTTTGCCTGGGAAGACGCCGCCCTGGCCGCCGAGGACGACGCCGGGGCCGATGTGGACGTGGTCGCCGAGGCCGACCTGGCCGGCGAGGATGGCACCGTCTTCGATGGTGCAGGAGCCGGAGATGCCAACCTGCGCGGCCATGATGACGTTTTTGCCGATGTTGCAGTTGTGGCCGATGTGGACGAGGTTGTCGAGCTTTGTGCCTTCGCCGATTCGAGTCCCACCTAAGGCCCCGCGATCGATGGTGGTGTTGGCACCGATTTCGACATCGTCTTCGATGACGAGGATGCCTTGCTGCGGGAAGAGGAGATATTCGCCGGTCTCGCGATTGCGGGCGTAGCCGAAGCCGAGGGAGCCGAGGACGGCTCCGGGCTGCACGACGACGCGATGGCCGATGTGGACGCCCTGGCAGATGGTGACGTTCGCGGCGATGGTGCAGTCGTCGCCGAGGATGGCGTTGGCTTCGATGACGGTGCCGGCGCCGACGCGGGTACGTGCGCCGAGCTTTGCGGAGGGGTGGATGACCGCGGAGGGATGGATGTCGGATTCGGTGGGCTGTGGGGTGAGGGCGCGGGCGGCGACGGCCATGGCGTAGCGCGGGTCGCGGACCCAGAGGATTCGCGGGTCGTCGAATGCTGAGGGATTGGCGAGCTTGTTGTGCGAGGCGAGGATGGCGCCGGCTTTGGAGGCGATGGCGTGGTGGAGCGAGGCTTCGTCCTGCGCGAAGACGATGGAGTGGGTGTCGGCGTCTTCGACTGCGGCGACGCGCGTGAGTTGCGCCCTGGGGTGCTCGGCAGCGCCGACGAGTTCGGCGAGTTGGCGGCCGGTGAGTGATTTTGGGCTCATGAGTAGAGAGTCTCCTCGCCTTCGGGGCGGGTCTTCCAGCGGCGGTGGACCCAGAGCCACTGCTCGGGGTAGCGGCGGATCCAGGACTCAATGGTAGCCGTGAAGAGGGCAGTGTTGGCGAGTGCGTCGGCTGCCGAGTCATCGGTGCGGGTGAGGTTGAGCTCGGGGCCGAAGTGGAGGACGTAGCGATGCTCGTCGGGTTCCCAGAGCATGAAGCCGGGAAGGACGGCGGCTTTAGAGTGTGCGGCGACGCGGGCGAGGCCGGAGGCGGTGCAGGCGAGCGTGCCGAAGAAGGGAACAAAGACGCCTTGCGGGGGCGTCATGTTGGTGTCCATGAGGATGCCGACGGTGTCGCCGCGCTGCATGGCCTGGAGGAGGCCGCGGGCGAAGTCGTCTTTGTGGAGGACGCGGTTGCCGTGGAGGCAGCGGATGCGATTGACGAAGGTGTCGACGAGGGGGTTGTCGAGGCGGCGGATGACCATGCTCATGGGGCGGCCCATGAGGGAGTGGTAGAAGCTGGAGAGCTCCCAGGCGCCGAGGTGGCCCGTGAGGACGAGGACGCCGTTGCCGCGGCTGCGGGCGGCGAGGAAGTGCTCGAGGCCTTCGTAACGGAAGAATTTTTGGGCGTCGGCGCGAGTGGCGCGGGGCATGCGGCAGAACTCGGACATCTGCCAGCCGAGGTAGCGGTAGAGCTTGCGGAGGATGCGCTCGCGTTCCGGCGCGGGCATGTCAGGGAAGGCGAGTGAGAGGTTGCGCAGGCCGATGCGGCGAAGACGTGCGACGAGGTGCCATGCGAGAGCGCCGATGGCGGCGCCGAGGGCGCGAGAGATGGAGCGCGGCAGCCACTTGAGCGTGGCGACGATGAGGCGGAGAGCAATGTATTCCAGCCACTCGCGAAGGGAGGGACGTCTTGCGGGCTGTGGTTTGGCGGCGACGGTCAACGTCCCCCAAGTTTACGCAAGAGGGATGATGAAGATCGCGTCATCAGCAGCAGGTGTACGACTATGGTGCAACTGAGCGTTGTCACGCGAGTCATGCTGGTGAGATATCATCGAGGCAATCGAGGTATCTGTGCGGCCCTGCTCTAATTGCGGACACGGCAAGTTCCGGCGCGTGAAGCGCCAGGGAGTTCTCGACAGTGTGATGGTTTTGTTCAAGCTGTATCCGTGGGAGTGCGAGAGCTGCCAGCACAGGACGTATAGCCGCCGGCGCGACGTCCATTCGAAGACTACGCCTCTGCATGACCCCGGCCGAAGCTAGCTAACTGTAAAGAACGAAGAACAGGGACGGCTGACGCCGTCCCTGTTGGTTTTTGAGCAGCCTCACGGCTGGTTAGCGCTGCTTGGCGGCGACGAAGTAACGGGCGACGGTGCTGACGAAGTGGCGTGCGTTCGCTGGAACGGGCGTGCCACCGTTCAGGACCGTTTCGAACGGGATGGGGCTGCCGTACTCGGCGGCCATGTCATCGTTGTTCTGGTTGAGGACAGTTCCGTCGAGGTCGAGGCCGGCGAAGAGGCCTTTGGAACGGGAGTAGGTGAGGAACTCGGCGTTGAGCTTCCAGTCGGTGCCGGCCTGGGCGTTGCGGCCTACGGGGCCGGCGGATGCGGCGGCATCACCGCCGATCTTGAACTTGTTCTTGAGCATGTCCTGGAGGCCCTTCTGGTTCATGGCAACGAGGACGAGGTCGGTTGATTGTCCGCCGATCTGCCAGCCGAAGCTACCGCCTTCGAGCTTGACGAAAACGGGAGCACTCCAGCCGCGCGGGGTGCGGCAGGTGGCGACGCCCTGGCCGTACTGCGCGCCGACCACGAAGGCGCCCTTCTTATATTTCGGGATGACCACGACGCAGGAGGCGCCGGCGAGGATTGAGCTGGGGATGCCCCTGTCGGGGGTGGACATGATCTGCTGAATGACGTCAGCGGCGGAGCTTAGCCGTTCATTGAGTGTGCCCATGTCGGCGGCACGGGCGGGAATCAGACCCGCAAGCAGGAAAAAACCGGACAGTGTTGCAAGAACTTTCTTCATTGAAATGCCTTTCTAAAGTTGGGGGAGGAATGAGCCCGTCTTGTTCGCAATCCGCTAGATGGATTTTAGAGAAAGGACCGGCTTAGCGGACAGGCGCGAATGAAGAAAGGGACGGCGTCGTGCCGTCCCTTTCTTTTGAGACATTACAGCGTGCTGCCGGATGACTAGTGTTCGCGCGCGACGACGAAGTATCGGGCCACGGTAGAGACGAAGTGTTGCGCGTTCGGCGGGACAGCGGTGTCGTGGTGCAGGATCGCTTCGAAGTCACCGTTGCCGTACTCAGCGTCCATGTCGTCATGGTTTTCGGAGAGCGCGGTGCCAGAGAGATCCAAGCCGGCGAAGAGGCCCTTGGCGCGAGAATAGGTGAGGAATTGCGCATTCATCACGATATCGGTGCTTGCCTCAGCATTGCGGCCAACAGGGCCAGCGGCTGCGGAAGCGTCCGCACCGAGTTTGACCTTGCTCTTGAGCGCTGATTCGAGACCGTTCTGATTCATCGCAATGAGCACGAGGTCGGTGGACTGACCACCGATCTGCCAACCGAAGCTGCCGCCTTCGAGCTTGACGAAGACAGGTGCGCTCCAGCCATGTCCGGTGCGGCAGGTGGCGACGCCCTGGCCGTACTCTGCACCGATGACGAACGCTCCCTTCTTGTAGTGGGGAACGACGACGACGCAGCGAGCCTTCTCGACGATGCCCTCGGGGATACCCCTGTCGGGCGTTGACATGATCTCCTGAATCACGTCGGCGGCGGCGTTGAGCCGGCCGTCCATCTTGTGCATATCAGCGGCGCGGGCGGGGATGAGGCCCGCGAGCATCGCGAAGCCACAGAGTGCACCTAAGAACTTTTTCATTGATTTGCCTTTCAGAATCTGGGGGTTGGAAGCCGTTTCGGCTTTCTCCGCTTAGTGTCCATGCCGTGAGATGGATAGGTAACCGATGCAGGTTGCCAAAAAAAATGGGTTGCAGGCTGGCCGTGTGGCCGGACCTACAACCCTCTTCTCCCAGGTCTGTACTGGTGTAAGAGTGCGCTAACTTGCGGCGCCGGACAAGATTACGGAGGGCTGTAGACCTTAGTCAGCGAGTCGCTGACTCAATGCGTGGATCGCTCTTCGATGGCGCGCAGCGTGAGTTCGACCCGGTTGTGAGCGCCTGTTTTGCGCAACATGCGGCCGAGATGGGCCTTCACGGTGGCTTCGTCGATGCCGAGGGCTTCGGCGATGGCGCGATTGGAACGGCCGTCCATGAGGAGCTCGAGGACCTCGCGTTCGCGGGCGGTCATGCGCTTTTCAATGCGATCCCCACTGACGGAGGCAGAAGACGCAGTGGTACTGCCGCCCTCGATCAGCTTTGCGAGCACTTTGCGAGGGGCCCAGACGGAGCCGTCGAGGACGACTTCGAGGGCCATCCGGATCTCGGCTTCGCTGGCAGTTTCGGCGAGATAGCCTTTGGCGCCGGCGCCGATGACCTGCTCGATGACCAGGGGATCGAGGCCTTCACCGACAACGACGATGCGCAGTTGCGGATGCTCGCGGCGCACCTTGGCGATTAGGTCGTGGAGCGTGTCACCGCCGCTGCGGCCTTCCAGAATGAGAACCGCGACATCGGGTCTGGAGCCAAGCTGATCGAGTTCGAGGGGCACGGCTTCCATGCCGGGCAGGTCGGCGAGAATGGCTTCCATGCCGACCAGACGAAGCGGGTCGGAGGCGACAAGGCCGATTCTCGCCAATGCTGGATTAGTCATGTGCGTTCGGCCTCCTGCGGCTGTCGTGCGGAGCCCGTGAGCTAAAGTTTCGGAAGTACGATGCCCTGCTGGCGCTGGTACTTGCCGTTGCGATCGCCATAACTTACCTCACACGCCTCATCGCTCTGGAAGAAGAGTATCTGACAAAGCCCTTCGTTGGCATAGACGCGCGCGGGCAGCGGAGTGGTGTTTGAGATCTCAAGTGTGACAAACCCTTCCCACTCGGGCTCAAACGGGGTTACGTTGACGATGATGCCGCAACGGGCGTAGGTGCTCTTTCCGACGCATATCGTGAGCACATCGCGCGGAATCCGGAAGTATTCAATGGAGCGCGCGAGTGCGAACGAGTTCGGAGGAATGATAACGCTGGGAGCCTGAACCGTCACGAAAGAGCGCTCGTCGAAGGCTTTGGGATCAATGATGGCGCTGTTGACGTTGGTGAAAATCTTGAATTCGTCGGAGACGCGGAGGTCGTAACCGTAGGACGAGAGGCCGTAAGAGATGACACCCTCGCGGACCTGTTTCTCGCTGAAGGGCTCAATCATGCGGTGTTGAAGGGCCTGCTGACGAATCCATTTATCGCTTTTGATCGACATCAATTCTCCCGGACAGACGCGCCGACGGGCGGCCGTGCCCTACTTTGAGAGTAGCTGTATCGCTTTGAGCGTATCTCAAACTACTGTGAGTCCGTTTGACAAGTGAAATCGGGTTACCTAGCATCGGGGTTGCGGCCCGGTTTTCAGTAGTTTGCGAAAGGCGCGTGCCCAGCGAAGACGGAAGGAAGGTGACCGCAGGTGATCAAGCAGGATTTAGTTCAGCGCATCGTAGAGCGCACCGGCTTGCCCCGTACCAAGGCGGAGGCCGCGGTAGACGCTATCTTCGAAGGCATGAAAAAGGCGCTTGGCCGCTCAGACAGAATTGAGCTGCGAGGTTTTGGGGTGTTTACCGTGAAACCGCGGAAGACCGGCGTGGGGAGGAATCCGCGCACGGGGGCCGAGGTCAGCATTTCACCGGGAAGCGCGGTCCGGTTCAAGCCGGGCAAAGAGCTGCACCTGGTCGGGTAGTTTGCTGCCCACTCATACGCTGCGCGTATGAATGGGGCACCCCGGCGTTCGCTGAAAACTACATCAGGTGAAGTGCGTCGACGTCGATCGTGACGTTGCGGCGCGGGATATTTGCGGCTTCGATGTGGGCCAGAATGCTGCGGAGCAGGGCGCTGAGGGCGTCACGGCGCTCGGATTTCAGCAGCATGTGATAGCGGTAGATGCGCTTGATGCGCGGAATCGGTGCGGGCGCGGGGCCAAGGATGCGCACGCTTTCGGGGCGATTGGCGGCGAGCCAACGGGCGAGTTGCGTGCTGATGGCGAGGACCTCTTCGAGCTGCTCGCTTTGGATGAGCACGTTGGCGAGCGCGGCGAAGGGCGGGTAGCGCATGGCGCGGCGGAAGTACATTTCGCGCGCGGCGAAGCCGGTGTAGTCGTGCTCGCGGGCGAATTTGTTGACGTAGTGGTCGGGCTGGTAGGTCTGGACGAGGACGCGGCCGGGTTTGTCGCCGCGGCCGGCGCGGCCGCTGACCTGCGTGAGGAGCTGGAAGACGCGCTCGGCGGCGCGGAAGTCAGGAAGGCCGAGGGCGAAATCAGCACCGACGACACCGACGAGGGTGACACCGTGAATGTCGTGGCCCTTGGCGATCATCTGCGTGCCGACGAGGAGGTTGATCTCGCCGGAGTGCAGGCGCTGGAGGATGCGCTCCATGTCGCCGCGCGTGCGGACGGTGTCGCGGTCCATGCGGCCGATCCGCGCGTTGGGGAAGAGCTCCTGGAGGCGCTCTTCGCCTTGCTGTGAACCTGCTCCGAGGAAGAAGAGATGTTCGCTATTGCACTTCGGGCAGTGGCTGGGAACGCCGCGCCGGAAGCCGCAGTAGTGACACTCGAGGCGAGCGCCGACGCGTGCGGGGCCGCTGAGGTCTGATTCGTCAGAGTGCTTGTGGTAGGTGAGCGAGATGGCGCAGTTTTCGCATTCGATCTTTTCGCCGCAGGAACGGCACATGACGACGAAGGAGTAGCCGCGGCGATTGAGGAGGATGATGACCTGCTCGTTGCGGTCTAGCGTGGACTGAGTTTCTTCGATGAGCTGGCGAGCGAAGAGCTGCTCCTGTCCGGTTTCGCGGAACTCGGCGCGCATGTCGATCATTTCGACGGTGGGAAGCGGGCGGGACTGAACGCGCTCGAGCATCTCGATGCGCGCGTAGCGGCCGCGCTCGGCGTTGTTCCAGGATTCCAGCGAGGGTGTGGCGGAGCCGAGGACGACTGGTATGCCGAGAAGTTTGGCGCGCATTACGGCGACGTCGCGGGCGTGGTAGCGCGGGGTTTCTTCCTGCTTATAGGAGCCGTCGTGCTCTTCGTCGACGAGGATGAGGCCGAGTGCTGGCATGGGCGCGAAGACGGCGCTGCGCGTGCCGACGACGATGCGGGCCTCGCCGCGGCGAATGCGGTGCCACTGCTCGGCGCGCTCGTCGGGCGTGAGCTGCGAGTGGAGGAGGGCGACTTCGGAGCCGAAGGCTGCGACCATTTGGGCGGCGGTTGCGGGCGTGAGGCCGATTTCGGGGACGAGGAGGAGCGCGGATTTGTTGTTAGCGAGAGCGCGTTGCATCGCGGCAACGTAGACGGCGGTCTTGCCGGAGCCGGTGACGCCGTAGAGCAGGTGCGGCGCAAAGGTGTTGCGCTGCATGGCGGCGACGATGCTGGCGAGGGCTTCTGTTTGAGATTCGTTGAGGGTGTGCTCGTGCGCGAAGCGCTTGCCGTGCGTGGCGAGCGAGGTGACGTGGAAGGCCTGCGCGGCTTCTTCGAGGCGGATGAGGCCGCGGCGCACGAGCGTGTTGACGGTGGAGTCGGGAACGCCGCGGCGAGAGAGGCGCGTGCGCAGTTCGCGAAGGAGTTCACGGCCGCCGCAGCCGGCGAGTTCGGCCATGACGGCGAGTTGGTTGTCGTTGAGCTTGGGCAGGCGTTTGTTAGGTTGTGAGGCTTCGGGGGTTTGCTCGGCCGATTCACTTTCAAGGACGGCGACGGTTTCGAGGCGGCGGGCGTCGCGCTGTTCGGTGAGGGGTTCGCGGAGGAGCCAGCGCTTCTTCACCATCGCGTCGAGCATGGCTTTGTTTGCGCCGGTGGCGGAACGAATGGCGGAGAGCTTGGCGGACTCGCCGGGCTCGAGGTAGTTGAGGACGGCGTACTCGCGGTTCTGGTCTTCGGGGCTGAGGCGCGAACGCCGCGAGGAGCCTTTCACGGAGCCTTCGTAGAGGACGTTGCGGCCCTGCTCGGCGATGCGGTAGACCCAGTGGCGGCGGACCTCGGCGGTGAGTGGAAGCATGCCGCGAAGGACTTCACCAAGCGGCGCGCAGTAGTACTGCGCGATCCAGCGGGCGAGTTCGAGGAGCTCGGGTGAGAGCAATGCGGCGTCGTCGAGGAGGCGCTCGATGCGTTTGGTCTCGATCTCGGGCGCGGGTGGGTTGTCATGCAGGGCGACGACAACGCCGAGGAGGCGCTGGCCGGAAAAGGGGACGAGGACGCGTGCGCCGACTTCGGCGGTGAGATCGCCGAGCGAGTAGGTGAAGGCGCGGTCGAGAGGGACCGGCAGCGCGACGTCAGCGTAGAGGGGCACGAGTTCTAGTTTAGGTGGACATGATGGGCCGGACTGTTGAGATCGCGAATCAGCGTGGGCATTGATGGTGTCTAACGAGACAGTTGGGTCTAAACTCCGCTCATGCACTCTTTGACTTCGCTCGAAGAAGCAAACCAAGTGACAGCAGTTCGGCTCTGCGAGAAACGACAGAAGTCTTTGCCCGGAGACTTATTTCGTCTCTCCCCTGTACCAGGAGTCTTTGCGTGGGGCCGGCATATCAAGACGACGAAGTTCTTCGGAACGGACTTCGATTCGTCTCTGGTGTACATCTATGACGCTGTCGGTCCGGAGCGCCCGAGTCGAGAACATTTGCGCCCGTCAAATCTGCTGCTTGGACCTGCTGTGGTTAACCATCTTGGTTGGTCACGCGGCTATTGGGAGATTATCTGCAGCGAGCCGATCAGTAAGCCTGACGTGCTGCGTCGGCATTTGTTCGTGAGATATCGCGGAACCGGTGCCAAAGATTACGAAATCGTTGATGAAAATGGCCGAAAGGTGCAGCGAGGGAACTTCTTGAGGCCGATTGACCCGCGTAGCTTGATGCATGCGGGTTTTTTCGAACTTCAACCATATCGACTGGCTTGTGCGAGGAATTCTAGAAGAACGAGGAGTTATATCCAGGTCCTAGCGCAAGCATAATGGGCAGCTGGAATATACGGTTCAGCCGCGCGGGGTGAGAGCAGCGGTCAGTTTCTTGATCTCTTTCGCTTGTGCCTTCTTGTCTTCGAGGAGTTTTTCGACGCGATCCGGAACGTCGGCGCGGGAGACGGTGAGGGTGCGGGCGACGGTGTCGAGGAGCGTGTAGTCGCGGCGGGCGGAGCGGATGGCGCGGAGGCCGCAGACGAACTCCACGCGCCAGCCGTTGCGGACCTTTTCGACCCGGCGGAGGAGGATGGAGCCGATCTCGCCGGTGCTGCGGACGTGGGTGCCGCCGCAGGCGTTGAACTCGATGCCCTGCATTTGAACGATGCGGAAGGGGCCTTCGAGCGGCGGGAGCTTGCGGAGGTCGCCGCGCGCGAGCATCTGTTCGGCCAGTGGTCGCTCGACCCAGTGGGTGATGAGTGGACGGTTCTCGTAGACGACTCGGTTGGTGGTTTCTTCGACGCGGCGGAGATCCTCTTCGCTAAGCTTGTCCATCCCTTCGGGGAGGGTAAGGTCGATGGTGGAGCTTTCGGCGCCGAGGTGGAACGAGACGGTGCGCGCGTTGAGCTCGCGCAGGAAGATGGCGGAGAGGAGATGCTGGCCGGAGTGCTGCTGCTCGTGGTCGGTGCGGCGGTCGAAGTCGATCTTGCCGGTGATCTCGGTGCCTTCGGTGAGGGGTTTGCGGACGAAGTGCCAGACTTCGCCGGATTCATCTTCCAGGACGCGCTCTACGGGGATCTCAAGCGTAGTGCCGCTGGGCGCGGTGGCGATGAGGACGCCGATGTCCCAGGGTTGGCCGCCGCCTTCCGGGTAGAAGGCGGTGCGGTCGAGCGCGACCTGCCAGAGCTGTGCGGAGTCGGGCGGCGCAGCGGGATCTTTGTCGACGAGGCGGATGTCGCTGATATGTGCGGTGAACTCGAGGATAGGCGAGTCGTAATAGAGGCGCTGGGAGGTGGTTTGCGTGGGCATTAAATCTCAGCCTTCTTTCCTTACATATGCAGCTTCTTTTGCCACGAGAGACTGCAGGGCTTCGACTTCGACGCGGCTCCCGACGACGAAGGAAGTGCGCTGATGGATGGATTCGGGTTGGAGATCGAGGATGCGGTGTTCGCCGTTGATGGCGGCGCCACCGGCCTGCTCAGCGATGAAGGCGAGTGGGTTGGCTTCGTAGAGGAGACGGAGCTTGCCTTTCAACGCCTTTTGTGTGGGCGGGTAGAGGAAGACGCCTCCTTTGAGGAGCGTGCGATGGAAGTCTGCGACGAGGCTGCCGATGTACCGCGAGCTGTAGGCCTGGCCGTTGAGCTGGCCGCGACGGAGGCGATTGACGAACTGCTGATAGGGAAGCGGCCATGTGGTCTCATTCGCTTCGTTTGTGGAGTAGTAGGGGCCTTGCTCGGGCATGTGCATCTCTTCGTTGGTGAGGACGAAGGCGCCAATGGAGTGATCGAGTGTGAAGCCGTGCACGCCGTTGCCGGCGGTGTAGACCAGCATCGTGGATGGGCCGTAGACGACATAACCGGCGGCGACCTGCTTGTGACCGGGTTGCAGGATGGCGGTTTCGAGGTTTTCGCCAGGGAGCCGTTTATGGATGCTGAAGATGGTACCGACGTTGACGTTGACGTCGATGTTGGAGGAGCCATCGAGCGGGTCGAAGACGACGATGTATTTGCCTGATTCGGGGTCGGCGTTGATGATGACCGGTTCTTCGTTTTCTTCGCTGACGAGCGCGGCGACCGAGTCGCGACCGCCGAGAGTGTGGAGAAGAACTTCATTGGCGTAGACATCGAGCTTCTGCTGAACCTCGCCCTGGACGTTTATGGAGCCCTTCGCGCCGAGGGTGTCGCTTAGTCCACCGAGGCGGATCTTGGCTTCAACCATCTTGGTGGCGAGCGTGATACCGCTGAGCAGCCAGGAGAAGGTGCCGCTGGCCTCTTTGAAGTTTTCCTGCTGTTGGCGGATGTGCTGCTGCACGCTGGTGATCATGGGGGCAGATAGCTCCTGAGGCTCCTGATATTAGGGTATTCGGTGGTGCGCCTACAATGCAGGGATGTTCTCGAGGCGAAAATTTGTTCTTTATACGGCTGCGGGTGCGCCCACATTTGCTTTGGATGCGCAGAAGCGCGGCGGTCAGGCGGCGCTGTGTCCCGCGTGTCCCGAGGAGGGCCTGCCGGCGCCGATTATGGCGCTGACGGACCGGCGCAAGGACATTGTGCCGATCACGGTGAGTGAGCGGAACTCTCGGCTGGACCGCGCGCGAGACCTGATGACGGCGACCAAGATTGATGCGATTGTGATTACGACGGGGGCATCGCTGGTGTATTACACCGGTGCGCATTGGGGGCAGTCGGAGCGGCTGTTTTGTTATGTGCTGCCGCGGGCGGCCGCGCCGTTTCTGATATGTCCGGCGTTTGAACGGGATCGCGCGGCGGAGCTGCTGGCGAACTTTCCCGAGCGAGAGTCGACGCTATCGTACTTCTGGCAGGAGAACGAAAGCCCATTTGACTTGATGCGGCGAGCGCTCAGCGAATCGGCCGTGAAGACCGGGAATCTGGGAATTGAGGAGCACACGCAGTTTGAGTTTTCGCATGCGATGGCGAAGGCGTGTCCGGCGATGACGATTGTGTCGGCGACACCGGTAACCGCGGGTTGCAGGATGATCAAGTCGGCGGCGGAGTTGGCGCTTCTGAAGCTGGCGAATGAGATTACGTTGAGCGTGTATCGGGCGGTGTATCAGTCGTGCGCACCGGGTGATACGAACCGGCGTGTGACGGAGCTGATCGACAAGGCGTATGCGCGCTGCGGTGTGCATGGCGAGGCTTCGCTGAATGTGGGGCCTTATTCAGCGGTGCCGCACGGAAGCGCGCAGACGCAGACGATACGCGAAGGCGACATTGTGATGGTCGACGATGGATGCACGTGCGATGGATATACATCGGACATTACGCGGAGTTGGGTCTACGGGAAAGCGAGCGATGAGCAGCGCAAGGTGTTTGATATCGTGCACCGCGCGCAGAGTGCAGCGCTGGCCGCGGCGCGACCGGGCGTAGAAGCGCAGGCTGTCGATGCGGCGGCACGCAAGGTGATTGCGGATGCAGGCTATGGGCCGGGGTATGACTACTTCACGCATCGCGTGGGCCACGGCATCGGGCTGGACATGCATGAGTGGCCGTATCTCGTGCAGGGAAATACGACCTTGTTGCAGAAGAGCATGGTGTTCTCAGATGAGCCGGGGATCTACCAGCGTGGGAAGTTCGGTGTGCGGCTTGAGGACGACATGCACATAACGGAGAACGGTGCGGAGTTGTTTACGCCGCAGAGCCCGAGCCTGGAGAAGCCGTTCGATCAAGCTTCCTGATTTTGGGTCGGAAGGGAAGAGCCGCCGGTGATTGCCCGGCGGCTCTTCCCTTCGCGTGCGTCGAGGTTAGCGCGGCATCACAAGCAGCTCGATACCGCTGGCTGCGTCGGCTTGATGGAAGATGGTTTCTGTTGCTTTGTGAAAGTCCTCGGGTTTCGCTTTGTAGATATCCATGAAGACCTGAGGATTGCGATCGACGAGCGGGAACCACGAGCTCTGAATCTGCACCATGATGCGATGCCCCTTCAGAAACGTGTGGTTGATGTCCTGCATCGTGAAGTCGACGTCTGTCACTTTGCCGGGCGTGAGCGGCTCGGGGTGCTCCCATGAGTTCCGGAATTTCGCGCGGAAGGGTTCGCCGCGAACGAGCATCTGGTAGCCCTGCAAGAAGACAGGAGGCGCGCCGGTGACGCGCTTTCCTTCGTTCTCCTCGTCTGGAGCTTTGTAGTTTTCGGGATAGACGTCGATGAGCTTCACGATGAAGTCGGAATCCGTTCCGGTCGAGGTGATCTTCAGGTGCGGCTTGATTGGACCGACGACCGTGACGTCTTGCGTGAGCGGCTCGGTCTGGTAGACGAGGACGTCTCCGCGGTGTGTGGCGAAGCGCTGATCGTCATCCATGTAACGCTGCGGGACATCGGTGTCTGTGATGTACGGCACAAACGGTACCGGATGTGCAGGATCACTGACGTACTGATCGCTGCTGGCGGTTGCGGTAGGCGCGGACCACGAAAGCCTGCCGTCATGCTGAAGGTAGAGAGTTTTGGAGACAGCCTGCTTCGGCGGCCATGAGCCGTACTTCTTCCAGACATCGGAGCCGGTTTCGAAGGTGTACGCCTTTGGCAGAGCTGTCCATGGCTTGTCCTTTAGCCAGTGTGCAAAGAATGGAGCTTCGATATTGTCGCGATAGAAAGCTGAGGGGCTGTCGGGGAAGGTGATGTCGCCGAGACGATTGCCGGGGCCGCGCGACCATCCACCATGCACCCACGGGCCCTCGACGAGAGTGTTCTCCGGGGCGTCAGGGCTGAGCTTCTCGATGGAGTGAAAAAGCTTCACGGGGCCGGCGAGATCCTCGGCATCGAACAAGCCGCCGACCTCAAGCACAGCGGCTTTTACACCGTGCATGTGCGGCGTGAGATTGCGGATCTGCCAGTAATCGTCGTAGGTAGTGTGCGCGACCTGGTCGTGAAAGTACGGGTTAGTGCCTCCTGCGGGCGAGTCGAGGTTCGCGAGCGTGTCCATATGGAGGTAGTAGGTGTAGGCGTCGTGTGTGGGGAACTCGAATTTATTCTTCGATTCTTTCGTGAGCGGGTTCTTCTGCGGCGCAAAGAAAGGCGCGTAGAAGGAATGGTTGGCGTCGAGCATGAACGCTCCGCCGTGGTAGGAATCGTCACCCATCCAAAGATCCATGATGGGAGCCTGCGGGCTTGCGGCCTTGATGGCAGGATGGCTGTCGACGATGCTGGCCGCGGCGTAAAAACCGGGATAGCTGATTCCGAGAATGCCCACCTTAGCGTTGTTGTTGGGAATATTTTTCAGAAGCCAATCGACCGTGTCGTACATGTCTGTCGATTCGTCGATACCTTTGCCGTCCTTTGAGGGCGTCATCTCAAGCCAGTGACCTTCGCTGTCCCAGCGGCCACGCACATCCTGGCAGACGAGGATGTAGCCGTCATGGATGAGGTTGAGATTGTTTGTGACATGCGGCTGAAGGACATTGTTACCGTAGTTGCCGCAACTGTATGGCGTGCGCGACATGAGGAACGGATACGGGCCGTGGTCGGCGAACTGCTCTGAAATGGGCGTGTACACGACGGTGTAAAGCTTGACGCCATCGCGCATCGGCACGCGGTACTCGTGCTTGGTGTAGTGGGATTTGTAGAACTCGTCGAGCTGACGCCGCTGGTCTGGCTGCGAAGGCTGGCTCAAGGACGGCGAGGCCGGAGGTGTGGGGGTTTGCGCGAAGCCGAGGCCCATCGAAGTGAAGAGAAAAATTGCTGCGATTGCGTGCCCGCTTCGAGCAAGCGCCATTCGAAATCCTCCATGGATGCTGTCTGTTTTGGCTGCAAAAGGATTGTAGCTGTTTGCGCCACGGTGGCTTTGAGATAATGCGGTTCGATGCTGTGGCCGAATGCCATTGCGAGGGCTACGTTGCAGACCTGCGTATGGGCCGGTGTGCTGCTGGCACCGTGCTGCCGGGCGCAACAGGACGAGAAGCCCGTGTTTACGCTGAAGGTGTATACGAACCTCGTGCAGGTGCCTACGCTCGTGCTGGACCACGACCGGCAACCGCTTCCGCCGATCGACTTTCGCCGCTTTCTCGTGAGCCTGGATCAAGGCAAGAAGTTCGTGCCAACCAACGTGCGGATGGAGGGCGAAGACCCGCTGGAGTTGGCAATTCTGCTGGATGTGAGCGGGTCGCAGCGGCATCTGATCGAGAGCTTCGCGGATGCGGTTGGGGGGATGGCAGCGAAGTCGCTGCACGCGCAGGACCACGTATCAATCTACGCCTTGAACTGTAGCCTGATTCGCTCAGCGCTGCTGGTGCCGGCCGAACCTGAGCGCGTTAAGGACGCGGTTCAAAGGGCGCTGAGTGCGCCCGGGTTGAACACGACCAAGAGTGGCGCCACATGCCGCGATCATGTGTATCTGTTGGGTGCGATGGTTGCGGTGGTGAAGGAGTTGAGGGGAAGCCCGGGACGCCCCGTGGTGCTTGTCGTCAGCGGAGGAG
Source organism: Acidobacteriaceae bacterium (assembly GCA_035944135.1). Classification (NCBI taxonomy): domain Bacteria; kingdom Pseudomonadati; phylum Acidobacteriota; class Terriglobia; order Terriglobales; family Acidobacteriaceae; species Acidobacteriaceae bacterium. The sequence goes on from DASZBM010000010.1 coordinate 918,259, forward strand.
GGGATTCGGGGAGCACAATCACCTGGAGCGGACTGCACACCTTTGCTGCGGGCGAAGGCGTTGCGCTGTTCGGGATGAACGATGGCTATTCAGATCCGCAAAGTGTGTGGAGAGCTGAGACGACAGATCCCTTCCGTGGCCTGTGCGAATCGACCGGTGGCATTGTGATGGAGGCGAGTGGCCGCGATCTGCAGAAGAGATTGCAGCAGTGGATTGCAATGCTGCGTAATCGCTACGTTGTGGAGTTCCCACGTCCGCAGCAGTTGAGCACAGGAGCGCACAACATCGAAGTCTCGGTTAAGCGGGACGGCCTGGCGTTTGTGACGCTTGCGGGTGTTTCGGTGAGTTTGCCTGACCCGAAGGTGACGAGTGATCCGAACTACATACCGTCACAACAGGGTGCGGATATTCCGGTGGGCACCAGGCGCCCACCTCAGCACTGAAGATTAGGCGTCCATCAAGCGATCCGTGCCAGGCTGTTGGACAGTCGCGAGGCGAAGCACGAGCCGCTCAAGCACGAGGCGTTTGTCTGCGGGGTTGGAGCGGAGCTCTGCGTCTGCGCGGGCGATGAGCTCAATGCCGCGCGTGAGCTCGGAGCGGTCACGATAGCGCCGCGCCTGCGCGATGAGCGCGTCCGCCGCGAACGGAGCTACGCGGAACCCAGGCCAGAGAACCTGCCAGATCGCGCGCTGATCCCGTACCTGCTTCTCGTTCAAGACGAGCATTTGGCGGAAGGTTTTGGCGAGAGAGAAGACATGGCCAATAGAAGCGTCTTCTCCGGCCTCGCTGGCATTCAGCAGGCCATGCAGCAGAGCAACGGCGCGCGGTGCATCCTTGGCGCTGATCGCGTCGGTTAGTTCATAGAGGCTGCGCTGCTTTGCGGCAGAGACCATGGTCTCGACGTCGGCGAGCTCGATGGAAGATGAATTTTGCGACTCCGCATAAAGGATGAGTTTCGAGAGCTCGCTTTGGAGCGTGAGCATTTCGGCGCCGAGTGCATCGACGAGTTCGCGCGCAGCGTCTTCAGCAAGACGGATCTTTTGCGAAGCGGCTTCGCGGATCGCCCACTGGACGGCGTCGTCGTCGCTGACGCGCTGCAACTCGATGATGCCGCAGGCGTCGCCCAGTGTTTCGCGGATCTTTTCTGCGCGCTCTTTGTCCTGCATGTCCATGGTGCGCAAGTCCTGCGGCAACCGGACATGGTCGGCGATGAAGATGATGAGAGCCTGGGGATTCGGACGGCGAAAGTAGTCGTCAATTGCGGCAAACTCGTCCTTCTTCTGTCCGCGTCCGTAGAGGGTCTTTACATTGCGGATGAAGATGACTTGAAACGGCGCCATCAGAGAGGGCGTTTGTGCAAGGTCGAGTGCTTCAAAGATGGATGTCTCGACGAGGTCAAGATCGTGCAGGCAGAAGTCGCGAAGATCGGCGGGGACGAGAGCATCGAGGACGCCGCGTCGTGCGCGCTGCAGCAGGAATGCATCGTCACCGAGGAGGACGTATCCAGGGCGGCGAGCATCGGAAGCGGCTTCGGAGAGGAAGCGCTCGACTGCGGCGAAGCTTCGCAGGCCGGCGCTCGGATTGGAGGAAGCGCTCATCGGAACGACTCCATCATGTCACTGACGAGAGCCTGCGCGAAATCGCGAGCCATTCGGCGGACGGCCGCCGAGTCCTCCTGCACGAAGCCGGACAGATCCTGGGTTGACTGATACTGCTCACGCCATGCGAAGGCGCTGTTGCGATAAAGCACGGTTCCATCGTGGCCGACGAGTGCGACGTCGGCAGTGATGGTGACGAGGTAACTCGACGTCTGCCCGCTCGATGCGTCATAGGTGAGCGGCGTAATCGCCTGCGTGAGAATCGTTCCCCGCAGCGTTGCGTCGGAGCCTTGATCCGTAGCAGGCGTGCTTGCGTTTACGTTTGTGAGGACGCGGTAGCGCGTGCGTGTGTTGAGCTCGCGCACAACTGCTTCGGTGAACGCCGTTTCGCTGTTGTACGCCTGCACCTTCGATTGAAAGATGGGCACGGATACCGTGCGGACATCAGCGGGCACATGGGTGGCCGAGCCAACCTGACGGTAGCCGCATCCTGCAAGCGGAAGAAGAATTGCGACGGCCAGGAGCTTCAGGTTCATTGGACTCTTACACCTGCCGACAAGACGACGTCCGTGTGACTGACGCCGACGTAATAGTGGTCAGTGTCGACGTGAAACTCATCGGCAGTTCCGTTCCAGGGCATTGTTTGCCAGGTCGAGGTGTTTGGAGTGATCTTCGACCAGTGATTCGGATCGCCGACCTGGATTGGCATCGCGAACCCGGTTTCGTCGGCCTTCCAGCGGTAGCTCATGGTCTTGTCGCCGGGGTTAAAACGTAGTTCCAGGACGGGCAGCTCGGCGCGCCGCAGGTACTCGTCGAAGAACGGGGTGAGGTTCATGCCGGTGCGCTGATTCCACCAGCGGATGACGTCCTCGGTCATGATCGTCTGATACTTGAACTGCTGATAGAAGTCGTGGACATCGGCCCACCACTTCGTATCGTCATTGATGATGCTGCGAAGGGTGTTGAGCATGAGAGCGGCCTTGAAGTATTGGTCCTGCGGAGGCTCGGCGTTCGTGTTGTGCGGCGGAATAATCGGACGCTCGTTGTGCACCTTGGGCTTGAGGCCGTTGATGTATTTGATCGCATCGTCTTTGCCCCAGCGGTATTCGACGTACATGTCTTCCATGTAGGTCGTCCATCCCTCATGAATCCACATATCGGAGCGGTCCTGAGCTGTGATTGCGTTGCCAAACCATTCGTGCCCGCTCTCGTGAATGATGATGAAGTCGAACTTCATGCTGATGCCGACGCCGGTCCAGTCACGGCCGTAGTAGCCGTTCTCGAAGTGATTGCCGTAGGCGACCGCTGTCTGGTGTTCCATGCCGGCGTAGGGCACTTCGATGAGCTTGTAGCCGTCTTTGTCGAACGGATATTCGCCCAGATAGTGCTCGTAGGCATCGAGCATCGTGGGAACCTGCGCGAACTGTACCTTGGCCTTCGCGAGATCTTCCGGCAGCGCATAGAAGTCGAGCGTCGTCTTGCCGTGCGGCGGAAGTGTGAAGTGCTGATACTCGCCGATGTTCAGCGCTACGTCGTAGTTGTTGATGGGATAGTGCACGTGCCAGCGCCACTCGGTATACCCGTCGCCGAGGTCATGAGAGCCTTCGAAGCGCCCGTTGGAGACATCTGTGAGCCCGTTCGGAACGGCGACGTCGATCTCCATGCCGTCCTGCGGCTCGTCCTTCCACTGGTCTTTGTTTGGCCACCAGACGCTGGCGCCTTCTTCTTCGCACGCGGTGGTGATCCAGGGCTTGCCTTCCTTGTCCTTGTCGAAGGAGAAGCAGCCGAACCGCCCTTGAGTGACGGGATGCCCGGAGTACGAGAAGACGACCTCGTAGCTCTTGCCCCTGTGGAGTGTCTCGGGGAAGTCGATGTAGAGGGTGCGTGTGTCGCCGTCTCGCGTGTATTGCAGCGGCTTGCCATTGAATGTAATGGCATCGATCTTCAGTGTAGGCGTGAGGTCCAGCTGAATCCGCGTTCCGTCCTCGAGCATGCGAAAGCGAATGGTGTTCGAGCCTTTGATGGTCTTTGTGTCCGGATCGACTCGCAGTTTGAGGGCGTAGGAGAGCAGATCGTTATTTGCACGATAAGGACCGTAGGCACCACGAAGGAAATCGTCCTTTGTTGGCGGCTTGAGGACGTCGAGCTGGCGAGCGCGCTGCGCTGCGGATGTGGAACCGGGAGTCGTTGTTGTGCTTTGCGCGGAATTCTGTGCAGAGCTCTGCGCCAGTGCGAGCGGGACCCAGAGGCCCGCCAGCAGAGATCCCCACCACAATTTACGGAGCTTCATGCTTTCAGGATATCGCCTGCCCGACCATGCAAGTTGTCGATGGGGAATGTTAGATGCTTTGGACCGGGAGCATCATCAGATCGTCGACGAGCGAGACCTCGCGCTGCACGAACGGCTCGGCATAGCGGACGCCGGCAAGCAGGCCGTAGTGGCGGGCGGTGGCAAAGGTCCGCTCGCGGATGTCGTCCTCCGGGACGAAGAGGCCGGAGCCCGTAGATTGCTCGCCGTATTGCGAGCGATACGCCAGCAGGGCTGCGAGGCGGGTCTCGACATGCGGGGTGATATCGACCACGAAGGTCGGACGGACGTCCGCGTACAGTGAGGCGTAGAGGATCTTGTATGGGCGGTGCGGCGGGCCGTGTTCTGGCGGGAGATCGAGCTTGGAAAGCCCGGCCGCGAAACAGGCTTCGTAGCCGAGAGTCGCAGTCGTGTAGTGATCCGGATGCCGCCCCTGCCAATACGGAAGGATGACGACACGGGGACGAAGGCGGCGAAGAACAGCGGCGATCTTCAGCCGGTTTTCGCGGGTGTTCTCAACGTTGCCGTCGGGCAGGTCGAGCGCCTCGCGATGACTGACGCGCAAAATGCGTGCAGCGGCGGCGGCTTCACGCGCACGATCTTCAGCCGTTCCCCGGGTTCCCGACTCGCCTTGAGTCAGATCGAGGATGCCGGTGTTCCAGCCGAGCGCTTGCTGAGCGAGTAATGTTCCGCCGCAGGTCTGCTCCACATCATCGCGATGGGCCGCGATGGCGAGGATGTCCACCGTGGTCTGCGAAAGATCTCCGGTGGACATGGGTGAGCTCAGTTCGCGCTGTTAGTCAGCGCGTCCATGTAGGCCACGTCGAGGACCGTGCCCTGGATGGTGAGATTGGTGTTATTGATCTCCGTGCCGGCGGCTGGTGTGGTGCCTACGGCGGGGTCGTTTTCAGCGGTAATGGCCCCGCCCGTATAAAAGGCGTGAATCTGACCGCCGTACGCCGTAAATACCTTGTGGAAGTCCTGCACCCAGCAAAGGCCGGTCAGGTCGCCGTAGTAGTACTGGTTCTGATTGGTGTTCGGGTAGGGAACAGTAGTTGTTCCGCCTGGCGTCACGTTAGGAATAACGGTGGCCGTGCCCACGGGGCCGCCACCGCCAAGGTTCACCATCGTCAGGCAGTTGTAGTTCTGCCCGGTGGCAGCGCGTTCTCCGCTGGCGCACTGTTGTGAGCCGACCCAGAGCGTGTTGTCGTCGGCGAACAGCAGCTTGGTGTGCGTGCCGTCGGAGATGGAGACCGGCTGCGAAACCGAGTAGTTGCTCAGGTTGACCGCAGTCAGGTAGCCGGTAAAGAGGCCGTCGGCTCGCGGAGTCGAATTCAACGCGCCACCTGTTCCCAGGCTATAGAGCGACTGTCCGGCTACATACAGAGTCGTCCCGTTGGAGAGTGCAGTGGTTGCTCCGCCGGGAATGGGAACGGGATTGGGCACGCCGATGCTCGCCAACGGCGAAGGAGCCGACGACGAGAGCGGGTTGACCGTCGGGATATTGTCGTAGAGCAGCGCGCTCGATTGCAGAACGGTGATACCCGATGTAGTTCCGCCGCACTCCGGACCGCAGTTCAGGATGTAAACGCTGTTGCCATCGAGCGAGAAGCTCGCGTCTGTCGGACGGTCGTAGGTGCCGGCCACCGGGACGACGCAGAAGACCGGAAGCAGTTGCGGCTCGCAATCGACCGCTCCAGGCGGCACTACGGGATTGCTGCTGGCCGGCAGCTTGACCACGCGATAGAGCGTGTTGGAGTTTCGCACCATCGCCAGAATGATGGAGACGCCCTGGTTCACAGCGACCTTATAGACGTTGGGCAGATTGAGCGCGTACGTCGCGCCGCCATTGGATACGTAAACCTGGCTGTTCACAGAGGATGCAGCGGCGAACAGCGAGCCATCGTAAGCCGCTCCCACCGAGGCAGGATCCGGCGTGAAGGTTGCCGCGGTTCCAGCGCTCGCCTCGGTGCTGTAGTTGATGCCGATGAGTGTTCCCGCCGTGTAGGAGAGCACGTATCCGTGGGTCTGTTCCGGGAAGTTGAGGATCTCAGTCGGCTCCGGGGCAGAGAAGCCGGAGATCGGGAAGCTCAGCTTTGTGTTCTGGATATTTCCGCGAAGATCGCGTTGGCCGTCAAGTATTTGTGCTCCGCCGGCAGCGCCGCCGTTGGTGTACGTTGCCAGAACGCGCTGAAGCATCTGGCTGGGCGGGATGGGCCGGCCTGCGAAGTTGTACTCTGGAGTTTTATAGAGGACCTTGCACGCAGTCAGTGTCAGCGTGAGGGCGGTCAGAAAAATGCCCGCAACAAGCTGGGCTGCGATCTTGCGATTCTTCAACTGGGCGACTCCGGGAGACGATCGGCGGTTGCCAAGGACACGAATTGTGCCGCCAAACGCCGCCTGCGTCAGGCCAAAGTATAACAAAGCAGCGCGTCCGGCTGGTTGGTCCTGGCGCGTCGCAGGACGCGTTTCGGAGTCCCGAGCGTATACGATGAGAAGAACGACCTCATCACGGGAGAACGATGTCCGCGGCCTTGGAAAAGCTCTTTACCGGCAGACCGGTGCTCTGCGATGGTGCTATGGGCACCATGTTGTACAGCTGCGGTGTGTTTATCAACCGGTGCTATGACGAGCTGAACGTCACTCAGCCGGAGATGGTGCGCTCGGTCCACGAGCAATACCTGCTGGCGGGCGCCGAGGTGATCGAAACCAACACCTTTGGCGCGAACTCCTTTCGGCTCGAGCACTTCGGGCTTGGAGAGAAGGTGAGGGAGTTCAACCTGGCCGGCGCGAGACTGGCGCGGCAGTGCGTAGCCGCAATCCGTGAAAAGCAGGCGACGGAAGCCTTTGTGGCCGGCGCGGTCGGTTCGCTGGGGGTTCGTCTGGAGCCCTTCGGGACGTTGAATCCGGAGGTTGCGCGAGCGGCGTTCGCCGAGCAAATCGCTGCACTCGCGGAGGGCGGAGTCGATCTCCTGATCCTGGAGACGATGATGTCTCTGGATGAGGCCGAGCAGGCCATTGCGGCGGCTCGACAAGCGGCCCCGCAACTCCCGGTAATTGTGCTGATGACGGTGGACGAGGAGGCAAACTGCCTGGATGGCAGCACTCCCGAGCATGCCGCCCAACGCCTGACAGCAGCAGGAGTTGATGCGCTTGGATGTAACTGCAGCGTGGGCCCGGCGACGGTGCTCACGGCGATCGAGCGTATGCGGCCGGAAACGGACCTCCCGCTGGTCGCGATGCCGAACGCAGGCATGCCGAGGAATATCGAGGGCCGCAACATCTATCTGACCTCACCCGAGTACCTGGCCCGGTTTGCGCGAAAGGCGATCGGCGTAGGGGCGACCTGGGTCGGCGGCTGCTGCGGGACAACTCCTGCCCATATTCGCGCGATGCGCTCGGAGATCCGGGCCATACAGGCGCAGGAACAGGGCGTCGTCTCAGTAGGCACGACTGCCGTCGTCAATCTGCCACCGGACGCTGAGGTGGAACCGCCGCCGCTCGCGGAACGCTCTGAGATTGGCAAGCGCGTCGCTGCGGGAGAGTTCGTGCATCTCGTCGAGATCGTTCCGCCGCGCGGATTCGACTGCTCGAAGGAGCTTGCGGGCGCTGCGCTCCTGGCTTCGCGTGGCGTGCACGCGATCAATGTGCCGGATTCTCCGCGCGCCAGCGCACGCATGAGCGCGCAGAGTCTTTGCCTGCAGATTCAACAGAAGGTTGGCATCGAAACGGTCCTGCACTACACCTGTCGCGATCGCAACATTCTGAGCATTCAGAGCGATCTCCTCGGCGCTGCATCCATCGGCATCAAGAACATCCTGTGCCTCACGGGCGATCCGCCGAAGATGGGCAACTATCCGGACGCGACAGCCGTCTTCGATGTCGACGCGATTGGACTTGTCCGCATCGTGCGCGGATTGAATCGCGGCGTCGATATCGGGCATAACCCGATCGGCGGTTCGGCCGGGTTTACCATCTCAGCCGCGGCCAACCCGGGCGTGCCTGACATCGATCACGAAGTCCGCCGGTTCGCGGCCAAGGTCGAGGCCGGTGCGGAGTTCTGCATCACACAGCCGGTATTTGACCAGCGGCTGCTGGAGCAATTCCTTCGTCGTATCGAAGGCTTCAGGATTCCGGTTATCGCGGGTATCTGGCCGCTGACCAGCCTGCGGAACGCCGAGTTTATGAAGAATGATCTTCGCGTCTCGATGCCTGACGCGATTCTCACCAGAATGGCGGGAGCCGCGAATAAGCAGGCGGCATTGGCTACGGGTCTCGCAATTGCGCAGGAGATGCTTGCCGAAGTGCGCGGCCAGGTGCAGGGCGTTCAGGTAAGCGCTCCGTTCGGAAACTTCAACGCCGCCGCTGAGGTGCTCGGTCTGCGCGAGGAGGCTTCCGTCAGTGCCTAGCTTTGAGGAGCAGCTTGCGGAACTCGAGAAGATTATCGAGCAACTCGAACAGGGAGAACTGACGCTCGAGCAAAGCGTCAGCCTTTTTGAACGAGGTGTGCATCTATCGAATGCGTGCAAAGCGCAGCTCTCGAGCGCAGAGAGCCGCATTCAGGTCTTGCTTGATCCTGAGCAGAAGGGCCCGGTGCGCATTGAAGACCTGGCGATGGCGGTCGAGGAAGATGAAGACGAATCCGACTCGGAAGACTCCGAAGAGGAAGAGTAGCGGCTAACGGTCGCGGCTGGTGACGAACCCAGGGACCCAGAGCAGAGCGCGTTTGTAGTCACTCTCCGGCAGCTCCGCAATGGACTGGCGCGCGGCCTCTGCGTACGCGCAGGCCGTGTCCATCGCATACGCGAGCGATTCGTGCCGGTGCAGAATTTCGAGGATCTGGCTGTGCGTCACGGTCTCGAACCGCCGCTCGGCCAGGACAGTCCGGATGGCTTCGCGGTCCGCACCCGTGCCGCGTTCAAGCGCGTGAATGACCGCCAGGGTCGCCTTGCCCTCACGCAGGTCTGAAGCCGCCGGCTTGCCCAGACGATCTTCGTCCGCGGTAAGGTCCAGCACGTCATCGACAATCTGAAACGCCAGGCCGAGGTTGCGGCCGTACTCTCCGAGCGCGTCTTCAAACGGCGCCGGAACGCTCGCCTCGGTCGACGCCAGAAGCGCACCCAGTTGCATCGACACCTTGAACAGGCATGCGGTCTTTCGGTAGATCAGGTCGAAGTACTCTTCCTCGTTGATCAGGTGGCCAAGCTTCTCCATCTGCAGCAACTCACCCTCGACCATCTGCTGCGTGAGAGAGATCAGCAGGTCGAGGATGCGGAAGTTCCGTTCCGCGAGCGCGGTCTGAAACGACTGCATGTAGAGCCAGTCCCCGGCGAGAACGCACTTCGCATTGCCCCAGGTCGTGTTCGACGACGGGCGCCCGCGGCGAGTATGTGCCTCGTCGATGATGTCATCGTGCACCAGCGTCGCCGTGTGCAACATCTCAACGACAGCGCCCATGCGGATGCGCGATTCGCTTTCGCACCCGAGGGCTTTGGCCGCGAGCAGCAGCATCATGGGTCGGATTCGCTTGCCGCCGCCTGCGATGAGATAGGTCGCGATCTCGGTGACAACCCGCACTGGAGAGTCGGATTGTCGCGCAAACTCGCGCTCGACCGCAGCGAGATCGTCGCGCAACAGGTCAAAGACCTCGGTTGCGGTCGCAATGGAAATAGGACTCACTCTCTCTTCAGAGTAGCAGGAGACGCAAGTGGTGGTATTCCTGAGCGAGCAAACTTTGGTTTTGACAAAGCGGCACTAATTGGAGCGGAAGTTCGTGAACTGAAGATCGACGCCCATGTCTTTGCCGCGCAGCATGGCCATGATCTCCTGGAGGGTGTCACGATCCTTCGAGCTCACACGGACCGTGTCGCCCTGAATGCTCGCCTGCGCCTTCTTCTTCGAGTCCTTGATCGTCGCAACGATCTTCTTCGCGACCTCCGAGGCGATGCCCTGCTTCAGCTTGATCTTCTGACGCACGGTCGACCCTGCAGCGGGCTCAACCTTTTCGTACTCCAGGTTCTTCAGCGGAACGTTGCGCTTGACGAGCTTCTGCTGAAGAATATCGATCACCGCCTTCAACGTGTACTCGTCCTGGCTGGCGAGTTGCACGGTATCGTTCCCCTCAAGCGCGATCGAGGATTTCGAGTTCTTGAGGTCAAAGCGCGCGTGAACCTCTTTGCTCGCCTGGTCAATCGCGTTCTTGACCTCCTGAATGTCCACCTTGCTCACTACGTCAAAACTCTGGTCGGCTGGCATCGTCGTTTCCCTTCAATAAAATCTATGTCCGCGAACGGTAGTATCACACCCGCCGGGCGGAAGGGAAAAGCCGGAAGAAGTTCTCGGTCGTCTGCGCCGCGAATTCAGCGGTCGAAACACCGCGTAATTCGGCTACAAACTCGCCGGTAAGAGCCGTATTCGCGGGCTCATTGCGCTGCCCGCGCAAAGTACCCGGTGCGAGGAAGGGAGCATCCGTCTCGACGAGAATGCGATCGGCAGGTGCAACGCGCGCGACCCCCTGGATCAGCGTCGATTTCGGGTATGTCACATTTCCCGCAAACGAGAGATAGAAGCCTACAGCGATCGATCGCTCCGCCTGTTCCTGGTTGCCGGAGAAGCAATGCATGATGCCGGGAAGACCCGTCGGCGTCCAGTGTTCGGCGATCAGCGACAGCAGGTCCTCCCATGCATCGGCTGCGCCGAACCTTGCCTTTGCCGCGGGTGTGGCGAGCTCCGAGGTGCGGCAGTGAATCGTAATCGGCCTGCCGGCCTCGGCAGCGATTTGCATCTGCGCGATAAACGCAGCCTGCTGCACTGGGATCTCAGGGTTTTCGAGATGGTAGTAGTCGAGCCCGATCTCACCCACAGCGAGGCAGCGCTGGTCTGCGGCAAGCGTGGCCAGCTTCTCGAGCGCTTCAGGAGTCGCGCGATGCGCCTCCTGCGGATGAATTCCCGCGGTTGCGAAGATCTCCGGATGCGTGTGCGCCAGTTCCAGCGCGCGGTGCATCTCATCCGGCCCCTCGCCAATCCCAATCGCAAGCAGCGTGTTCACCTGCGCGGCGCGCGCATTTTCGAGCACCTGCGGAAGGTCCTCATAGCTATCCAAATGACAGTGCGAATCTACCCACATAACTGTTCATAGAATAACTGTCGTGCCTCGGCGTAGGATTCATGCATGCAGCACGCTGCGCCCGATCAGAAGCAAATCGAGAAGCTCACGCAATCTCGGGTCTATCACTCTGAGTCGCTGGCTGTCCGCAAGAACCCGAACGGCAGCGAAAGTCGCGATGTGCTTCGCGGCGAGCTTGCGACGGGCGAGTACGTCGCCGTTCACGAGTCTACGCAGCCAGCGGGCATCCCCGGCAATCCAGCGCACCGTATCGAGCACACCGAGCTCATCTGCATTCGCGAAGGCACGCTTGAGTTCCAGCACGACGGCATCCCCGAACGCGCGTCAGCGGGCGATATCCTGCTTGTCGCGAAGGGCACGATGCACGCCGTGCGCAACACCGGCGCAGGGCCTGTCTCGTATTTCGTGGTCGCCATCGGCGGCGATGTACAGTAACAACGCAAAGGAGAACGACTGATGTCCGAAATGAACCGCAGAGATCTCTGTCTTGCCGCTGGGGCGTTCGCTGCGCTAGGTGGCTTGCTGGCGAACGCCAACGCGCAGGAGGTGCACGGCGAAGGCTCAGGCGCGGAAATCGATCTGTCCAAATCGCGCGTCTTTCGCTTCGACCAGATGAAGGTCGAGCAGCACTCGAACGGCGGTTGGGGACGTCCTGTGCTGCATGGCACGCTTCCCACGGGCGAGTTCGTCGAGGTTCACGAAACGATGCTGCCGCCCGGCCAGATGCCGCACCCGCCACACAAACACCGCAACTCGGAGTTCGTGCTCATCCGCGAGGGCCACGTCGAGTACTGGGGCGAGGACGGCAAGCACGAACCGGTAGGCCCCGGCGACATCGTCTTCTCCGCCTCAAACCAGATGCACGGCATGAAGAACACCGGCGGCACAAACGCGACCTACTTCGTCGTTTCGATCAGCCACGGCCAGCTCTAGAGGCCGACTTACTTCAGCCGCGAACCGAGCGCGACATCTTCAGTTAGCGTCGCGAGCACGGGCTTGCTGCCTTCGTTCTCCGAGGCGGCAAGCAGCATGCCGTGCGACTCCAGCCCGCGCATCTTGCGCGGCGCCAGATTCGTGATCACCACGATGCGCCGCCCGATCAACTCTTCCGGTGTGTACCACTGCGCGATGCCCGAGAGGATTTGGCGCTTTTCATAGCCGAGGTCGACCTCGAGGCGAAGCAGCTTGTCGGCCTTCGGAATGCGCTCAGCGACGAGGATCTGCGCGACTCTGAGATCGATCCTTGCGAAGTCGTCGATGCTGATAGAGCCCGCGTGCTCCGTGCTCTCGCTCGGCGGAACAAGCCCCGGCGCTCCACCGGGAGGATTGGGCTCGGGCTGCGGCTGCTGCTCTGCCTGGGGTTGCGGGCTGCCGATGGCGGTTGCGTTCTTCTCTTCAATGTCTGCCATGATGTCTGCCAGTTCCTTTGGAGCGCGTGGAAAGATGGGCCCGAGCGCGCCGAGCTTCGTCCCCGGCCTCAGGCCACCCCATTCCAGATTGTTCAGTTCGCCGTTCTTCGCGGCAGTTTCAATATCGCCAAGCCCAAGCTGTGCCCACACCTTCGCCGTTGTCGCTGGGAGGACAGGGTAGAGCAAAGCCGTGATGATGCGGATCGCTTCAGCCGCCGTGTAGAGCGTGGATCGTTGCCCCTGCCGCGACAGCTCAGTGTCTGTCGCTGCCCACGGCTTGCGCGAGGTCATCAACTGATCCACAGATGCGATGCCGCTGGCGATCAAGCCCAGCGCGTCCGCGAAGGCACGTTTCTGCAGGTTCTCCTGAACGCTGGAAGCAATCTCTCGCAATCGGAATGCAAGCAACTGGCACTCTGAAGCCGCAAGAATTTCCTGCGATGGGGGACGGCTTGGCGTCTCTTTTCGCTCCGCCTGATAGAAGACGAGCGACTGCGCCTCAAGGCAATCCTCGACGACGCCACCACTGGTCTTCGCAATCAAAGCCAGCGTGCGGCTGACCAGGTTCCCATATCCATTCGCCAAGTCCGCGTTGTACCGCGTCACCAGCGAATCGAAGCTGAAGCTGCCATCCTGCCCAAACGGAATCTCCCGCAGCAGAAAGTACCGCAGAACATCCGCACCAAACAGATCTCGCTCGCGCTTCGTGCTCTCCGGAAACTGCTTGCCGTACACATCCTCGCCGAACGCCTCGAGAATCGTCTCGGTCCGCACGATATTGCCCTTCGACTTCGACATCTTCGCGTTATCGAAGAGCAGCCATCCATGCGCTGTAATCGCCTTTGGCAGCGGCAGCCCCGCTGCCAGTAGAAACGCCGGCCAGTAGACGCAGTGAAACCGGATGATCTCCTTGCCGACGAGGTGCAGGTCTGCGGGCCAATAACGCTCGAACTGAGCGACCTCTTTGGGATCATCGGAACCGTAGCCAATCGCGGTCATGTAATTCGCAAGCGCATCCAGCCACACGTAGACGACGTGCGGCTCTTTGGCGAGCGATGCCGCCGATGGAGGCACGGATATACCCCACGTAAAGCTCGAGCGCGAGATCGAAAGGTCCTTCAGGCCCCCGCGCACGAAGCTGAGCACTTCGTTCTTGCGGCTCTCCGGAGTGATCACGAGTTCATCGCGCTCGATCAGGTCAATCAGCTTTTCCTGAAACGCGCTCAGCTTGAAGAAGAAGTTCTCTTCCGTCACCGTCTCGAGCAGCCGCCCGCAATCCGGACACGGCGTTCCGGCAGGTGCGTCGACGAACGCCTCATCGCTGACGCAGTACGACCCGGTGTAGGAGTCGAGATAGATAAAGCCGCGGTCGAAAAGCGCATTGAAAAGCTTCTGCACGCCCCGGTTGTGCTCCGGATCGGTCGTTCGAATGAACTTATCGAACGTCAGTCCCATTCGCTCCCACAGGCTCTTGAATGCCCCCGCAACCTCGTCCGCAAACTGCTTCGGAGCCACGCCTGCGGCTGCCGCCGAGCGCTCGATCTTCTGCCCATGCTCGTCGGTGCCCGTCAGGAAGAACGTGTCATCGCCGAGCAGCCGATGCCGACGCGCTAGGACATCGGCGACGATGGTCGTGTACGCGTGCCCAATATGCGGGCGCGCGTTGACGTAGTAAATCGGTGTTGTGAGGTAAAACTTCTTCTGGTCTGCGGACATTAGGCTCTGCAGCCAGTTTACCTGCTGCAAGTAAAACTAGCCTGCGCAGAGTCATGCCACGCTGAGTGGAATCTCCGGCTCGCTCGGTGCCCCCAGCCGCGGCACAAGAATCTGGAAGATGGCCAGCGCGATGACGTATGCAAACGCAGCCGAGACGAAGATAATCAGCGGATGCAGCGAGAAGTAGTGGGAAACCAGCATCGTGAACAGCGCGCCGCCGGCCGCTCCCGCTGCGCCACCCACGCCCACCACCGTGCTGATCGCCGTCGATGGGAACATGTCCGTTGGCGTCGAGAAAAGATTCGCAGACCAGCCCTGGTGCGCCGCGGCAGCAAGTGAGAACAGTCCGATGGCGGGCCACGGATTGCTCCGGAAGATCACGTGCATGTGCGGCACCAGCAGAATGGGCACCACCGCCAGCGCGCAGATCAGCATCGCGAACTTGCGTCCCGAGTTCACGGTATGGCCGTGGTTCATCCGCCATCCCGAGAGCCAACCGCCCGCGATCGACCCTACGCTCGACACGCTGTAGATCACGATCAGCGGCCACTTTGCCGCGTTCAGATCCATGCCGTAATTGTCGTGCAGAAACATCGGCAGATAGAAGAGGTAAAACCACCAGATGGGATCGGTGAGCCCTTTGCCGATTGCAAACGCGTAGAAGCCGCGGTGGCGCAGCAACGTAGACCACACATGCTCCCTAGGAACTACGGGCGCTAGCGCACGTTGCGTGGTCGTCAGGCCACGGCGCAGCCGATTGTACGGGAATGCGATCCAGATCACGCACCAGCAGAGGCCCATGGAGCCGGTGGTGAGGAAGGCCGCGTGCCATCCCCAGCGCGAGGTAACGGCCGCGATCAGAATCGGTGCGATAAAAAAGCTGGCGTTCGACCCAGAATTGAAGAGGCCGGTCGCGAGTGCGCGCTCTTCGCTCGGAAACCACTCCGTTACGGCCTTGATCGCCGCAGGGAAGTTGCCGGACTCACCCAGGCCGAGGAACACACGCGCGATGCAAAAGCCCAGCACGCTCGTGACCAGCGAGTGACTCAGCGAGGCGCAACCCCAGATCAGAATCGCGAGCGCGTAGCCGGTCTTCGTGCCCAGCTTGTCGATCACTCGCCCGGCGAACAGGAACCCGACGCCGTACGCAATCTGAAACCACTCGATCACGTGACCGTAGTTCAGGTGGTACTGGACCTGATACTTGGCGTCCACGCCGGGTATCCAGCCCATGAAGTTCAGGTGAAGCTGCGGCTCGATGAGCGAGAACACCGAGCGATCCATGTAGTTGATCGTCGTCGCCAGGAACAGGAGGAAGCAGACAAACCACCGCACGCTGGATTTGTCCGGCGCGTTGGCCGTGAACTCTGAGTCAGAATCGAGGCGCGAGGCTGGCATTCGTCAACTGAGCATAGCTTGACGCGTGCGACTAAGCAATGAGAGGTGCTTAGTAGAAGTAAGGATAGAAGAGAAAGAAGAGCATCAGCGCCAGGGCCATCATGTCCATGTAAATACAAAGCAGGACGCCAGCGTGGTAGAAGCTCCAGCGCCGCTGAATGCAGCGGATCGTGTCCACTGTGCCTGCGAAGGCTACAAGAACCGGAAGCACCAGCAAGGGTGCTCGCTGAATCCGCGGATAATGCGAGAGCGGAATGGCGATGGCCAGGCTCCCGAGCACAAGCACGCTCGCTCTCAGCAGCGAGTGTACGCGCGGATTGAGGATTGCTCGTGTCACTGGCCCGCCCGGCAAGCTGACGGTCGCAGCTCCGGCCGCCGAGTCGCACCAGACAAGTCTACTGCTTTCCTTGGTCGTCCGGCGTCGGTTTTGCCGGGCTGGCAGGCGCATTCTGGTTCTCAAGCGCCGGTAAATGGCCTACCTCAGCCGTCGGGATCTCCACCACTCCATAGTGGTTCGTTGGATCATCCCGGATGATCAGCCGCATGAAGCTCTCCTGCTTCACAGGCGCGCTGACCTGCATCTGAAACCGGACGGGATTCGATTCGAACTTTTTGTACTTGTCCGGATCCAAATTCAGCGATATGTCTCGGTCTGAGATGTCCAATACATTTCCGTCAGCGTCATAGACCATGATCGCGAATTCAATGCTTCCGGTATGGTGTCCATCCGCCTGCGGCATCATCGAAAAATCGCCGGGTAGCGCAAGGTAATCGACTACAAACGTGCGGTAGGGCGCCTTCATTCTCCCATTCGGATCAGCCTTGTTTCCCGGCGCCAGCGTGTCCTCGTTCTTTCCGGTCAATGGGAGCACACGCACCTTGAACAGAATGTCGGCCGGCGCTGGGGCGCCTCGGGTGAGGGCCGCGCGCGTGTACGCTTCCTTTGCATGATCCTCAAGCTGCGCCGGGGTTGGACCGGTGTTCGTCGGCAGCTGGCCCTTCTTCTTCGGTGGCTGCTGCGGATCGTCTGCGTAGTAGCCGTGACGATATTCCAGCTTTGCGTATTGCATGGCCGCAGTTCCGGTCAGATCCACGTGGATATTGCGATAGGAGCCGTTCCAGTTTTTATCCGTCGGGCTGTACGTGATCGTGTAGTAGTTGGAGCCTGCATCGATGGCCTTCGCGACGGCAGCGGAGAGCGCGTTCGTGTTGTAAAACGCGTGCCCTCCCGTATCGCTCGCCATCTGCTCCATCGTCATGTGCTCGTCGGCCTGGCTCTGGAGAAACTTCTGCGCATCACCATTGAACCTGGCAGGATTGCGCCCGTATCTCGTCGGGTTGGAAGCATTGAACATGGGCGGCGTCATCAGTCCGCGAGCATCCACCGGATAGACCGAAGTCTGTGCCATGGTCAGAAGATTCGTGGTCTCTCGAAACTCTCCATTCGAGTCTTCCATCGCTGCGAACGGGTCGTTCAGCGTTGGATCGGGCTCAACCTGCAGCGGGAACGAGCCGGAAAACCATATGAGATTCTTGCGGCCGGGGAAATTCGCGAGATAGTGCGCCAGCGTATTGAACGCATCCAGCGTGTATTGCGTGCGCATCCTCGTCTGCAGTGCTGATTGCTCGGCCTCGAACTGCTGAACCGAGGCGAGCGTCTGGGCGAACATCGCGGCATCAGCGCCTCCGGCGGGAGCCGAATCCTGCATCACGTCGGAAAGCTTCTCCGGACCCGTGCCGCCGCCCACCGGATCGTCCAGCAGGTTTGAGCCGCGCGCAATGAGATGATGCTCAACTGCCGCCCTCAGGACGGCCGGGTCTGTGGTAAAGCCCTGCAGCATGATCAGCCGGTTAGTCAGCCCAAACACCGCGACGTTGACGCCCGCTTTGGCATGCTTCACATAATCCAGCAGCTGCTGCCGCACGTACATCTGGTCCTGCATCGGCGTGTTCAATGCATCGATGAGCAGGATATTGAGGGTACTGTCCGGCGGAACTGGTGTGTAGTTGGTGAAGACGCCCGGGGGCATCGGTCGCACCGGTGGACCGGGCTTCTGATCTGCCGTCGCACTGTGCTCCTCAAAATTCCGAATCGTCTGTGGTTTCTTCTGCTCCGTGAGCATGAAGTTGTCGCGTGTCAGCCCATGCACCGCATGGCCGTTTTTGTCCTGCACGACAACATCAACGATGACGAGCTGAGTGCCCGCGTGCAGGGTCTCCGCAGGTGTGGGTGCAGCCTGCGCGCTCCCGGGTGCCTGGTTTGTTGCAGCTGGCTGCTGCGCAAGCCCGAAGGGAACGATTGACAGCAGGAATACGAACAGCAGGCCGCGAGCGAAACGCGTCATTCGAACGCCTCAGAAACCCCGAAGATGCACAGCGTAAAGCTGCGCAAAATACTACACTGCCTGGGGTTCGTACTCTGAAGACGTTGCTGCTGCGGCAATTGATTCAGCGAACGGCGCTCGCAGCACCCCGCGTTCCGTGATGATCGCCGAGATATACCTCGCCGGAGTCACGTCGAACGCCGGGTTTTCAATCGAAACCCCCTCGGGCGTCACCCGCCGTCCGTGCGTGTGTGTAACCTCCCGCGCATCCCGCTGCTCAATCGGAATCCCTTGCCCGTCCGGCGTCTCCGGGTCGATCGTGTTGAACGGAGCCGCCACATAAAACGGAATCCCGTGCTCCTTCGCCAGGATCGCCACTCCGTACGTACCGATCTTGTTCGCAGTGTCGCCGTTCGCCGCGATGCGGTCCGCCCCCACGATCACCGCCTGAATCCGTCCCTGGCCCATGAAGTACGCAGCCATGTTGTCGCAGATCAGCGTCGTCGGAATGTTGTCCTTGAGGAGTTCCCAGGCCGTAAGCCGCGTGCCCTGGTTGAACGGCCGCGTCTCATCGGCAAACACGTCGATCTTCTTGCCCGCCTCGACCGCTGCACGAATCACCCCAAGAGCCGACCCGTACCCGCACGCCGCGAGCGCGCCCGCGTTGCAGTGCGTCAGCACCGTCCCTTCCTCGGGCAGCAGCTCCGCCCCAAACGCACCCAGCCTCCGCAGATTCGCGATGTCCTCGTCATACAGCCGCTTCGCCAGCGCCACAACCTGCCGCTTGATCTCCGGTATGGCCGTCCTCCTGGCTGCGAGCTCGTTGTACAGCTCCCGCACCTGCGCGATCCCCCAAAACAGGTTCACCGCCGTTGGCCGTGTCTTCGCCAGCGTGTCGCAGATAACCTCAACCTCTTTGTCGAGCTCAGCAATCGTCGTAGCCTGCGAGCGCTCAATCCCGAGCGCCACACCCATTGCCGCCGACACACCAATCGCCATAGCGCCGCGCACAATCATGTCTTTGATCGCGCGCGCGACCTCTTTGTAGTCCTTGGCAAGGACGTACGTCTCTTCGTGCGGAAGCTTCGTCTGGTCCAGGAAATTGACGCCTTCAGGCGTCCACTCAAGCGTAGGAATCATCGTGTTTCTAGTGTAAAAGACTCAGCGGCCGTTCGCCTGCCAACGCTCGCTTCAGCGCAGAAGCTTGTCCATGTGCCTGTAGCCGTCCGTCCCAAAGAACAGAACGACAAAAACAGTGAAGTTATAGGTCGCATGCATCAGCGCGGACGCTGCAACGGAGTTCAGCCGGATCCGCACGAAAGAAAGCACCAGACTGACACAGTACAAGATCCCGAGCGCTCCCCATGCGTGCTCCAACTGCCCCTCATGCATCAGCGCGAATGGAACACTGGAAAAGATCGCGGCAAAGATGAGCGCCGCGCGGCTGTGCAGCGTCGAGCTTTGCCAGCGCTGCAACCCCGCAGGCGTTCGTTCCAGCGCCAGCCAGTCGTAAGCGATGGCGAGTGCCGGCAGAAGAAACCCGCGAAAGGCGATTTCCTCCGCGAGCGGCGCGAGCAAGACGGCCATAGCGCTCATCAGCCATGCGCCGTGTGTTGTGCTCAAAATCTGTTGGAGCTCCGACGTCTTCGGCTCCGAGACAAACCGATCTCCAAACTGGGCCAGCCCGCTCATCATCGCGGCCCCGGCCATGATCCAGTACCACCACCTCTTCGCCGCCAGAACGTTCCACTCGATGCCCGACAGGAAGGATCGATCCCACAACTTCGCGAAGAGAATCCACGCGATCCCGAGCGTCACCAGATACGAGATCGCCTCACCGAGGACCTGCAATCCCGGATGAGCCTTGAACTGCTCCATCGTATGGAGGTGCGCCGAGGCGAGAACAATGAACGTGCAAGTTCCGAGGCTCGAATAAGCAATGATGAAGAACAACAGTGCATGCCCGATATGCGGAATATGCTTCGCCGGGCCGTGATCGCGCGCAGGATCGGTATCGTGCTGGATATCCAGCGCCTTCGGTGCGCCTACCTCAGATGTGGTCAAAGGACTCATAAAGCGTTATCGCGTTGACACCAGTTCCTGCTCCGCCGGCGCCTTTGCTGCTCTCTTCTTCGTGGCCCGTTTCGCCGGTGCAGCCTCCGGTTTCTTCTTCGACGGCGTTGGCACTCCAGTCTTCTTTTCCGGCGCAGCACGCTTCGCTTTCGGCGTCTTTTTCGCCAGATCCGGAAGCTCCGTTGGCGGCAGCGTCACTCTGCCATGTTCATTCTCCGCGCCCTCATAGTAGCGCGCCAGGAACTGCCCCGTATGTGACTCTTTCGTCATAGCGACGACCTCCGGCGGCCCCTGCGCAACAATCTTTCCGCCGCCCTCGCCACCCTCCGGTCCCAGGTCGATCAGATAGTCGGCATTCCGAATAATGTCCAGATTGTGCTCGATAATGATGACCGTATTGCCAAGGTCCGTCAGTCGGTGCAGCACCTCCAGCAGCCGCCGCACGTCGTCAAAGTGCAACCCCGTCGTCGGTTCATCCAGCAGATACAGCGTCTTGCCTGTCTGCCGTTTGCTCAGCTCTTTGGCCAGCTTCATCCGCTGGGCTTCGCCACCGGACAACGTGGTCGCCGATTGCCCCAGGTGCACATAGCCAAGCCCGACATCCACCAGCGTTTGCAGCTTCTGATTCACCGCCGGAATGTCCTTCAGAATCGGCAGCGCATCCTCAATCGGCAGATCCAGAATGTCCGCGATGGAGTAGCCGTTGAACTTAACGCTCAGCGTCTCCTGGTTGTAGCGCCGCCCGTTGCACACATCGCAAAGGACATACACATCCGGCAGAAAGTTCATCTCAATCCGGCGCTGTCCTTCGCCCTGGCACGCCTCACACCGTCCGCCCTGCACGTTGAAACTGAACCGCCCCGGCTTATACCCGCGCTCGCGCGACTCCGGCAGCATCGCAAACAGATCGCGAATCGCCGTGAACACACCTGTATACGTCGCAGGATTGGACCGCGGCGTTCGGCCAATCGGCGACTGATCGATCTGGATCACCTTATCCAGCTGCTCGATACCGTGGATCGCCTTGTGCTCGCCCGGGTCCTCACGCGAGCCGTACAGCTCCTTCGCCAGCGCGCGATACAAAATGTCGTTCACCAGCGTCGACTTGCCCGACCCGCTGACACCCGTCACCACCGTCATCACGCCGAGAGGGAAGTGCGCGTCAACGTTCTGCAGATTGTGCGAGCGCGCATCCTGCACCGAAAGCCAGCGTCCCGTCACCGGCCTTGGCGCTGCGCTCGGGCGCGTCACAATATCGATCTCGCCCGAAAGATACTTGCCGGTCACGGACGCCGGATTCGCCATGATCTCCGCAGGCGTTCCCGCGGCGATCAGCTCTCCGCCGTTCTTTCCTGCGCCCGGCCCCAGGTCGAGCACATAATCCGCCTTGCGAATCGTGTCCTCATCATGCTCCACAACGAGCACGGTGTTGCCCAGGTTCCGCAAATTCTCGAGTGCCGTAATCAACCGCTGATTGTCGCGCTGGTGCAGCCCAATCGAAGGCTCATCCAGCACATACAACACACCTCGGAGGCGCGATCCAATCTGCGTGGCTAAGCGAATTCTCTGGCCCTCGCCTCCGCTCAGCGTCGCCGCACTGCGATCCAGCGACAGATACCCAAGCCCCACCGCATTCAAAAATTCCAGCCGCTCGATGATCTCGCGCTGCAGCCGGTCTGCAATCAACTTGTCGCGCCCGACGAACACCATCGACCGCGCACCCATCATCGCCCGCTCCAGCGACAACGCCGTGAAGTCCGCAATCGAAACCGATTTGCGGGAATTCGGCGAACCTATCGGTTCCACATCGCGATCCTCGCGATTCACCGGCGGATGCTCCGCCGCATCCGCAATCGGGATCGTCACCGCCAGCGACTCCGGCCGCAGCCTTCGCCCGTGGCAGCGCGGGCACTCCGTCGCCGACATGTACTGCATCATGTACTCGCGATAGCCTTCGGACTTCGTCTCCTCCAGGGTGTCGCGCAGCCACGGAATAATGCCGTGAAAACCGGTTCTCGCAGCCTCAGGACGCGGCGGACCGTACAGCAACAGCTCCTGGTCAGCCTTCGTCAGCTCCTGAAACGGCCGCTTCAAATTGATCTTGTACTTGTCCGCCGCCAGCTTGATCAGCCGCACCAGATATTGCGACGCGGAACCCGGCCCCATTGCGCCATCGAGCAGCGGTTTCGACCAGTCCGCAATCGTCTTCGCCGGATCGAAGTCATAGATCGACCCCAGCCCGTGGCACTCCGGGCAAGCGCCATATGCCGAGTTGAAGCTGAAACTCCTCGGCTCCAGTTTCGGCACGTTGATCCCACAGTCCGGGCACGCCATTGACGAGCTGAACAGAGTCTCGTGATACTCCCCACCCGGCGCCTGCAATCCAATCAGCACCAGCCCATTCGCCAACTGCAGCGCCGTCATCACCGCCGCCTGCAGCCGCCGCGTATCCAGTGGTGCGCGTCCGCTCGCGCCCGGCTCGCCGGGCACCGGCTTCAAAATGATGCGGTCGACAATCGCCTCGACCGTGTGGTTCTTGCGCTTCTCGAGCCGCATCCCCTCTTCGACCTCGGTGATCTCGCCATCGATCCGGACGCGGTAGCCCTTCTTGTCCAGCGCCTCCAGCTCCTCGCGAAACTCGCCCTTGCGCCCCCGCACCACCGGCGCCAGCACCGTAATCCGCTCACCCGGCGATTCGGTCTGGTTGCGCTCCACGATCTGCGCCACAATCTGGTCCGCGCTCTGTCTCGAAATCGGCCGGTGGCAGTTCGGGCAATGCGGCTGGCCCACGCTCGCCCATAGCAGCCGGAGATAGTCATAAATCTCGGTGATCGTGCCCACGGTCGAACGCGGGCTCCGCGACGTCGTCTTCTGCTCAATTGAAATCGCTGGGCTCAGGCCCTCAATCGAGTCGACATCCGGCCGCTCCATCTGGTCCAGAAACTGCCGTGCGTACGCCGAGAGCGTCTCCACGTACCGGCGCTGGCCTTCCGCATAGATGGTGTCGAACGCAAGTGAGCTCTTGCCCGAACCGGACAGCCCCGTCACCACGGTCAGCGAATTCCGTGGGATCGATACCGACACGTCCCGCAGATTGTGCTGCCGGGCGCCGCGCACATGGATGTGAGTGAGACTCATAGGCGTGCATTGGCCGTTTCCGGCCATCTTCCTAGGATACAAGCTCCGCCGCCCTTCCTCCGATAAGTCACCCGCTCGGCGCCGATCCAGTGGCGCCCTTGCCGTCTTCGCGGGCTTGATCGTCTTTGCTTTTTTGGTTGTCATCCCCGTAGGGGATCTGCTTTTGTCTTTCTTCCAGGCCGCCACACCCATCCCCGCACATGCCTTTGGTCGTACACGAGTCGCACACGCACGTCATAACGCGGTCGGGGAATCGCGGTCGCCAATAGTGGGTGCTAGTTTTCCAGAGACACGGCGAACTGTAAGCCTCAGACTTGTCTGTGGCTGGCACGTCAAACGGTTGAACGCCGCAGCGGGCCACCTCACCGCAGGCTTTTTGCGGGGACAGGCTGGAAGGACCTCAAGATGCTGATCACGTTGATGTTAGGTTGCGCAATTCTTGCTTCGCTGGCGTTCGGCGTCCTTGCGGCCTACGGCGTTTGCCTCGGATTTTTTCACGTTATGGCCGGCCGCACCGCCGCAACCGTGCACACCGCCGCTGCCCCCGCCAAGGCCGAGATCTAGCTCCACCAAATCTGAACCTGCATAATCCGCGCGCACATAATCTGCGCCGGCCGCATTTAACTGTTCCACGTGGAACAAAAGGCGAAATCCCACGCTACTGCGGCGCTGAGGATCCCTGTGGATTTGCCTGCGGATTTGTCTTCGCTGGCTGTTGCTGCAGTTGTTTCAATTCCTCGTAAATCTCCTGCGGCGTCTTCGCCCCGCTTGTAGCCGTTGCCGGCGGTGCCGTGTTCGGGTTGCCGTTCGTCGTCTGGCTCGTAAACCCCTCGGTCGTGCTCCCGGCAGGCGGCGGATTCGGTGCGTCCACAATCCCGCTGACCGGCTGCGCCGTCGAGGGCGTCGGCAACGTATTCACCGGAACCGAGTTCGTGACCGGCAGCGTCGATGCGGTTGGCGAAACGTTGTTTGGACTTCCGAGCACATTATTCGCCGGCTGCGGCATGCTCGGTGGAGTTGATGGTGCAGGTGTCGTGTTCGTCGTCGCGACCGGCTGTGCAGGCTGCGAGGGCTGCGCTGCGCCGGGCAGTGGGAGCTCCGGTTCGGTCTCGGTCACGTCGTAGCTGGCGGAGCCTGGTCCGGGCGGTGTGGCCCCTCCGCTTCGGGGCGATAACACTAACTGCTCGGGAGTGTGATCCAGCGTTTCCTGCAGCAACATGTTGGTGTTTGTGCCGTCGAGGAGCGTTTGGAGCACAGTTGCTGCGGGCGCCGGGCCATAACTGCCATAAACGCGCTGATCCGCTACGCCGCCGATGATTTTCATGCCGGTTTGGCGCGAAATATCGCGCAAAATCTGGTTCAAACTCGAATTATCGGCACGAATTTGCAGCATTCCGTCGGTATAGATCACGCGTGCGCGGTGCCGCTGCTGCTGGTTCGCTCCACCTGGAGCGGCGGCGATCGGGGGCATCGAACTCTGGTTCAACATCGACGTGGGTGGATTCGCCGGGAGCCTTGAACCCGTTTGCGCGCCTGCCGCAATCGCAACGCTGCACAGGCCGGCAATCATCCACTTCCACGGCACCGCTGCTCTGTACGCAAACCCCATCGTTCTGCACCACATCGTTCTAATGGGACGTGGACTGCGAGGCGGAGGTAGCTCGAAAAGCGGCATCGCGTTCAGAATACGCTCCGGCTTTGACCATTGGCCCGCTGCTGGACGCAAGGCGGTGTGCGCCCGTATGCTGAGGCAGCCGAGCGACTTCCTCAGGAGACCTCCTCTGCGCGACGTGCTTAGTAACGGCCCCCGAATTCTTCCGGCTCGTCCTGGAGCCACTGGTCTTGGAGCCAATCGTTCCCTTTGTTTGCTGGCCGTTGCGGGTCTCTGCATCGCGTTTCAGGCGTTTGCTCAATCGGAGCCCTCCACCTGCACCACGCAGTCCGCGATGTCCGGCGACGTGCGCCAAACCATAGCGAACGACGCGCTGGCGCTCGCAACGGCTGTCAAGGCAAATGATGCCGAGCGCGTGCGCTCGATGAGCACGCCTGACATCTCCTCCAACTTCGACACGACTGCTTTCGTGCTCCACCAGACCTCGGCAGCAATCGCCGCCGATACGCTTCGCGTGGCGCAGGTCTATCGCCTGGATGCCAGCGCTCGCAAGGCAGGGGACAACTCCGAGGCGGACTTCGCCTGCGCGTTGTCGGGCAGTGCGTCCGAGGTGGATTTCGTGATCCCGGGACTTCCGCCAGGCATCTACTCCTTCGCGATTGTCGAGGCTGAGGGTGAGCGTCCGTGGCTGCTTCCGGTGCTGCTTGTCCAGCAGGGAAGCGCGTGGAAGATGGCGGGCTTCTATCCCCACCCGCGTACGGCGGCCGGGCACGACGGCCTGTGGTACTGGACGACGGCGCGGGCGGATGCGAAGGCCGGCAAGAAGTGGCTGGCGTGGGTGCTCTATGGAGAGGCAGACCAGCTTCTGCGGCCGGCAAACTTTGTGAGCACGACGCACCTCGATCAGCTTCGCAGCGAGCGCCGCAACAACGCGCCGGGCGAGCTGAGCGATGGCATCAGCGCGGAGAATCCACTGGTGATCAAAGCCAGGGATGGCTCCGAATTTCATCTCACTTCGCTAGGAAGTGCGGTGACGGACGACGGTAAAGGTGTTGATCTGGTGCTGCGGTATCGCGCTGATTCCGCACTCGGCGGCGATGCGGCGCATGTTCGGAATGTAGCGGCTGCGTCGGCCCTGCTTACCGCGCATCCTGAGCTCCGCGAAGGCTTCTCCGGTGTTACCGTGTTCGCGGAAGTTACAGGACAGACTCCTTTCGCGACCGAACTTAACTTTGCCGAGATTCACTAAAGCATGTCTCCTGACACCATCGTTCGTCAGAAATCTGCGGAGGTCGTTTTCTTTGAGAGAAAACGCACCGACGGTATTCGCCTTGACGGCACCTTCAGGAGAAATGCTCTAGGCGGTACCGTTCTCTAGGGCGTGTTTGCGGCTAATATGCTCAAGAGCGCAATTCGCGTGGAGGAATGAAAGAAATGGCCAATGCACCAAGATCGCTCGCCGAAGCGATTCGCCAGCGGCGGGCGACGCCCAGCTTCGACGGAGAGCCGATTCCTCCCGGCGACCTCCGGCAGATCCTCGAAGCCGGCCTGAATGCTCCGAGTGGGTACAACATGCAGCCATGGCGCTTCATCGTGGTGCAGCACCCGGAGCAGCGGCGACGGCTGCGGGCGGCGAGCTACAACCAGGCCAAGGTGGAAGAGGCGTCGGCAGTGATTGTGGCTTGCGGAGATCGCGATGGTTGGCGGCGCGACCTGGATGAGATGCTGCGGATGGGGCGTGCAGCAGGCATGCCGGAGAGCTATGCAGCGCAGGCCGCGACCAGCGTCCCGGCGTATCTTTCCAGCTTTTCGCACGACCAGATGACGGCGTGGCTGAATAAGCAGGTGATGCTGGCATTCACGTCCATGATGCTGATGGCCGAGGTGCTGGGCTATGACACGGCACCGATGGAGGGCTTTGAGCAGAGCAAGGTGTGCGAGACGCTGCGCCTGCCGATGAGCTACTGGGTCGTGGCTCTGCTCGCCATCGGACATCTCAAAGGACCGGACAAGTTCAACGGCGGACGCTTCGATATCGCACACACGGTCTTCGCCGAGGAGTTCGGCAAGCCGTACCGCTAGTGACAAAGGGTAGAGGATAACGGGTAGAGGGTAGACGGAGATTCCTGCTCGCACGCCGGGGACCTCTGGGTTGTACATTGAATCCAAGAGAGACGCGGAAGAGGAGTTGCGTTACCCCGATGAGAACGCTGGGCCGTATTGTGCTTGCCGTATTGGTGCTGGCAGTTCTGCTGGCGGTTGCGTTTTTCGTGCGTCCTATCTGGGTCACGAGGCAGGCGACGCATTTCGGCCTGTTCCTGTCGCATGTGCAGAGCAACTATGTGCTGACACCCGAAGGCCGGGTGCACTACTACGAGGCCGAGCCGCGCATTCCCGGCGGCGGAACTCCGATTGTTCTGGTTCATGGTCTCGGCGATCGCGATGAGGCCTGGGCGCCGATGCTGAAGCGCCTGAAGCGTGCCGGCTTCCACGTGTACGCGCCGGATCTGCTCGGCTATGGCCGCTCTCCGAAGCCGCAGGATGGCGATTACTCCGTCAACGGCGAGACAAAGTTTGTCTATGACTTTATTCAAGCGCTGGGCCTGCAAAAGACCGACGTTGGCGGCTGGTCGATGGGTGGGTGGATCGCCCTGAAGCTTGCGCTGGATCACCCCGACGTCGTCGACCGGGTTGTGGTCTATGATCCGGCCGGTCTTCGCTTCAATATCAGCGAGCCGAGGAAGCTGTTCGAGCCACAGACGACGGATGACGTGCAGCGCCTGTTCTCCGTGATGGAGCCGGATGCGAAGCCGATTCCGAATTACGTTCGCCGCGATCTTCTTCGCGCGATCCAGAACATGCAGTGGACGGTCGACAAGAACCTAAGCTCGATGACTGAAAATGACCTTCTCACCAACCGGGTCTCTTCGTTGTCCGAGCCGCTGCTTATCGTGTGGGGAGCGGACGATAAGCTGATTCCGCTCTCCGTTGGGCAGCAGATGCACCAGCTCGTTCCGTCTTCCGAACTCGATATTCTTGCGGGTTGCGGCCACCTGGCGCCGAACCGCTGCTCGGCGCGTGCGGCGCAGGCGACGGCGGATTTCCTGAAGGCGAATCCGGTGCCGACGGGCAGCGTTCGCACGCTGCAGTCGATGCATTAAGACCAGCGAGTCAGCAGGTCAGCGAGGCGCCGACTGGAAGCGTTCGTGGCTACTCGGAATGCGAATCGGCTCCCCAGACGAACGCGTCGGACTGCGGCAGCCCGACGTGCTGCAGCACCCGGTGGACAAAGTTCCGGGCGATGTCGTCGGTGGTTTTGGGCTCGTTGTAGAAGGTGGGGATCACCGGGAAAATGGTGGCTCCGGCCTCGGCGGCCGCAGCCATGTTGCGGATGTGGATGAGGTTCAGAGGCGTCTCGCGGACACAGAGCACCAGCCGCCGCTTCTCCTTGAGGCAGACGTCGGCGGCTCGTTCCACGAGGTTTCCGGCTATCCCGTGGGCGATGCCGGCCAGCGTGCCCATGGAGCAGGGAAGCACGATCATGGCGTCGCAGGGGTAGGATCCACTGGCGATCGGAGCCCCGATGTCCTCATGCGCATGGTGGACGATCTTGTGCGTGGCCTGATCCTTGGACTTTCCTCCAAGTAGCTTGTCTGTCAATGACTTGCGGCCATTGATTCCGGTCTCCTCGGCTAGCACTCGAAGGGCGCCGGGTGAGATAATGAGGTGTACCCGGCCGACTCGGTCGTCAGCGGCCAAGGCGCGCAGCATCTCAATAGCAAGCACCGAGCCGCTTGCGCCGGTCACGGCTAAAGTCAAAATTCGCAGAGGTTTGTCCACTTTCTAACCAGTTCCTGCGTCATTATCTACGTCCGGAAGGAGCTTTTGGGCCTTTCTGGAAAAAGTCGCAGCGACATTTGCCTCGACTTACGGTTAACTTTTTTATGGCAGAATTCCGTCGCAGCAAAGCGCCCCCCCGCGCCGCTACCCCGGAAATGGGCCTGGGAGCGTGTTTGATTCAGCGCCTCGCGCGAGGCGTCTCCCTCGCGATTGCCCTGTTGATTGTGGCGGCAATTCCGGCGCACGCGTCCGTGTCGTTGCTGCTGGAGCAGCCGTATGGCGGGCTGGGGGTGGTGAATCCTACTGGCCATGCCGCGCTTTACCTGGATCATGTGTGCGCGGCCAGTCCCGTCCAGCTTCGTCCGTGCGCGCCGGGTGAGCTGGGCGTGGTGATCAGCCGGTATGACGGCATCACGAATCATGACTGGATCGCCGTTCCGCTGCTGCCGTACCTGTACGCTGTGGAGTCGCCGGCCGACATTCCGCAGACGATGAACCGGGAGCAGGAGACCCTGCTGCGGGACCTGTATCGGCGGCACGCGCTGGAGTCAGTTGCGCCGGATTTGCCGAATGGAGGCACGCCGGAGGGGAACTGGTATGAGCTGGCGGGCTCAGCCTACGACCGCACGATCTATGGCTTCAGCCTGGCGACGACCCCGGAGCAGGATGCGCGCCTGATTGCGATCTTCAATGATCGCCACAATGTGGAACATTACAACGGGGCTTTCCGGAACTGTGCGGATTTTGCGCGAACCACGATCAATCTTTTGTATCCGCACGCGATCCGGCGCAACTTCGTCGCGGACTTCGGGCTGACGACGCCGAAGTCGGTGGCGCGCGCGCTGACGCACTATGCCTCCAAGCACCCGGGTGTGGATTTTCAAGTCTTCAGGATTCCGCAGGTGCCGGGTTCCATACCGCGGTCGTATGGTGTGCAGGGCGTGACGGAGAGCCTGCTGAAGCGCTATGGCGTTCCCCTCGTCGTGCTGTCGCCTGTGGTCACGGGGATCGTATTCGTCGCGTATATGGGGCACGGGCGTTTTGACATGCCGCGGAACGCGCCGGTGCTTGACCTGCGGCAGACGGCGGTAGGCGCGGAAGAATCGGCGGACGTCGACGCGCTGGAGCATGTGTCGCCACCGTCATTGCCGCTGCCGACGCCCTCGGGCGTGGCGATGCGGACTCCGCTGCCTTTGAACCTCATGACTCCCCAGGGTCCGCCGCCGGCGGTGGATACCCGGATTCCTGATCCGTCGGAGCGGATTCCCTCGGAGCTGTTCGTTCCTGCTGGAAACAACTGAGATCCGAGCCCTTCGCAGGCTGGCGTTGTGTCATCCTATGAGTGGATTCGGGTGAAGATGAACCTTCGCGAACAACCACTCGGAAAGAACGTCCGCTTCCTGCTGCCTTCGCTCAAGCTGAAGGAGCCGTGCTCTGGTGGGGGCACGATCGAGCAGTCTGTCCACGTGTACCTGGTAGAACATTTCGGCGGCTACACCGTGACGTCGGGAACGGTCTCAGGATATTGGCGCGAGGAGGACGGAAGCCAGTCGTACGGCGAGCACCGCGAGTTCACGGTGGCGCTGCACGACGATGGCAAGCTGCCTGATTTGAAGCGCTTTCTGGCACTGACAGGGCGGCGGCTGTGCGAGTCGTGTCTGTATGTCGAGGTCGCAGGCTACGCCGTGCTGCTCTACAGCGCGGAGGATGAAGACTTCGACGTGGATTCATGCCTGAGCACACCGGCCGAGGAGCCGTCGTCAGCGCGCTGATTGGCGCATCAGGTTGCGAGCTGGCTTAATCCAGGTCGGCGTCCTCGGCTAATACACGCTCGAAGATCGTGTCTACGTTTCTCAACTGCCGGCGATAGTTGAACACCTCTGCAAGCTGCTCGTTGGAAAGCCGCGTTGTAATTTCGGGATCGTTTTGTACGAGCTCGCGGAAATTCTTCTCGTTCGTCCAGGCGTCCATGGCGTGGCCTTGAACGAGCCGGTAGGCGTCTTCGCGGCTCATACCGGAGCCGGCGAGTTCCAGAAGGAGCTGCCCTGAGTAGACGAGTCCGTGGGTCGACTCGAGATTGCGCAGCATCCTCGCGGGGTAGACGAGCAACCGCTCGATCATGGTCGCCGTTTTGTCGAGAAGATAGTCGGTCAGAGTCGTTGAATCCGGCAGGACTACACGTTCCGCGGACGAGTGCGAGATGTCGCGCTCGTGCCACAATGCGACGTCTTCAAGGCCGACCTGCGCATTGGCACGCACCACTCGCGCGAGGCCAGAGATCTGCTCGGCGGTAATGGGGTTTCGCTTGTGCGGCATCGCGCTCGAGCCCTTCTGCTTGGCAGAGAAGAACTCCTCGGCCTCTCGGACCTCGGTGCGTTGCAGGTGCCGCACCTCCGTGGCGATCTTGTCCAGCGTGGAGCAAAGTACGGCGAGCGTACACAGATATGCGGCGTGGCGGTCGCGCTGCAGGACTTGCGTTGCAATGGCCGCCGGACGGAGCTCCAGTTCCTTGAGGATGGCGGCCTCATGTTCCGGCTCCAGGTGGCCGAAAGTGCCGACGGCGCCTGAAAGTTTGCCCACGCGGAGGTCTTCGGCGGCAGCGTCGAACCTTCGCAGGTTCCGATTTATCTCGGAGTACCAAAGGAGCAATTTCAGCCCGAAAGTCGTTGGTTCTGCATGAACTCCGTGCGTGCGGCCGATCGTCGGCGTGTGTTTGAACTCAATTGCACGCTTGCGCAAAACGTCGCGAAGTCGCACAATGCCAAAACGAATCAAACTGGAAGCCTGACGAAGAGCGAGTGCCTGCGCCGTATCGACAACGTCGGTGGAGGTGAGACCGTAGTGCAGCCAGCGAGCTTCAGGGCCCACTTTTTCCGCCACCGCTGTGGTGAAGGCCAATACGTCGTGACGCAGATCACATTCAAGTTCGTGAATGCGTTCTACGGTGAAGCTAGCTCGTGCACGTATCGCAGCCGCAGCCTCGGCCGGAACAATTCCTGCTCGAGCGAGCGTTTCGGTCGCCGCCAGTTCGACCCGCAGCCAGTTTTCAAAGCGGCTGTGCTCGGACCAAACGGAGGCCATCTGCGGGCGGGTGTAGCGGGGGATCATCGGGACTCCAAGGATAAGGTGAGGAGGATGTTATGGAACCTAAAGCGTTGCCAACTCAGAGCTCCCCGGCTAATATCGCAGCCACAAGGGCCCTTCAACGGAACGCCTTCTCCAGTGTAGCCGTACCTGCAGTTGGAGATGTAATTCGCAAATCGTCGCCCGATAGAATGGAGGGGCAGCTTATGGAAGAGAACGGAAGCAACGGTAATGCAGAGATTCCACGGCTGAGGGAACTCGCGGAATTTCGTTTCCAGTTGCGGCAATTCCTAAGCTTCAGCGAGATCTCATCAGAGCGCCACGGCATTCAGGCGCAGCAGTATCAACTTCTGCAGGTGATCGCTGCCGCGCCCCCCAGCCAGCCCGCTTCTGTCAGCTATCTCGCCGACCGGATGGTTCTGCGCCACAACAGCACCGTCGAGCTTGTCGACCGCGCCGAACGTGCAGGACTCGTGCGTCGTCATACGGACGAACGCGACCTGCGCCGCTCCATCATCAAGCTCACACCTACAGGCGATCAGCTTCTCCGCTCGCTGGTTGCGGAGCATATCCAGGAGCTCGAGCGGCTGAGTGACCGGCTCATTCATTCGATTCGAGCTGTGAATCACAGTGCGGCGCCGTCGACGCAGATGTCGGTGGGCACGGAAAGCGCGGGGACGGCCTGAGCTAGTCGTTTGTGACGCCGAACAGCTCTGCCATCTCGGCGTGAAGGAATCCGCGTCCGGGCCTGTACGGCTGAATCCACCTGCCATCGAGCACGAATTGTGGAATGGCGCGTTTGCCGGTGTGGCGGATCACTTCCTCCGCCGCGCCGGGCGTGCGTTCGATGTCGATCTCGTGGTATGCAATCGAGTGTTTGGTTAGAAACCGCTTGGCCTCGCGGCAGTCGCGGCACCAGTCAGCAGAGTAAACAACAAGCCCCATATAGCTATTCTCTCCGATCCGGCATAGACGACGCCCTCCGCCTATTGTTCGTGATAGTTGCGAATGAGGCCCCCGTCGATAAAGTACGTTGATCCAGTGACATACGCTGCTTCGTCTGAGGCCAGCCAGGCCACCAGCCCGGCCACCTCGTCCGACGTTCCCATGCGCCCCAGCGGGATGTTTCTGAGCAGTGGATCCAGCTTGCTCTTGTCGTCCAGGAGCGACTTGTTGATGGGTGTGATGATCGCTCCCGGGGCGACATTGTTCACCGTGATGCCAAGCGGACCGAGCTCTACCGCGAGGTCCCGCATCAGCATGCGCAGTCCGCCCTTGGACGCGCAGTAGGTGGGGAAGTGTGGGAACACCATGTCCTCGTGCACCGATGAGATGTTGATGACGCGGCCGGGCTTTTTCGCATCGCGCAGTTTGCGAACGAATGCCTGCGTGAGAAAGAAGACGCCTTTGAGATTTACGTCGAGGACCATGTCGTAGTCCTCTTCCGTCACGTCCCAGAAGTTCGCACCCTTTTCAACGCCTGCGTTGTTGACGAGGATGTCGCATCCGCCGAGCTGCGACCACGCCTGCTCGATCAGATTGTTAGTGTCGGCGACCTTCGTCACGTCGGCCATCACGGTGATGAACTTCGCCTGTGGATCTTTGGACTTGATCATGTTTTCGGTATCGGCCGCGCCCTGGTCACGGCTGCGGTAGTCGATGACCACAGCCGCGCCCTCGCTCGCCAACCGAACCGCAATCGCCTGTCCGATGCCGGAAGATGATCCGGTCACTACCGCTACTTTTCCGTCAAATCTTCCGGCCATCGTTCAAGTCGCCTTTTCTTTGAGTGTCAGCTCGACTTCTTTGTCGAGCGCCGCGAGTGTGAGCTTGCGGTGGATTTACGCTTCGATCCGCTCTTAGCTGCCGAACTGCTTTTGCTTCTCGAACTGCTTGTGCTGCGGCTGTGGGGTCGCGAAGAGCTCTTGCCTTCCTTCTCACGGAGAATGTCTTTGGCATTCTCGAGAGTGTGCTTGCGCTCGCTGGACAGGTTCTTGCCGCCGCGGTTCTCGTAGAAGCTGAGCATCTGCATCGCCTGGCCTGGTCCCTTGGGGGATACGGACTTCTTGGACAGGCCTTCGGCAATCTCCTTTGCAGATTTTTTGAAGAGGCCCGGGCCCGGCTTCGTCGAATCCGTCTTTACCTTTGCCGACCAGCGGCGCGAGGGTGGTGTGGTGGAGCGCTTTCCAGGTTTGGTTGGATAGGTCCTCTTCGCCGTGGAGCTGGAAGAGGATCGCTTGGCGGGCGACTTTGCGTGAGACGTGCGGGCGCTTCTGGTTGCCATGGCTTTGCCTCCATGACAGAGTGTGATGCCGTTTAGACGGTGCCTGCGTTGGCTCGGCGGCGACGAAAGAAATCACTCAGCATCGTCCCGCACTCCTCTGCCAAGACGCCTTCCACGACTTCAACGCGATGATTCAGTGCTGGATGGTTCATCACGCTGAGCACGCTGCCGCAGGCCCCGGCCTTAGGATCGCGCGCGGCGTAGAGCAACCGCGCGATGCGGGCATGCAGAATTGCGCCCGCGCACATGGAGCAGGGCTCGAGCGTGCAGACGAGCGTGCATCCTGTGAGCCGGTAATTTCCGAGAGCACGGCCAGCCTCGCGCATCGCCACAATTTCGCAGTGCGCGGTGGGATCGTTGTCCTGGATCACGCGATTCCATCCACGCCCGACGATGGTGAATCCGTCCGGCGCGACGACGATTGCGCCGACGGGGACCTCCCCGGCAGCCTCGGCAGCGCGGGCCTGTTCGATGGCGAGCTGCATGAGCGCTGCGTCAGACAGGCGCGCCGAAGAGGGAAGAGAACTCATTTACAAATAGATTATGGGATGGCTATGACTGCGGTTGCAGGTGCTCGTTATCCGGCCGTGCCCAGAGCTGGTTGAAATCGAGCTCAAATCGCCGCACGCTGGCTGCATCCCGCGTCAGCACGAGATCGTTGTCCTGGCGCTTCAGCGCGCTGGGAGAGAAGTTCGCGCTGCCGGAACGCAGCGTCTGGCCGTCCACGGCATAGGACTTCAGGTGCATCAGCACGCGCGAGTGCTTGATCCTGACCTCGACGTTTGGCGTCGCCGCAAGGCGCGCAATCACCGCTTCGGTGGTTGCGTCGGGGACGTCCTGCTCGTCGAAGAATCCATCCGCAAATTGGACGTCGCGCTTCCGGGCGGTCGGCCTCGGTGCGCCGTCGTGCTTCGCCGCGCGCTCCAGCTCGTCGTCCGATTGGCTGCGGTCGAGATACACACGAACCCGCACGCCGCGCCGGGCTGCGCTGGTGATCGCATCTCCGACGGCCTCGTCGGTGAAGCTGAAGCCGCATAGATCGATGGACTTGTGCGCTGAGCGCAGGAGGGCCAGGTCGTAGTGCTCGAGGTTTTCGGTCGGCGAGTAGTGGGTTTCCAGCGCGCCACTCGAAACGGGCGAGCTGTCTGCATGGCCCGGCAGGTTGACAGGGACTTCACACCCGCAAAGCAGGCCGAGACCCAATGCGCCGACAACAAACGAAAGCGAAGAAAACCGGGACATCAAAGCCAGTTTATTGACCGCCCGGCCTGTGCAAGCAGGGCGGGTCTCAAGTTAGGCAATGGCCGAGCGTGGTATTGCGTGGAACGCTACGCGGGCTCCTGTTGGGTCATGCAGTGCAGCGCGCCCAGGCCCCAGATGAAATCGGTGCAGTGGATGCCGGTCACGACGCGGTCGGGGAAGCAATCGGCGATGGTGTTGAGCGCGATGCGATCGTTGGGGTCGTTGAAGGTGGGGACCAATACCAATCCATTTGCAATGTAGAAGTTCGCGTAGCTTGCAGGCAGCCGCTGTCCTTCGAAGATGACAGGCGCGGGCATCGGCAGTCTTTTGATGGTGAACGGCTCACCGCGCAGGTTGCGCGCTGCGTGCAGGCGTTCGAGATTCTCGGCGAGCGGAAGATGATTCTCGTCCGCCGTATTCTCTTCGACCGCGGTGAGGATGGTGTTCTCGGCGACGAAGCGGGTGATGTCATCAACGTGGCCGTGCGTGTCGTCACCCGCGCATCCGCGGTTCAGCCAGATCACCTTCTCAATCCCGAGATACTCTGCGAACGCGCTTTCGAGCTGCTCCCGCGAGATGCCCGGATTGCGCTGCTGCACGTCGCTCAGCAGGCACTCCTCAGTTGTGAGCAGAACGCCCGCGCCGTTGGTGTCGATGCTTCCACCTTCGAGGACGAGCCTCTGCTCGGTGCCGTCGGCAAGCTTCACGTGTGGCTCGAAGCTGCGCATGCCGTAGAGCTTCGCGACGTGCTCCGGGATCTGGTCATCGTTGTGCCAGTTGTCGTATTTGGCCCACGCATTGAAGCGCCAGTTCGTGATGGCGAGGTTGCCGTCTGAGTTCTTCACAAAAATCGGACCGGAATCGCGGAGCCATACGCGATCCGTCGCCCAGGGGTGAAAATGCAGGCGCGCCAGGTTCGCGCCCTGCCGCTTCAGCATGCCGTAGGCACGCTTCTCCGCCGCGGCATCGTTCACGAGGATGTGCACATCCTCAACGCCCGAAAGCCAGCGCACGATCTCGCAGTAGACCCAGGGGATCGGCTGAAATTTCTTCGGCCAGTCCTCAGGATTGTGCGGCCAGGCTATCCAGGTTGCAGCATGCGGAGCCCACTCAGCGGGCATACGATAGCGGTTATTTTCCGGTTGCGACATTCATGTCTATTTTCGCAGAACAAGACCGTGCGAACATGCAGGCGAAATGAAAACGCGGCCCGCGAAAGCGAACGGCGCACTCATTAGTGCTCGGTCTACTTCGCGATCGCCTTCGTGTCCACCGGCACATGCGGGTTGTACTTCTTCGCCAGCTCCGGTGTGGAGAGGATCTCGCTCGGCTTAGGGTTCACGGCCTTGTCGACCTCGACGCCGATCACGTACTCCGGCCCAAACATATTGCTCGTAAAGAAGACCATCTTCTTATTGGGCGAGAAGCGCACGTTCGGCTCCTGGTGATAGTCGTGCCAGGCCATATTCACAAGGTGCTCGCTCGTGAAGTAGCCGGGCTGGAAGAAATCCGGATCGTTGATCGCGCCCGTCGTGTTGACGAGGTGCGGGTGAAACAGCTCGATCCACTCGCCGTCTGGAGCCTTCGCGACCTGGCCTGGATCACCGCCATCGCCGCAGAAGAGATCGAGGTCCTTCGTCAGGTTGAAGTGAATCGACCAGTCGTTGCGTTCCATGTGGTAGGCCGTGCGGCGGCCGTTGGCGAGATCGTAACCGGCGAGATAGAAATCCTGCCCCTTGATGGGCTGCCAGTCGTACCAGATCGTCTTGCCGTCGAGCCCCCAGAACTCGTGCCCGGCAATCTCCATCGCGATGCGCCGCTTGTGAATCAGCGTGTTGTGCGTGCCGTCGGTGTGGATCATCCAGATGCGGTCCACCTTCTGCCATGGGCCTTCGTGGCAGTACATCAGCAGCGTGGGATCGCTCGGCGAGAACAGCAGGTGATTGACCCAGTCCGTCGAATGCAGGAGCGGAAACAGTTTCCCGGTCTGCAGATTGATCGTGTAGAGCGTGAGCGGAATGTGCGCAGCCAGCCGCTGCTCCATCATCTGGCCCTTGTTCAGCGGCTGCACCAGCGGACCGGCCTGGCCCTTCGGGTTCACGCGATTCTGTCCGTAATCTGTGGCAGACTCCGGGTGGTCGAAGATCGTGCCGGCGCCGAGTGTCTCATCGGCGTTGATCGTCGCGACGCTCATCCCGCGCGGAAGATCGCAGAGCTTCGTCACCTCTTTGCTATAAACGTCCGCCTTGTAGAGCGAAACAACATGCGTCTGCGGATCGGCCTTGCTGAAAAACACGGAGTTGGTCTTGTGACCCGCGATGATCGCGTGCACACCGCCAAACCGGAACTGCTGGTTCGTCTCGTCCGCGGGACGCGGGGGATTCGGAACGATGAGCCACGTCCTGCGCGTCGCCAGATCGAGCCCGTGAATGCCGTCCGGCGCTGTATAGATCATCGTCTTCAGATCAGGGGTGTATGCATTGATGTTGAAGTAGAAACCGGAAGAGCCGGGCTCGTCCGTCATGCGCCAAACGCGATGACCCGTGTCCTTGTCCACCCATGTGCGCGGAGGGACTGCGCCCGTGCCACTCGGCTTGAGCGGTTCACGCTGTGCGAGGCCCGCAGCGGAAAAAGCGAAGAGAGCAGCGAAGGTGACGGCAAGACGGCGAATGGGGATGTTCACGTTGAGTACGCTCCGGTAAATGCTTCGCCGCGGAAAACATCCCGCGCTCAGTTCAAGGCAGCGCAAAGGAAGATTTCACCCGGCGTTCGCTTTATACACGGTACGAACGTGACTTGGAAACAGTTTCAAACTGGAAAATTGATCTTGCGAAACCCTCTAATCCAGAAACCGGCTCGTGATCCCGCCGTAGGCATCGATCCGGCGGTCGCGCAGGAACGGCCAGTGTTGGCGCGTCACTTCGACCTCTCTCGGGTCAAGCTCCGCGTACAGAATCTCTTCCCGGTCATGCGAGGCCCGGGTCAGAATCCTGCCGAACGGGTCCGCGATAAACGACCCGCCCCAGAACTCCAGCCCGGCGCCTTCCGGGCCTTTGAGCGTCGTTCCATCCGGGAGCTGCACGTCGCCATGCTCGTGCCCCACGCGGTTGACCGCGCAAACGAAGACGCCATTTGCGATTGCGTGCGCGCGTTGAATCGTCTGCCAGGCGTCGTACTGGCGCTCGCCAAACTCCTGCTTTTCGCTGGGGTGCCAGCCGATGGCAGTAGGGAAGAACAGCGTCTCTGCGCCTTTCAGTGCGGTGACGCGCGCGCCTTCCGGATACCACTGATCCCAGCAGACTAGTGTTCCAATCGGACCGGCAGAAGTCCGCTGCGCCTGGAATCCGAGATCGCCTGGTGTGAAGTAAAACTTCTCGTAGTAGAGCGGATCATCGGGGATGTGCATCTTGCGATAGAGCGAGACGACGTTGTCCTTCGCCGCGTCTCCTGCATAATCGAGCACCGCGGCGGTGTTGTGATACAGCCCTGCTGTGCGGCGTTCGAAGAGGCTCGCGATGACGACGAGCTTGTGCTCACGAACTACTTCGCTCAGCGCCTTTGTCGATGGACCCGGAATCGGCTCGGCGATATCGAACAGCGCATGGTCCTCGCGCTGGCAGAAGTATTGAGCTCGAAACAACTCGGGAAGACAGATCAGGCGAGCGCCGTTTTTCGCTGCTTCGCGCACGCGATCGACAGCTTTGGCGAGGTTCGCCTCGGTCGAGGCCTCGCAACCCATCTGAATTAACGCAACGCGAGTGGAGTTCTGCATAAATGCACCTCAGATGCGCTGTGCGCGGAAATAACCTTTGCTGGCCAGGTCAAGAAGCTTGCCGTCATCCGTCAGGAGCTGCAGGGAAGCTACTCGGGCGGTCGATGCAATGATGCGGTCTGCGGGATCGCCGTGGAATTCGGCAGGAAGCTCGGCACACTCGATCGCTATTTCCGGCGTGATGGGAACCAGACGGGCTCGTGTGAGACGAAGTGCATCGTTCATCCATGGGCGCAACGGTCGATCTAGAAGCATCTTCCCGCGAGACGTCTTCAAACTGATCTCCCAGAGCGAGATTGGGGAAAGATAAAGAGAGTCGTCGCGGAATGCTTCGCGGATAAGCCTTCGTGCTTCCGAGCCCAGCCGCTTATCTCCGCCGGCCAGCCACACGAAAGTGTGGGAGTCGAGCAGGATCATGCCATCGCTTCCCAAAGGTCGGGCTCGGGTCCGACGATATCGCCCACGACCTTGACGGACCCTTTCATGCAGCCGAAGGGATCATCGATGATACGGCTATCTATAGGGACGATCTGAACAAGGGGTTTTCCCCGTTTGGTGATTGTCACCGGACGGCGTTCGGTGCTGACGCGCTCGATGAGGCCGAGGAACTCCGCTTTCGCCTTGGCGGCAGCGACCGGTTGCTCGTCCAGGCGATTAGCAGCGCGCGAGCGTGCGGTTTTCGCTTGAACTTTTTTCGCGCTCCTCATGTGGTCACCTCAATGTGACTATCATATCAAAACTTGAAAACAGCAAAAGGCGCTGGCTTGGGACCAGCGCCTCTCTTTTCTCCTGCGCTGAAATTACTTGTCGTCGAAGATCAGAATCGCCGCGGCGATCGTTGTCGTCCAGCGGCCGTTCTTATCGCCGACGGCAGACTGCGTCACGTTTGCCGTGCGGACGATCTTGTCCGACATCCGATAGATCTCTTTCTTCTCGTCCCAGCCCTTATCCGGATCGAACTCAACGTCCAGCGTCGTCGCCAGCATCTCTGCGGCGAGCTCTTCAGCGTAGTCGCCGGCCTGCTCTTCTGTCTCGCCGAAGCTGTGGTGCTCGCTCAGATAGCCGTAGGTGTTTTTGTCCGTCGGGATCGCAACGCCAATCGAGCTCACCACCAGCCGGTGCGGCTCGCGCGTCGAGTTCTCCGCGACGACCGCAAACACCACCTCGCCGGGATGCAGATACTTCAGCCCTTCCTTGCGCGTCACGAGTTTGCACTGTGGCGGAAAGATAGATGACACGCGCACCAGATTTTGCGCAGCGATGCCTGCATCACGAAGCGCCAATTCGAAGGAGGTCAAACGCTCCTTGTGTTTACCAACGCCCTTCGTGAAAAAAAGGCGCTTGGGGACCATGTCCTTGCCCAATGAATGTTCCTCCAGATGTGTCCGCTTGCCAGAGTTGGCCGACCGGCGAGATAGCGAACAGCGCGTTCGCCCCAAGGAAAATTATCACATGCGAAGCCGCCAAACGAATCGCGCCCGTCCGTGAAAATCCCTCTTGCGCGCTCTTTGGCATCAGCAGCGCCCTTTCGCGGAATCCGCCGTGGTACTTGACGGCTCTTTCTGCTAATTTTTATTTGTGGCGCAAGTACGGCCCGCGACGCCCGGACATAGCCACAGCGGATCTCCACCCCACCCAAAATCTATTGGCAGCCATGACTGCCCCAAGGAGTGCTATGTCGAGCGAATACCGCAACTTTCTCGAGCTGTCGTATGAAGAGCTTGAGGAGATGAATCTGAAGGCCAAGGACCAGCGTAAGAAGCGTGTCGCGATCGACAAGCTGCAGGAAGAGCGTGTGAAGT